>JANOER010000294.1:0-4240 GCA_031441285.1 Rhodobacterales bacterium
GTTCGCCTCGCCACCGGTCAGGTGGTGACGGCGGCCCATATCCTTGTGGCAACCGGCGGCCACCCGTCGGTGCCGGAAATGGATCCCTCGGTGCGGGTACTGACATCGAACGACATCTTTGATCTGCCGGCCCTGCCCAAATCCATCCTGATTGTCGGCGGCGGCTATATCGCCACCGAATTCGCCTGCATTCTGAATGGCATGGGGGTGGCCGTCACCCAGTATTACCGGGGCGCGCAAATCCTGCGCGGCTTTGACGACGAGGCGCGGGGCCATGTCTCGACCGCCATGCAGGCACAGGGCATCGAGATCCACTGCGGCACCGACGTGATGCGGCTGGAACGCACGTCGGGCGGCATCCGCGCCGTGACGACCGACGGTGCCGACCGCGCGTATGACCTTGTCATGTATGCCACCGGCCGCCTCCCGAACACCGAAGGTCTGGGATTGGACACGCTGGGCGTAAGCCTGGGCCGCAAGGGCGAGATCGTGGTCGACCGCTTCAGCCAGACCGGCGTGCCTTCGATCTACGCCGTGGGCGACGTGACCGGGCGGATCAACCTGACCCCGGTCGCGATCCGCGAGGGCCATGCCTTCGCCGATACCGTCTTTGGTGCAAAGCCCACCGCATTCGACCACGAACTGGTCGCCTCGGCGGTCTTCACCCGGCCCGAGCTTGGCTCGGTCGGCCTGGGCGAGGAAGCGGCACGGGCCGAGGGGCCGATCGAGGTCTATGCCACCGCCTTCCGCCCGATGAAGACCGCCTTTGCCGGCCAGCCCGACCGGGTGCTGATGAAGCTGATCGTCAGCAAGACCACGCGCAAGGTTCTGGGCTGCCACATCGTCGCACCCGAGGCGGGCGAAATGATCCAGCTTGCCGCCATCGCAATCCGCATGGGGGCCGCGAAAGAAGACTTCGACCGCACCTGTGCGGTGCATCCGACCATGGCCGAGGAGCTGGTCACGATGCGCAAACCGACAAGAAGCGCCTGAGCGGGGCGGGTACGGCTTGATTTTCGGGCCGGGATGACCAGCTAAGGCAGAAGACGAAAAGAAAGGTTCTGACAGATGGCAGGAAGCGGCGGCCCCTGGGGCGGCGGTGGCGGATCGGGCGGGGATGACCGCAACAAGGGCAACGGCGACGATGACGAACGCCGTGGCGGGCGTCGTGGCGAAGGCCCGCAGATCCCTGAGATCGACCAGCTGGTGAAGCGCGGGCAGGAACAACTGCGCGTGCTGATGGGCGGGCGCGGGCGCGGTGGCATCGGGGGCGGTGGTGGCCCGGGTGGCGGCACCGGCGGCAGCGGCGGGCCGGTCGTGACCCGGCAGGGCATCGCGCTGGGCGCTCTCGCGCTGGTCGCGGTCTGGGGCTACATGTCCTTCTATTCGGTGCGCCCGGAGGAACGCTCGGTCGAACTGTTCCTTGGCAAAACCTCGGGCATCGGCAATCCCGGCCTGAACTTTGCCCCCTGGCCGCTGGCGACCTTCGAAAAGGTCCAGGTGACCGGCGAACGCACGACCGAGATCGGAACAGGCGAAGCCGGCAGCGAAACCGGCCTCATGCTCACGCGCGATCAGAACATCGTCGACATCGGTTTTCAGGTCGTCTGGAACATCGCCGATCCGGAAGAATATCTCTTCAACCTCGCCGACCCCGAGGACACGATGCGTGCCGTCAGCGAAAGTGCGATGCGTGACATCGTGGCCCGGTCCGAACTGTCGCCGATCCTGAACCGCGACCGGGGCGTGATCGCCGCGGACGTGCAGTCCCAGGTGCAGGAAACGCTGGACAGCTATAACGCCGGGATCAGCGTGATCCGCGTCAACCTGCAGCGCGCCCAGCCCCCGGGTGAGGTGATCGACGCCTTCCGCGAAGTGCAGGCGGCGCAGCAGCAGCGCGACACGCTGGAGAAAGAGGCCGACGCCTATGCCAACCGCGTGACGGCTGGCGCGCGCGGTGCGGCCGCGCAGTTCCTGGAAGAGGCCGAAGCGTTTCGCGCTCAGGCCGTCAACTCGGCCCAGGGTGAGGCGGCGCGCTTCATCTCGGTCTTCGACGAATACGTCAAGGCCCCCGAGATCACACGCCGCAGGCTTTATATCGAGACCATGGAACGGGTATTTGGCGGCATGAACAAGGTGATCCTCGACGGCGTGTCGGGTGGCGAAGTCGGCCAGGGCGTGGTGCCCTTCCTGCCCTTGAACGAACTTGGGCGCATGTCCACTCCGCCAAGCGCCGCCCAGGGCGCTGCGGGCACTGCGGGAGGGTCCAACTGATGCGCGCGATCTATTTCGTGGCTCCGGTCGTGGTGATCCTGATCGTGGCCCTGTCATCGGTGTTCATCGTCGATGAACGCAAGCAGGCACTGGTCCTGCAATTCGGCCAGGTCACCCAGGTGCGCGAAGAGCCGGGCCTTGGCTTCAAGTTGCCCTTTGTCCAGGAAGTCGTCTTTTACGAGGACCGCATCCTGGGTCTGCCGACGACCCCGATCGAAGTCACCATGCTGGACGACCGCCGTCTGGTGGTCGATGCCTTTGCCCGCTGGCGGATCACCGATCTGGTCCGCTTCCGCGAGGCGGTGGGCACCGGCGCCGAGGCCCAGGCGCTGCGGCGGCTGGAAGGCATCGTCAACCCGGCCATTCAGGAAGTGCTGGGCTCGGTCCCGTCGAACCGGGTCTTGTCCGAGGACCGGACCGCGCTGATGAACCAGATCCGCGACATCGCGCGGCGGCAGTCGGTCAACCTTGGCATCGACATCATCGATGTGCGGCTGACCCGCACCGACCTGCCCGAGCAGAACCTTGAAGCGACCTTCGCCCGGATGCGCGCCGAGCGTGAGCGCGAGGCCGCGGACGAGATCGCGCGCGGTGGCGAAGCCGCGCAACGGGTGCGGGCGGCGGCTGACCGGACGGTGGTGGAACTGACCTCGGATGCGCGGCGTCAGGCCGACGTGATCCGTGGTGAAGCCGACGCCGAGCGGAACCGCATCCTTGCCGAGGCCTACGGCCGCGATACCGAATTCTTCGGGTTCATCCGGTCGCTCACCGCCTACGAGACCTCGCTCAAGGGGTCGAACTCGTCGATCGTGATGCAGCCCGACAGCGAGTTCTTCTCGTATCTGCGCAGCGCGGGCGTGATTGCCCCGCAGGACGCGGAACCGGCGGAAGCGCCGGCCGATCCTGCGGCGCCCGCCTCGCCATGAGCCGCGCCTCGCCGTGAGTGTGGTCGCGCTTGCGATCGGTCTGGTTCTTGCGGTCGAGGGGCTGGTGCTTGCACTGGCCCCTCGGCGCATGGAGGACGCGCTGCGCCTGATCCAGACCCTTGGCGTGGACCGTCGCAGGATGATCGGCCTTGCTGCCCTGGCGCTGGGCGTCGTGTTGATCTGGATGTCCGGGCTGGCCTGACCTTTGGCCGATCCCTGGCCGATTTCTGGCCCGCTCCGGCGTGCGATCCCGTCCGGGTCCGCTAGTGGCAGGAATGGCGTGACACCGGGCCTTGCGGTAGGATCACTGTCGTTGACCACACGACCCTTCAATTCCCGTTGAGCTGCCCACACAACGTTTGCATTGCGCGCGGCCTTCACTATCTGCTGCGCAACATGGCGTGGCGGCTTTGTCCGACCGGCTGGCCCAATTGCACACACGATGAACAGGAGTGCCCTTCGTGCCCGACCTTACCCCTTCCATCCGCGCTGCCCTTCGGTCCAGCACGCTTCTTGCCCTGGTTCTGGGCTTTGGACTTTCGGTCGCCCCCGTCCGCGAGGCACAGGCCTTCGGCGCGCCGGAAAGCTTTGCCGAACTGGCTGACGAGATCAGCCCCTCGGTCGTGAACATCACCACCTCGGCGATGATCGCCGCTCCGGTCGACGGCATGCCGATGGTGCCGGAAGGCAGCCCCTTCGAGGAGTTTTTCGACGACTTCGGTTCCCCCGAAGGCGGCGGCGCGCAGCGGTCCGAGGCGCTGGGGTCCGGCTTCGTGATTTCCGAGGACGGCTACATCGTCACCAACAACCATGTGATCGAAGGCGCGGATGAGATCATCATCGAGTTCTTTTCGGGCAAGAAGCTTGAGGCCAAGCTGGTCGGCACCGACCCCAAGACCGACATCGCGCTGTTGAAGGTCGAGGCGGAGGCGCCGCTGCCATTCGTCACGCTCGGCAACTCCGACCTGATGCGCGTCGGCGACTGGGTGATGGCGATGGGCAACCCGCTGGGGCAGGGCTTTTCGGTCAGCGCCGGGATC
>JANOER010000295.1:0-2931 GCA_031441285.1 Rhodobacterales bacterium
GAGAACTGGCACCCGCCGCCGCCGCGCTGCTTGACCACGCCACAGACCGAGCGCGGATACAGCGGGCTGTCCGCCCGGTTCAGGATCACCTCGGACACCGCGATCTGGCCTTGCAGGCTTTCGCCCCGCGCCTCGAAATACAGCGCCTCGGTCAGGCATTGCCATTCAGCATCCCCGACCGGTGCGGGCTGCGCCGCAAGCCAGTCTTCGGTCAGCCCGTCGGTCATCGCCTGGGCTGGGGGCACCATGAGGATGTATGCGGGGATCGTGATGACCCCCCCCGCAGAACCCGAGTCCACGCTCGACGATCCGGCCGGGACCCGGTCCGTGACTGTCGGAGCATCCCCGGCCGACCCCGTCGCCACCACAAGCGCAACAGCGCGCAGCACCTGAAAAACGATCATTCTGCTCTTCCGTCATTGTTTCCGAATTGGCGGAAGTGACCTCCGCCTTGCAAGCGGTGGGTGAGGTAGGTCAAAGGGTGGGCAGGGTCCATGCCTGTTGCTGCAATGCAACATTTTTCGCGGCAGAATCGGCGACATCTCGCCGAAAACTTAAGGTATTGTCTTGAAATTACCTTACAATACCATGTTTCTAAATGTCTTTATCGCGATCCAGCAGGGCGATGTGCGCTGCTGCCAGCCGGGCCATCGGCACACGGAACGGCGAACAGGACACATAGTCAAAACCGGCACTCCGGCAGAAGGCGATGGATTCCGGGTTCCCGCCATGTTCGCCGCATATAGACAATGTCAGGTCGGGGCGCGTCGTTCGCCCGCGCTCCGCACCGATGTGCAAAAGCTCTCCCACGCCGTCGACATCGAGGATGTGGAACGGATCCTCGGGAAAGACCCCCAGGCGCACATAGGTGTTCATGAAGCGGCCCGCGTCGTCGCGCGACAGCCCGTAGGTCATCTGCGTAAGGTCGTTGGTGCCAAAGGACAGGAACGCCGCATGTTGCGCGATCTCGCCCGCCCGCAAGGCGGCACGCGGGGTTTCGACCATGACGCCCAGCTTGTAGTCGAAGTCCGCCCCCGCGCGGGTGCGGACCGTGGCTGCCACCGCGTCGATCCTGGCCTTGACCAGTTCAACCTCGCGCCGGGCGCTGACCAGCGGGATCATGATCTCGGGCACCACCGGAGCGCCGCGACGGGCGCTTTCCAGAGTCGCCTCGAAGATCGCCTGCGCCTGCATGTCGTAGATTTCCGGCAGCACCACCCCCAGCCGGACCCCCCGCATGCCCAGCATCGGGTTCACCTCGGTCAGCGCCTCGGCGCGGCGGGTGACCTCGCTGAGCGGCCGGTCCAGCGCCTCGGCCAGATCGCGCAGGCCTTCCCGGTCCTGCGGCAGGAATTCGTGCAAGGGCGGATCAAACAGACGGATGCAGACCGGCAGACCCTGCATGATCTCGAACAGCTGGACGAAATCCGCCCGCTGCATCGGCAGAAGCCGGGCAAGTGCTGCTGCCCGGTCCTGCGGGGTATCGGCGAAGATCATCTCGCGCATGACGACCAGCCGGTCCTCGTCGAAGAACATGTGTTCGGTGCGGCACAAGCCGATTCCCTCGGCCTCGAACTTGCGCGCGGTTTCGGCGTCGGCGGGGGTGTCGGCGTTGGCACGCACGCCGATGTCGCGCACCGCGTCGGCCCAGCCCAGAAGCCGGCGGAAGCTGTCGTCCAGCGCGGGCGGCAGCATTTCGGCAGCACCCGCCAGCGCCTCGCCCTTGGTGCCGTCCAGCGTGACCACGTCACCCTCGCGGAACACCCGGCCATCCGCCGCCGTCAGCTTCTTCTCCCGCGTGTCCAGCCGCATGTCATTTGCGCCGACCACGCAAGGCAGGCCCAGCCCCCGCGCGATCACCGCGGCGTGGCTGGTCATGCCGCCGCGTTCGGTCAACACCGCCGCCGCCGAATGCATGCCGCGAATGTCCTCGGGCGCGGTTTCGCGCCGCTCCAGAATGCAGGCCTCGCCCCGCGCCGCACTGGCCTGTGCTGCGGTCGAGGAGAACACCAGCCTGCCCGTCGCTGCCCCGGGCGAGGCGGCGATGCCCTTGGCGATCACGTCGCGCGCGCCCCTGGGATCAACCTGATGGTGCAAAAGCTCGGACAGGGCCTGCGGTGCGACCCGCAGTACCGCCTCGTCCTTCGGGATCACCCCGTCCTCGGCCAAATCCACAGCGATGCGAAGGCCCGCGCGCGCCGACCGCGCCACCTTGACCGCGTCCAGCACCGCAAGGCGGCCATCCTCGATCGTGAACTCGATCTGCATTTCCTCGCGCAGGCGTTCGCGGCAGGTGGCGCCATGGGCGACGAGGGTTGCAAAGATCTCGGGCGCCACGTCTTCCAGCGACGGGCCGCGCGGGTCGCGGGTCAGATACAGCGCCTCGGTCGCCTTCAGGGCGTCGCGGCCCTGCGACTGGCCCAGATAGCGCCCGATGATATGCGGCTGGCCGGTCACCGGATCGACGAACTGGATCACGCCTGACCCCGAGGTGCCCTGCCCGATGCCTTGCGCCATTTCCTGCACCACAAGGCCCAGCGCCGCTTCGTCCGGGGCGCCCTTGGCCTGCCGCAGAAGCCGGGCCGAGGTGCCCTCCCAGGCCCGCGCCATGCTGCGCAGGACCTCGGACAACTGGCGCGCGGGGTCTTCGGGGAAGGGCTCGTCGGTTTCGACCTCGTACTGGCGCAGCGCCTCGCGCAGGGCGCCCGGTCCAGGTTTCAGCCCGTCGAAAGCGTCGGGGTCCAGTCGTGCCACGTGGATCGCATAGGCCTGGATGAAGCGCAGATACAGCGCATCCGCCGCCTGCTCGCCATGGGTTTCGGACAGGCGAGCGTGGCGCTTGGCGTTCAATCCGATGTTCAGGATCGTGGCCGGCCCGCCCCAGTCGGGGTTGGCGGGTGACGGGCGGACCGAGATCAGCGGCCCGTCGCC
>JANOER010000296.1:0-3855 GCA_031441285.1 Rhodobacterales bacterium
GAGGCCCTCGGTCGGGACGGGCTGGATGACGTCCCAGTGTTCGACGATCTTGCGGCCGTCCATGCGGAACAGGTCGTAGAAGGCATGCGCCTGCCCGCCCCACTCGCCTTCGCTGACGGTCAGGACGAAGTTGCCTTCGCCGAGCACCGCGTGGATTTCCTTGTAGACGAACATGTTGTTCGCGGCCGTCAACGCCTCGACCGCCGCGACGATCCCGCTCAGGCCGTCCGCGATGTAGGGGTTGTGCTGGGCGTAGGCGTCGGCGCTGATGTAGTCGGTGATCTTGGACGGGTCCTTGCCCATCAGCACGTCCTCGATCAGCGCCACGGCCAGCGCCTTGTTCGCCTCGGTCTGGTCCAGATCGGTCACTTCGGTCGGGCCGTCCACCATGCTGCGCCCGCTGACCGTTGGCGTCGCGACGGGTTGGATGGCGTCCCAGTGCTCGGCCACCATGCCATCTTCCATGCGGTAGATGTCGAAGGTGACGACGTCTGGGGCGCCGAAGGCCTGCGCATTGGTGAACGAGTTGTGCAGCACCACAAAGTCGCCATCCTGCAGAACGCGGTGATTGGTCCAGGCGATCCCAGAGGCCTTGAGGCCGGGCAGGAACCCGATCAGCGCATCGCGGCCATCCGGTACCATGGGATTGTGCTGGGTAAAGTCGTCGGCGATCGTGGCGCGCACGCTCTCTTCGCTGAAGTCGGTGAACGGCGCCTGGAAGGCCGCCAGCGCGGTCGCTTTCGCATCACCATGACTTTCGCCGTAGGCGGTGGTCGTGAGGAGAGTGGCTGCCCCGGCAGCAAGAAGGGTCTTTTGCATCGGAGTGGTCCTTTTGGTTTGCGGGAGGGTTGTCTGTGGTTCGTGACGTCGAACGCGGTTCTGGTTAGAGCGCCGGGCCCCGGGGGCGGGCCTTGGCGAGTTGGTAAAGAATGGCGGCGGTTGCGGGCCAGATGATCGACCCGTCAAGGACGGACAGCCAGCCATAGCCACCCGTGGGTTCCGGAACCCCGATCTGGAAGAAGTTGATGAAGCTGTTGCGGACATTGTAGAGGAACATGAAGAGGATCGCCGTCAGCCAGACGGTGTTGATCTTCTTCAGGCCCCCCATCGCCAGGAACATCAGCACCAGGGTAAAGGTTAAGTTCGTCACGATCAGCTTGGCCCAGATCCAGTTCTCGTTGTTGGTGATCGGAACCGGCGTGACCCAGCGCGGGAAGACCAGATCCAGAAAGTCGACGAGGAAGCCTGCCAGCACGAAATATCCGCCAACCACATACATCGCGATGCGGAAGGGTCGCGTGACCTCGGCCTCTTCCTGGTAGCTCCGTGTCTGGAACTTGAGGGTCAGCCAGATCCCGAAAACGAGGACGAGGCTGCCCTTGAGAAGGATTTGATCCGTCATGTTCAGGTTCTTTCCTTTGCGGGGCCAAAGACCTGCGGTTGCTTTACGCGCCCATGAAGGTCCAGAAGTTGAAGATGGCGGCAGCCGTCCAGACCGGCCCGAACGCAATCCCGACGTTCCGACCGTTGCGAGAGACCCGGGGGTGCTCGCCAAGACCCGGAATGCCGGCGTGGTTGAAGTTCACCAGCGCAAACAGGACCGACAGCACGCCGAACATCAGGTGCAGGGGCGCGCGCGCCTCCAGCCCGAGGGTCAGGCCATAGATGACCCCCGCCGCCACCGCCCAGGAGGCAAGGCTGATCTGGCGCTGCTCGAACAGCAGGAAGAAGATGTAGTCTTGCGAGGTGACCTCTTTGCCCTTGGGTCCGGCATCGCGCGCGGCATCCAGCATGGTCAGCATCTCATCGCGGCTGAGGGCCGTGCGGGACCGGGGCAGGCCCGGTGCAAAGAAGGGGATGATCCAGTTCACCGGCAGGCGCCCCAGCATCGGCGACAGCACCTCGGGCCCATGGACAAGGGCGGGGGCAAGGCAGATGACCATGCCCAGGGTGGAAATCAATTCAAGGTTCATGGCGAAACTCCTCCAAGTACGGCGTCAAGTTGCATTTCCTTCAGGATGGCGTCCTGCAGGGGTTGGGTCTGTGCGTTGATAAGGTCGACGCCCCAGGTCATGCCGACGACCGTGCGGGTCGGGCGCGTGCCTTGGGGCATCTCGGCCAGCTTGACATAGGCATCCACCACCCATTGCGGATCGGGCGCGCCGTCACTGGTCAGAAGCTGGGCGAAATGCGCACCCATGGCGGCAGGCACGCCCGCCAGATCGCCGTAGCTGGCCGCCACATCGTCTCGCGCGACCGGTTTGCCCGAAGCCAGAAGGCCGGTGCCAAAGGGGCCGGGCTCGACAATGGCGATGTCGACGCCGAAGTTTGCGACCTCATAGCGCAGCGCCTGGGAATACCCCTCAAGCGCGTGCTTGCTGGCGGCATAGCTGCCAAAGAACGGCGGCGAGACGCGCCCGACCAGCGACGACGTGTTGATGATCAGCCCCGCGCCCCTTGCCCGCATGCCCGGCAGCACCGCCTGCATGGCGCGGATGGCACCAAAGTAGTTCGTCTCCATCTGCTCGCGTGCCTGCGCGACGCTGAAGGCTTCGGTCAGGCCGATGTACATGATGCCTGCGTTGTTGATCAGGATGTCGACCGGGCCCTCAGCGAGGATCATGGCGAAGCCGTCCGCCACCGAAGCGTCGCTGGCCACGTTCATTTCGATGCCCCTGACCATCGGCGAAACCGCCTCAAGCGCAGCCTTCTTGCCCGCATTGCGCCCGGTGGTGTCGCGCATCGTGCCCCAGACGCGATAGCCTTGGCCCGCAAAGGCGCGCACCGCGCCTTCGCCAAAGCCGCTGCTCGCCCCGGTGATCACAACCGTCTTGGTGCTGTTCGTCATCGTGTGATTCCCTGCTTGAAGTCCTTGTTACCTAGTGGTACAAATACATCCGGTGCGCCGTCAACAATTAAATACCAATCGGTAACAAAAATGTCAGACCCTGATCCAAAGCCGATCCGCGGGCGGCCTCGCACGATGAACAACGACGATGTCTTGGGCGTCGCGATGGCCGCCTATTGGCAGGCGGACCCCGCCGATGTGTCGGTCAACGCGATCACCCAGATGGCGGGGATCTCGAAGCCCTCGCTCTACCGTGAGTTCGGCAGCGAGGACGGGCTGAAGCTTGCTGTCCTTGACCGCTATGCCGAAGCGGTGCTGTCCGACATGTTCGTGATCCTGCACGGCGGGAAGGGGCTGCGCGAGACGCTTGACGCCCTGATTGACTTTGCCAGCGACGATCCCCGGATGGAAACGGGCTGCCTGTTCTACAAGATGCGCGCGGGCAAACACCGGCTGGGGCCGCTGACCCGCGCAAGGGTGGAACAGATCGACGCCGCCGGACAGGCCGCCTATGCCGCCTTCCTCCAGTCCGCCCGCGATGCCGGTGAGGGGATCGGAGGGCTGCCCGTCACGGCGGGGGCGATGTATCTGGGCGAACAGATCGCGCTCGCCATTACCCAGCGCGCCGCGGGCGAGGACAAGACCCGCATCCGCGAGATGCTGACTCTGGCGCTGTCGGTGTTTACCCGCCCATGACGGGATCTAAGCGCGCGCTCATGCCGCACGAGGAAGCTGACGCTCGACATCTGGTCCGCAAAAGCGCCCAGAAAGCTAACAGAAACTGCATTTTTTTCAGTATCTTGCGCCAGAGAAGGTTCGACGCCAGTCCCGTTTCCTCCGCCATTTGCCCTCACGAAAGCGTTCTCCCGATCCGGCTGCGGCCGGATTTTTCCGCTGTTTTCGGGGGTTATGCGGGTGAGGCTGTTAACCGGTGCTCGCGCCAGTGGGCCCGGACGTGGTCTCTCCGCGCCGATATTCTCCAGACCTGTTAACCGGACCACTTTCGG
>JANOER010000297.1:0-3927 GCA_031441285.1 Rhodobacterales bacterium
GGATTGCGATAGCCGATGGAGTAGGTGTGCATCTTCGATCCGTCGGGCCGGCAGCGGAAGATGGCGCCGGTGCGCAGGACGGTGGCCCGGCTGCCATCGGACCCTTCGACGAAGTTGTCGTTGTCGCCGGAGGTAATGTAAAGCCAGCCGTCGTTGCCGATGGTGAGGCCGGAAACCTGATGATGGTGGTATCCGCAAAATCCCTGAGCGATGATTTGCTTGTCGCCCCACGAGCCGTCCTTTTGCTGCTTGTAGCGGCGCACCGTCCCCTGGCCGCTCAGGTACATCCAGCCATCGTGAACGAGGATGCTTGACGGCAGCTCCTCTTCGAGCACGACCCCCCTCACCGATCCCTCTCTCCCGGCGGGGCGAGGGGAGGGCTCGAAGATGCCTTTCTTGACGTTGTAGGCGAGCATCTTGACGCGGTCCCTGGTCGGCTTGCGCATGATGAGGACCTTGCGTTTCGTGCCGTCCTTGTAAGTGAACTCGGTCATGACTTTCTCGGATCGGCCCTTGGGATCCTCGACCCACTCGAGGACATAGAGGTTGCCGGCAACGTCGAAGGTCACGCCGACGGGATTGATGATGTCGGAAGCGTCGGCGACGATGTCGATCTTGAGGCCGTCGGGAGCGAAGTAGCCCTTGAGCCGCGGATCGAACTGCCCGTGATCGACGATCTTGACCCAGTCGGGCGTGGGCTTGCTTGGAGATTGCTGGAAATTGAGATCCTGCTTGGCGGGCTGGGCGTGTGCAGTGGCGAAAGGAGCAACGAACAAGAGAGCGAAGACGAGTTTTCTCACGAGATCAATCTCCTTCGCATCGATTTGTGATCAGAGCCTGAAGCGTGAGCGAAGGTCTGCGTACTCTTCGCTCACGCTTCAGGCTCTGAACTGCCAGCAGATGTTCATTAGTCAAGACGGAGAGGCGCGTCTCTATTCTATCATGGCGCAGTCGAGTTGGTCCACCGTTACTCCTTCAGC
The DNA here is from genome assembly GCA_031441285.1 of Rhodobacterales bacterium. GTDB lineage: Bacteria > Pseudomonadota > Alphaproteobacteria > Rhodobacterales > Rhodobacteraceae > Tabrizicola. Next base: position 981 of record JANOER010000297.1, read on the forward strand.
GGGTGCAAATGGTTCGCCGTTATTCTGCGCATCCCCCGCGTGGTGGTTCTTTGCTTTCGTGAATTCTTGTTGACAAGCAGCAAGCCGGTGATAAGTTCAGGGCAGTTCTCCGTGACACTTCGCGGTTGCTCTGCCGAAAGTTTGCTCAGCGCGTTGCGCGTGACCCGGGCATCGTTCCAGGCCGACAGAACGCCGAAGACGTTCGACAGGCCATTTACGGCACGGTAGGTGGTGATGGCGCCATAGGGCGCCGGGCGGGTCGTCTCGACAGCGGCCATGGCTTTCATCCTTGTTTTCAGTCTGCACAAATTGAAGGCTTATTCCTTCATGCAAAGGCAAATAGTCTTGCTGCATGTGCAAAGCAAGCCATGCGCAGGCATGGCCGCCTTGCAGCCGACGCATGGCTGCCGCCACAATTTTTTCATGATTTTCAGCATCTTCCCTGATGGTGCGTTGAATCCGTCGCATTCCCGCGTCAACGCGTCGTTTTCTGCAAGAGCAAAGCCCGCCTCTCTGCCTGCCAAAGCGTCGGAAACCCGTTGGCGGATGTTCCCTTTTCGTGCTAGTCCTGCCGCAAGGTCGGGAGAAGGGGCGGGAATGCGGGTCATCGGGATCGATCCGGGGTTGCGGAACCTGGGCTGGGGCGTGATCGACGTTGCCGGCTCGCGGCTGTCCCATGTCGCCAACGGCATCTGCCACTCGGACGGCGGAGAGGGCGATCTGGCCACGCGGCTTCTGTCGCTGCACCTGCAACTTACCGAGGTCTTGCGCCTGCACCAGCCCGAGGCGGCGGCGGTAGAGCATACCTTTGTCAACAAGGACGCGGTGGCGACGCTGAAGCTGGGCCAGGCGCGGGGGATCGCCCTGCTGGTGCCGGCGCAGTTCGGCCTGGCGGTCGGGGAATATGCGCCGAACGCGGTGAAGAAGGCCGTGGTCGGCGTGGGCCACGCGGCCAAGGTGCAGGTCGATCACATGGTGCGGCTGCAGCTGCCGGGCGTGGTGATCGCGGGGCCGGACGCGGCGGACGCGCTGGCCGTGGCGATCTGCCACGCGCATCATCTGCAATCCTCGGGGCGGCTGCAGGCGGCGTTGAGGGCGGCGGGATGATCGGCAGGATTTCCGGCAGGCTGGACTGGCGCGGGTCGGACCATGTGCTGATCGACGTGCGCGGAGTGGGCTATATCGTTCATGTCAGCGACCGGACCCTGGCCGGGCTGCCGGGTCTTGGCGAGGCGGTCAGCCTGTTCACCGATCTGCTGGTGCGCGAGGATCTTTTGCAGCTGTTCGGCTTTCCGACCATGCTGGAGAAGGAATGGCACAAGCTGCTGATGACGGTTCAGGGGGTTGGGGCGAAGGCGTCGATGGCGATCCTTGGCACGCTGGGAGCGGAGGGCGTGGGCCGGGCGATCACGCTGGGCGATGCGCGCGCGGTGCAGGCGGCGCCCGGGGTCGGGCCGAAACTGGCGCAGCGGATCATTCTGGAGCTGAAGGCCAAGGCTCCGGGCGTGATGGCGGCGGGGGTGGGGCTGTCGGCGAAGGCCGGGGTCGACGATGTCGTGGTCGAGGACGCGCCCGCACCTAAAAGGCCCGTCAGGGCCGATGAGGGGGCCGCACGGCGGGCGGCGTCCACGGCGGATGCGCTTTCGGCACTGGTGAACCTTGGCTACGGCCAGTCGGATGCGGCGCAAGCCGTGGCCACCGTGGCCGGGGATCAGCCCGAAGCGGACACGGCGGCGCTGATCCGGGCGGCCCTGAAGCTTCTGGCGCCGAAATGACCGACCCTGACCCGACCCTGCGCCCCGACCGGCTGCCCGAGGATACCGACCGGGCGCTGCGGCCGCAGATGCTGGCCGAGTTCATCGGGCAGGCGGATGCGCGGGCCAATCTGGCGGTGTTCATCGAAAGCGCGAAGATGCGGGGCGAGGCGATGGATCACACGCTGTTCCACGGCCCTCCCGGTCTGGGCAAGACCACCCTGGCGCAGATCATGGCGCGCGAGCTGGGGGTGGGGTTCCGGATGACCTCGGGGCCGGTGCTGGCCAAGCCCGGCGATCTGGCGGCGATCCTGACCAATCTGGAACCGCGCGACGTGCTGTTCATCGACGAGATTCACCGCCTGTCCCCGGTGGTCGAGGAAGTGCTGTATCCCGCACTCGAGGATTTCGCGCTGGATCTGGTGATCGGCGAGGGGCCGGCGGCGCGGACGGTGCGGATCGACCTGCAACCGTTCACGCTGGTCGGGGCGACGACGCGGCTGGGGCTCTTGACGACTCCGTTAAGGGATCGGTTCGGGATCCCGACGCGGCTGGAGTTCTACAGCGAGGCGGAATTGTTCGAGATCGTCACCCGGGGCGCGCGGCTGATGGGGGTCGAGGCGGAAGCGGACGGCTGCCGCGAGATCGCGCGGCGCGCGCGCGGCACGCCCCGGATCGCCGGGCGCTTGCTGCGCCGGGTGGTGGATTTCGCGCTGGTCGAGGCGGGCGGGCGGATCAGCCGGGCGCTGGCCGACCGGGCGCTGACGCGGCTGGGCGTCGATCATCTGGGCCTTGACGGCGCGGACCGGCGCTATCTGGTCCTGCTGGCGGAAAACTATGGTGGCGGGCCGGTGGGGGTGGAAACCATCGCCGCGGCCCTGTCCGAGCCGCGGGATGCGATCGAGGAAGTGATCGAGCCCTATCTTCTGCAGCAGGGTCTGATCCTGCGCACGCCCCGCGGCCGGATGCTGGGGGCGAAGGCCTGGCGGCATCTGGGGCTGGAAGCGCCGAAGGGGCCGGATCCGGGCAAACCGGGGCAGACGGACCTGTTCGAGGCGAAGTAGACCGGGCGCTTGCGCGCGAAGGCCTTCTGTCTCGCCTTTCTGCGCAAGGGCGCACGACCGGCTTGGGCAACCGGGGGCATTCTGCCCCCGGACCCCCTGAGGATATTTGGGCAAAGATGAATAGGCAGG
>JANOER010000298.1:0-9526 GCA_031441285.1 Rhodobacterales bacterium
GTGATCGACGGCAAGGTCTACAAGCTGAGCCTTTTGCCCAGCGGCATCGTGCGGTCGGGTCGGTTGTCGGTGATCGGCAATGGCGTGGTGGTCGACCCCTGGCATCTTGTGGCCGAGATCGACAAGCTGCGCGCCCAAGGGGTTGAGATCTCGCCCGAAAACCTGATGCTGGCCGAGAACGCCAGCCTGATCCTGCCGATCCATGGCGAGCTGGATCGCGGCCGCGAGGCGCAGACGAGCGTGGCGAAGATCGGCACCACCGGGCGCGGGATTGGTCCTGCCTACGAGGACAAGGTCGGCCGCCGGGCGATCCGGGTCGCGGACCTGTTCGATGCAACGACCCTGGACACCCGGATCGGGCGGCTTTTGACCCATCACAACGCGCTGCGGGCCGGGCTGGGGCTGGAGCCGGTGGACGCGGTCGCACTGAAGGCGCAACTGGTTGAGATCGCGCCGAAGATCAAGCCCTATGCCGGTCCGGTCTGGAAGGTGCTGAACGAGGCGCGGCGGGCGGGCAAGCGGATCCTTTTCGAAGGCGCGCAGGGCTCGCTTCTGGACATCGACTACGGCACCTACCCCTATGTTACCTCGTCCAACACCATCGCCGGGCAGGCGGCCACGGGGACCGGCGTCGGGCCGACCGCGATCGATTTCGTGCTGGGGATCGTCAAGGCCTACACGACCCGCGTGGGCGAAGGGCCGTTCCCGGCCGAACTGCACGACGCCGATGGCGAACGGCTGGGCGAGCGCGGACACGAGTTCGGCACGGTGACGGGCCGCAAGCGGCGCTGCGGCTGGTTCGACGCGGTGCTCGTGCGGCAGACCTGCGCCACTTCGGGCGTGTCGGGGATCGCGCTGACCAAGCTTGACGTGCTGGACGGGTTCAAGACCCTGAAGATCTGCGTCGGCTATGACCTTGACGGCCAGCGCATGGACTATCTGCCAATCGCGGCGGACCAGCAGGCCCGCTGCAGGCCAATTTATGAAGAGATGGACGGCTGGTCGGAAACCACCGCCGGCGCGCGCAGCTGGGCCGACCTGCCGGGGGCTGCCATCAAGTATGTGCGGCGGATCGAGGAGTTGATTCAGTGCCCGGTCGCGCTACTGTCCACCTCGCCGGAGCGGGATGATACCATTCTGGTCACAGACCCGTTCTCGGACTGAGGGGCACTCATTGCTCGGCTTTGCCAGCGCGCTTCGCTGGGTAAGCGATGAGCCCCCGTGAGGGAGCGAAGAGCGGCACGACATGGAGAACAGCATGGCACTCGGTTACACGGCACGGCGGCGCTGGGCGTTGGTCATCCTGCTGGTCGGGATGCCAGCCTATGTGGTCGCGGCAGTGACGCTGGTCGGACTGATGCAGCGGCCGTCGCTTCTGATCGAACTGCTGGTCTATGTCGGACTTGGGCTGCTTTGGGCCTTGCCGTTCCGGTTCATCTTCCGGGGCATCGGGCAGGCCGATCCGGATGCAAAAGCGGACGGGCCCGACCCGTCCGCCTGAGGGTTCTCTGACCGCCAGCTTTCAGTTCAATCGCCGCGCTTCGGCCAGGTAGGGCGAGTTCTCCGCCAGGACATAATGGCCCCGGCTGACTTTTTCGATCCGGCCGGTGCGCAGAAGCGTTCCGAAGCTGCGCAGCCCGTCTTCCCGGCTGATCGGCTTGCCGCCGGCACTGGCCATCAGGCGACGCATCAACTGTGGCCGGGTGAACTGATCGCGCTTCTCGACGCAAGTGGCGAAGGCGGCGGCGGCTTCCAGCATCTCGGCCATCGACTTTACGCCGACGCTTTCGGCAAAGCTTGCCAGGCCGACCTCAACCGTTGTGCTGAGATCTTCGTCGAGATCGTCCTCCTCATCGACTTCGGTCGAGACGGCCGGTGCAGCCCGGCCAAGCACGACACGTTCATGCGGCTGGACGGCAACCGCAGCGGCGGCTCCCAGGCCGATTGCGCCGGTAAGCCTGCCGGTGCGTACGGCAACCATCGGCAGGCCGTCGATCCCTGGCTGCCTTGGTCCGGTCGAGAGAGGTTGAGGGGCAGCCGTCGGCGCAACCAGGGGTGCCGGCGACAGCGCCATGGGAGCAGCTTCTGGCATCATCGGCTGAGGTGCGCGCTCCGGTTCGCCGACGGGCGTCAGCCGATCGATCCGCTGTTCGGACACCAGAACCAGCGGCGGAGGGCTGATCATGCCGGGACGGATCGTGCCCGGACGCGGTTCCTGCGGGCGAACCGAAACGGTCTTGCGGCGCGGTTTGACCTCGGGTGCCGAAGCAGGTTCGGGATCGGGTTGAACTACCTGGGCCAGATCGTCGCGGTAGGCATCGGTGCTGGGCGACGCGGCTGGCTTGCCAGGTTCACCCGTAGCGGCACGGTCGGCCTCCGTCGCCGCGACGGCGGCTTTCAGATGGGCCACGGATTCGATCCGGCGACGGTTTTCCTCGTCGGCCATGACATCGTTGGCCTGGCGCAGAAGCCGCGCAACGTCGTCACCTTCGTCGGGGGCCGCAAGCATGCGGGTCGCGTTCGGATCAGAACGCCCGTCCTGGCCATCATCGTCCGGATGGATGCGGACGATCCGGGAGCTTACGCGTCTGGTCTTGCTGTTGTTCCTTGTCGACGGCAAGGCCGCGTCGGGTTCTGGCGCGGCTGCTTTTTCGGGTTCGGACGCAAGGTCGGGCACCTGTCCGTCAACGGCTTCGGGAGTCTCGGCAAAGACATCCGTTTCTCCAGCCGCAGCAAGCGCGTCACGGTCGGCAACAGTGTGATCGACGGCCGCGTGTTCATCCTCTGGCGCAACCAATTCTTGCTGCGGGTCGGCCGAAAATGCAGTGTCGAGGGTCAGGAGGGCGGCTGCTTCCTGCGGCATGTCATCGAGGGTGGCATCGGCATCGAGGAAGGGAGCCTCGGCTTCGGCAGGCGGCTCGGACGAAAAATCGGCGAAGATGTTGCCGGATGCTTCGGCCAGGGCTTCCGCCGGATCGTAGACTGCGGCCGGGGCAGTATTGGTGTCTGCCGCCTCGGGATCCTTCAGCAGCGCCCCGATGCGCGTCAGGGCATCCTGTCCAGGCGGCGCCGGATCGGTGTGCGGTTCGTCAACAGCCGAAGGCGAGACAAGCTCGGGCACAAAAGCAGGAGCGGCGGCCGTCTCTCCCAGCTCTTCGGAGAAAGCGTTGAGCACGTCAGTTTGCAGGGGCGCAGTCAGGGGCTGGCTTACAGCCTCCCGCAGGCGAGCAAGCTTGGCCGCCACGCCCGAAGGGATCATCTCCAGCAGGCCGGGTTCGACATCGGCGGACGCGGGTTCGGCTTGCGCTGCGCCGTCCTTCGTGGTGCGTGGGCGTCCGGTGACGCGGCCGTCATCCCGATCGTCCGCCAGGCCAGCCTTGGCCCGCAACACCAGGCCCGCCTCTTTGGTTCTGGCGGTGACAAGCCGCGAAACCTCGCGCTCGGCGATGCGGTGCAGCATCGCGGCGTCAGGTTGGGGCGGCTCGGCGCCGAAATAGCGGTCTTCGGCGGTCAGGTCGCGAAAATACTCGGCGATCGCCTTCATGGTGCTGAAAGGATCGTCAAATCCTTCAAGCGTGCAGCTGAACGTGCCATAGGACACGGTCAGGATCTTGTTTTCACTGGTCATGACCTGACAACCTTTCGTCTAGCCGATGGCAACATTCTACACCCAAGACGTGCTAATCCATGGACAGACATGGGTTATTTGATGGATTGATTGTGGCCGGCACCTTAGAATCCTGCCTTATTTGGAGACAGTTTTACATGAAATCGCCGATTGTCCAATCATTGGCGGGAATTACCCTGGCGGGTGGCGGGCCGTTCGGGCGGCGCGATCTTGGCCTGTGCCTGGCCCGCGCGCCGATCGCGGTGGCGGCGGACGGGGGGGCGGATCGACTGATCCGCCTCGGGGTGATGCCCAAGGCGGTGATCGGGGATTTCGATTCGATCTCGGATGCGGCGCGCTCTTGGATTCCTGTGGAAAATCAATATCATGTTCCAGAGCAATCCACCACGGACTTCGACAAGGCGCTTCGATCGATTCAGGCGCCATTCGTGCTGGCGCTGGGCTTTGCGGGGGCAAGGCTGGACCATGGGCTGGCGGCGATGAACACGCTTGCCCGCCATCCGGTCCGGCGCTGCATTCTGGTGGGTCCGAAGGATCTTGCCTTTGCCGCGCCGCCGCGGCTGGACCTCGATCTGGCACCCGGCGACCCGCTGTCGCTTTTTCCGATGGCACCGGTCACCGGGCGAAGTCAGGGGCTGGAATGGCCGATCGCGGGGCTGTCGTTTGCGCCTGCCGGGCAGATCGGCGCCTCGAATCGGGTGGTCGCGCGCCGGGTCGTACTGGAGTTTGACGGTCCCGGCATGCTGGTGATCCTGCCGCGGCGCCGGCTGGACGCTGTGATCAGGGCGCTGGTGCCAGCCGCTTGAGCCGCGCGGCAAGGCGCTCGCGGTGGATGATGTAGAGGCCGGACGAGACGATGACCGCGATCCCGGCCCAGGTCATGGCATTGGGGAAATCGTCGAAGATCAGGTAGCCGAGGATCACCGCCGTCACGATCTCGGAATAGTGCAGGGGGGCAAGCGTGGCCGAGGGCGCGTATTTCAGGGCGTAGGTCATGCACATGTGGCTGACCGCGGCCCAGAATCCGACACCGGCGAGCCAGAGCCAGTTCCAGCCGACCGGCCAGATCGGGTCAAGCGACGGGATGCCCGAGCCGTTGGCGAGGATCATGACCGGCAGGCACATCAGAAGCCCGGTCCAGGAGGTATGGAACTGCATGGTGACCGGGTGCATCCAGGCGGAAATCGCGCGGGTGACCAGCATGTAGAAGGCGAACAGGAAAGCGGTGGCAAGGGGCCAGAGCGCGACGAGGCCGAAGGCGGCAAGCGACGGTTGGATGACCAGAAGCGCGCCGCAGAACCCCACGGAGCAGGCGGCGATGCGGCGGGGGCCGACATGATCGCCGAAGATCAGCGAGCCGAGGATCAGTAGGATGAAGGGCTCGACAAAGACGATGGCAAGGGCGTCGGCGATCGGCATGACCTCGATGCCAGACACGAAAGCGAAGGTGGACACGAGGAGGAAAAGCGCGCGCAGGCTGGTCCAGGCCAAAGCGCGGGGGGAAAGCCGCAGGGCAAGGCCCATGAACAGCATGACCGGCAGCATGAGTGCTGTCTGCACGACGAAGCGCGCGGCGGTGACCTGGCCCACGGGGATGCCGTTCTCGGCGGCAAGCTTCGCCGACACATCCAAGAGCGGCGCGAGCACGCAGAAAGCGAGCATCAGCAGGATGCCCTGAAGGGTGGTGTCGCGGGTCATGGGACTGCCTAGCTTGGGGCGGGGGGTGGTGCCAGCCTGAAAGCGACATCGCGGGGGGGGCGGGCGGGTTTCGGACGGAGCGCGTTCCGCGCAAGCCTTTTGTCTCGCCTCTGCGCGCGAAGAGGCGCGCAACCGGCTCGGGCGTGGGGGCATCCTGCCCCCGGGACCCCGTGGGAGTATTTTGAAAGAAGCAAATGCAGTTGCTCTTTCTGAAATACTCCCGCCGGAGGCTCAGGCCGTGGCAGGTGGCGCGGTCTCAGCAGTTCGGGACGTTGACCGCAAGACCACCAAGCGAGGTTTCCTTGTATTTTTCATGCATGTCGCGGCCGGTCTGTCGCATCGTCTCGATGCAGACGTCAAGGCTGACCAGGTGCTGGCCGTCACCGCGCAGCGCAAGCGAGGCGGCCGAGACCGCCTTGATCGCGCCCAGGCCGTTGCGCTCGATGCAGGGCACCTGCACCAGGCCCTTGACCGGGTCGCAGGTCATGCCAAGGTGGTGCTCCAGCGCAATTTCGGCTGCATTCTCAACTTGTTCCGGCGTGCCACCCATCACGGCGCAGATGCCGGCGGCGGCCATCGCAGCGGCGCTTCCCACCTCGGCCTGACAGCCGCATTCCGCGCCCGAGATGCTGGCGTTGTGCTTGCAAAGCCCCCCGATCGCGGCGGCGGTCAGGAGGTAGTCACCGATGCCCGAGGGGCCGGCACCGGGAACGTGGTCCAGCCAGTAGCGCAGCACGGCCGGAACGACGCCCGCGGCGCCATTGGTCGGCGCGGTGACCACCTGTCCCCCGGCGGCGTTCTCTTCGTTCACCGCCATGGCGTAGAGCGACATCCAGTCGTTGATCGTATGGGGTGGTGTCAGGTTCAGGCCGCGTTCGGCCATCAAAGCGTCATGGATGCCCTTGGCCCGTCTGCGGACCTTCAGCCCACCGGGCAGGATGCCAGTCCCGAGGATGCCGCGGTCGATGCAGGCGGTCATCACCTCCCAGATCCGGGCCATGCCCTGCTCAAGCTCGGCCACCGGGCGGAAGCGCAGTTCGTTCTGGCGCTTCATCGCGGCGATGCCAAGGCCGGAGGCCCGCGCCATGTCCAGCATTTCGGCGGCGGTCTCGAAGGGGAAGGGCACGTCGGCACGGGCGCGGGCCTTGGAGCCGCCGGCTTCGGCCAGTTCGCCCGCGGTCAGCACGAAGCCGCCGCCGATGGAATAGAAGGTTTCTTGCAGGATCACGTCGCCCTGCGCGTCGGTGGCTTTCAGGATCATGCCGTTCGCGTGGCCGGGCAGGGCCGGGCCGAAGTCGAAGTGCAGGTCTTTCAGCGGGTCGAAGGCAAGGGGGGGCAGGCCCGGCACCTCGATGGTGTTCGTGTCGCGGATGCGCGCGAAGGCGGCGTCGGCCTTTTCCGCGTCGTAAGTGTCGGGGGCGAAGCCGGCAAGGCCGAGGACCGTCGCCCGGTCGGTCGCATGGCCGACCCCGGTGAAGGCCAACGACCCGTGCAAGGACACTCGCAGGCCGTGGAACTGGAAGGGCGACGCGCGCAAGGTGTCAAGGAAGCGCGCGGCGGCGACCATCGGTCCCATGGTGTGGCTGGAGGACGGGCCGATGCCGACCTTGAACATGTCGAAGACAGAGAGGAACATCAGGTGCCCGGATTGGTGAAAGGGGTGCGGCCAAGGCCTTCGTCCGTGGCCACGCGTTGCGCGGCGGGGCGCGCTTCGTGCGCGGCAAGGACGGCCTTCAGCTGCGGGAAGTCGTCAAGGTTCAGGCCGTAGGGTTCGGGAGGCAACAGGATCAGCCAGCGCACCAGGATGCCGATGTAATAGCCAAGGGCGCCCGGTTGGTCGGGCGACAGCCAGCGCGGGGATTGCGCGCCGATCATCGCCTCGATCAGACCCAGCCGCGCGGTGATCTGGTCCTGTGCTGTGGCACGGGTCGCGTCGGTGTTCGCTTCGCCCGCCGGGCGGTGCGGGTAAAACATCGCCAGCGCCGCCTGATGCAGCGCGTTCGAGGTGAAGAACAGCCAGGACAGGAACGCACCACGATCGGGATCGTTCGGCCCTGGACCAAGGCGTCCTGTCGTGTCGACAAGCCAGAGCAGGATGGCGGCCGTCTCGAAGATCGGGCCGTCGTCGGTTTCCAGCGCCGGGATCAGGCCGACCGGGTTCACCTGGCGGTATTCGGGTGCCGCCAGCGCGCCGCCGCCAAGATCGACGATCGCCAGGGTGTGGGGCAGTTCCAGCTCTTCCAGCGCGAGACGCACGATGGTCGAGGAGAAGTCGGGGGCATGGTGCAGGGTCAACATCATGGGGCTACTCTAGCGCAACTGCGGGCGCGGTGAAGGGGGTGTCACCAAGCCCGTCTGCCGCTGCGACGCGGAGGGCTGCCGGGAAGCCTTCATGCGCTTTCAGCACCGCCCGCAGCGAAGGATAGGGGTCCAGCGAAAAGCGTCTGGTCTTGTTTTCGGGCAGATACATCGCCCAGCGCAAGATGATCCCGAGATAGTAGCCCAGGGCACCGGGCCTGCGGGGGGAAAGCCAGTCGGGATCTTGCGCGATTATCATCGCCTCAAGCCGGGAGGCTTCTCCGTGCAGGCGTTCCAGCGCATGGGCCTGCACGACCTCCTGCACGGCTTCGCCCGCCACCCGGTCAGGATGGATCAGCGTAAGGACCGTCTGGTGCAACGTGTTCGACACGAACATGAGCCAGGACAGGAACGCCGCTCGGTCGGGGTCGGTCGGGGCGGGGCCTAGACCTCCGTGCCTTGCGTTGAGCCAGAGGATGATTGCCGCCGTCTCGAAGATCGGGCCGTCGGGGGTCGCAAGCGCGGGAACAAGGCCCAGCGGGTTGACCGCGCGAAAGGCCGCGCTGTCGAAGTCGCCCGCGTCCCAGTCAAGCAATGCCACGCTGTACGGCACCCCGATCTCTTCCAGCATCAGCCGGATCACGGACGAGCCCCAGTCGGGGATGTGGTAGAGAGTATAGCTCACAGCACACTGCCTTCCGGTGGGTTCGGCTGTTCGGGCCGGGTGAAGGGGTGCGCGCCCAGGCCCTCGGCGCGGGCGATGACGGGGGTTTCGACGCGCGCCTCCTGCGCCCGGGCGATCGCATGCAGGGCCGGGAAGGCGGCAAGGTCCATCCAGGGCGGGGCGCCGGGTGGATACAGCGCCGACCAGCGGGTCAGGGTGACCGCGTAAACGCCAAGCGGTGTCGCGGCGGCGAAAAGGCGCGGGCTGATGCGGGCGGCGTCGTCGAGAAGCGCGAAATGCCGCCGCATCCTGCCTGCGATGATCTCGTGATGCGCGGCAAAGCGGTCGGTGGGGGCATACTGGTGCGGGTAGAAGATCATCCGCAGGTCGGCATGGGCGGTGTTGGACAGGAAAAACAGCCATTTCAGGAACAGCGGCCGGTCAGGATGGTCAGGCGCCGGGCCAAGGCGGTGGGCGTCTGAAAGCCACAGGAGGATCGCCCCCGTCTCGGATATCGGGCCGTGCGGGGTTTCCAGCGTGGGCACAAGGCCCGCAGGGTTCAGGGCGCGGTAGCCGGGGCTGTCCTGCTGGCGCCCGGCGCGGTCCACCAGAACCGTGCGGTAGGGAATGCCCGCGCCGTCCAGCACCAGCCGGACGATCAGCGAGGCGTTGTCGGGTGCGTAGTGCAGGCGGTACATCGGTCCCCTCAAGGCGTTGGGCAAGGCATTGGTTAAGGATGAGATAGACCGGTCTGGCAAGCATGTTTGCCGAGCCTTGCAGAAGTCTTCGCCGAAAGCCGGTCGAAAAGCGACCCTCCGGAAGCTGCGGGCCCCGGTTAACCGTCCGTCAACCCTGTCAAGGGTAGGCTTGACCGGACGAGACAGAGAGGGATCTCCATGGTCAAACTGATGGCGGTGGCGGCGGTTCTGGTGTTGATCTGGATGCAAGGGGCGATGGCGCAGGCGGAGGCACAGGCGGTGGAAACCCCGCTTGACCGGGCAATGCAACAGAATCCCGACCGGTTCGAAACAGCGATTCTGGATCTGATCGCGGGATTTGGCGGTTCTGCCGGCCTGACGGTGGACGGGATCCGCGATCATGTCGCGCTGAAACGCGCCAGTGCGCGGGCCTCGGCGATGCGCCGACTGATCGCCATGGACCTTGACGGCGATGGCGCAGTCTTGCGCGATGAGATGCAGGTGGCGCAACGGGCGGCCAGTGCGGCCTCTCGCGGGCGG
>JANOER010000299.1:0-38822 GCA_031441285.1 Rhodobacterales bacterium
AGGCGATGTGCGAGATATCGGTGTCGGAACAGACCAGCCGGCCCCGGTCGTCATAGATCGTCAGGTTGAGGTTAGTCGCGGCCTTGGCCTCGACATAGACCTCGGCGTATTCGCCGCCGCGAAACACGATCGGCGGATAGGTGTCGCCGCCCCCGCTGGACAGCGAGCTGATGTTGTAGACCGGGCCCGAGGCGACGCCCTTGGTCGTCTCGGCGGCAACATCGGCGATCAGGCCAAGAAGCACGTCGTCGCCTATGGCAAGGGGCTTGGCGGCGGCAAGCATTTCTTCCCAGGTCAGAGGGGCGCCGTCGGTCGCCGATCCGCCTTCCGGCGCACGGTCGGCCGCCACCGGGGCCAGCGTCTTGCGCAGCCGCGCGGCGGCGATGATCAGCACCGGATCACCGGTTTCGGCCCCAAGCGCATAAAGCCGGGCGGACAGCTCGGCGACCTTCACCGGCGAGGCTGTCTCGGCCAGGGCCTGCCCGCCAAGCGTCGCGGCGACAAGGCAGGCAAACAGGGTGTGGCGCATTGGACTGCTCGTTTGGTCATTTGTGATGAAGGCAAGGATGCGGTGCGGCTTCAGCCCTGTAAACAAGCGATTTTTCGATGACGGCCTTTGTCATGTGCCTGTGGCCGGGACCGCTGCTAGCAAGGCGGCAACCAGGCAAGCGAAGGGTATTCAAGATGATGGTTCAGCAAAAGCGCAAGCCGAAACACCCGCGGCGCTTTCCCGGCGAGGTGCTGGCGGCGCTGGCGGTGATTCTTCTGACGGTGCTGGTGCGCCCTGTCGCGGCCTCGGCGCTGGAGGACGCGATGGACCGGGTGTTCACGCTGCACAGCGCCGATGCCGAGGACCGGTTTCTGGGGTCGGCGTTCCTTTGGGGGGACGGGTCGGTGGTGGTGACCAACGCACATGTGGTGGGAGACGCCGATCAGGTGCGTCTGGTCGACCGGCACGGGGCCGATGAAACCGCACGGGTGATCGCGCGTGACGGGGTGCGGGATGTGGCGGTGATCTCGGTTTCTCCGGACCTTGCAGCGGGGGGGCGGACCGGACTTGCGCTGTCGTCCGCGACACCGAAGCTTGGCGATCAGGTCTTTGCGCTGGGGGCCCCGCTTGGGCTGGCGTTCACCTTGACCGAGGGGCGGGTGTCGGCACTGGCGCGACAGGTCGATCTTGCCGTGCCGCTGAAGCTGCTTCAGCACGATGCGGCGGTCAATCCGGGGTCATCCGGCGGGCCGCTGGTGGACGGCGAGGGGCGGCTTCTGGGGATGAACAGCCAGATCGCCGACGGCAGCCGGATGTTCGTGGGCATCGCCTATGCCATATCGGCGGCGGACCTTGAGACGATCGTCACCGGTCTGATCGCCGAAACGCTGCCGCTCTTCCCGGCGCTGGGGATGACCGCGCGGCCGGTGGACCGGCAGGTGGCGACGGCCTTGAGAGTGAAGGCGGCGGGACTGCTGGTCGACGGGGTCTCCGCGGGCGGTCTGGCTGACAGGGCCGGGCTGCGGGGTGGTGACATCATCGTTGCGGTGGACGGGGTGGACCTGACCGATCCGGGCGATCTTGCCTTTGCAGTGGCGCGGGCGGGTGCAGAGGGCAGCATGTCGGTTGACGTGCTGCGCGAAGGCACCCGGGTGGACCTGACGCTGGGGTTGGCTGTGACCAGCGAAACCGGCGTCGGGCTTCGGCTGCGGGACGTGCCGAAGGGGAAGCCTGAGACGGTGACCTCTTATCGGCTTTCGGCGCTGGGCGTGGTCTTTGGCACAGGTGGCCTTGTGACCGGGGTCTCCGAAAACTCACCCGCGCTTTTCGCCGGTCTGGCGCAGGGTGACCGGATCCTGACCGTGAACGGGGGAGAGGTCGACCTTGCAAGCTATGCGGTGACCGGGCCGGTTCTAATCCTGGTCAAGGCACCGGGCGGGGCGACGCGGCACATCCACCTTGACCCCTGGGGGGCGACCGACGGCCTGCGCCCGGTGGGCGGGGCGAATGTGCTTGACCCTGACGTGGTGGTGTTCTGAATGAAGGAATGGGCATGGAAGAGCGTATCCTGATCGTCGAGGACGATGCCGAAACCGCAGCCGCAATCCGCGCTCTGGTCGAGGGACTGGGCTGCACGGCGGACCTGTGCGACACGCTGGAAGCGGGGGTCGCGGCGGCGGTATCTACCCCCTACAAGGTCATCGTGCTGGATCGGATGCTGCCGGGCGGCGACGGGGTTGCGGCAATGGCGCGAATGCGGGCCGGTGGCTCGACCGCGCTGATCCTGGTCCTGTCGGCGCTGGGCCGGGCGGCGAACCGGGTCGAAGGGCTGGAAAAGGGGGCGGATGATTACCTGCCGAAACCCTTCGAGCCGGACGAATTGCGGGCGCGGCTGCGCGCGCTGCTGCGCCGGGGCACGATGCAGGTTCTGGACAACGATCTGCTGGTCTTCGGCGATCTGGAAATCCGCATGAAAGCCCGGACGGTGCATGTGCGCCGCGCCCATGTGGCTGTCAGCCCGAAAGAGTTCGAGCTGATCACCTATTTCGCCCGGAACGCCGGGCAGATCGTGACCCGGATGCAGCTTCTGGAAAACGTCTGGAACCTGCATTTCGACCCCGGCACCAATGTCGTCGATGTCCATGTCGGGCGGCTGCGGCGGAAGCTGGAGGAGGCGGGATCGGCCGCGATCCAGACCGCGCGGGGCGAGGGCTATGTCTTTGCGCCGCTTGCCGGTGCTGTTGGGTGACTTTGACGCGACCTCCGGTCAGGCCATGGGCGGCACGGGCCACGCTTCGGCTGGCGGCCGGGATGTCGCTGGCGGTGGCGGTCCTGTCGCTGGGCGCGATGGCGCTGCAATACCGGCTAGTGGCGGCACGGCTGATGGCTGCGCAGGAACAACTTCTGTCCGCTGATCTGGACGGGCTTGCCGCCCTCTACGACCAGCGGCGGATCGTCGCCCTTCGGCAGGCGATCGAGTATCGCGCAGCGGCGGCGACCGGAGAGGAGTTGCTGCTGCTTCTGGACCGGACGGGTGCTGTGCTTGCCGGCACCGAGGGGTGGGGCTGGCCACCGGGGCTGAACACGGAAGGTGTGGGCTTTGCCGTCGAACCCGCGCGCGAGTTCGAGGACGGCGCCAGCCGCTGGCTGGCCGTGGCGCGCGAATTGCCGGGGGGTTTTGCGCTTCTGGTCGCGCGGTCGCTGGATCCGGTGGACCTGACGCTGGCGGCGATGCGGCGTGGGATGCTGGGACTTCTCGCGGCGCTTCTGGCTGCCGGTGGGCTTGTGGGCCTGCTGGCCGCGCGGTCGGTGATGCGGCGGATCGGGCGGGTGAACGATCTGGCCGACCGGGTGGCCGAAGGGGCGCTGGACGCGCGGTTGCCGGGTGTGCGCAGCAACGACGAATTCGGCCTTCTGGAAACCCATGTCCACGGCATGCTTGACCGGATCCAGAACCTGAACCGGGCAACGCACCGGCTGTCGGACACCATCGCACATGAGCTGCGCACGCCGCTGAACCGGATGCTCCTGAAGCTGTCGCATATCGAGGGGCAGGACGAGGTGACCGACGCGCTGAAGGCCGAGATGCGCCAGGCGATCCGGATGTTCGATTCGCTGCTGGACATCAGCCGGGCCGAGGCAGACGCAGGGTCCGGCGGCGGCCTCGTGCCGGTGGACCTGTCAGCGGTAGCGTCAGAGGTCTGGGATCTGTATGAGCCCCTTGCCGAAGAGAAGGGGCTGGAAGCGCAAGCCCTGATCGCGCGCGACCTAATGGTTCTTGGCGATCGCAACCTGATCGCACAGCTTTTGTCGAACCTTCTGGACAACGCGATCAAGTATTGTTCCGCCGGGGATCTTCTGACGCTGAAGCTGTCCACCGACGGGGACCGACACCTGATGTGGGTGGCCGACAGCGGGCCGGGCCTGCCCGAGGATATTCGCGGCGAGGCCTTCGAGCGCTTTGTCCGGGCCGACCGCGACCGGGGCATCAAGGGGCATGGCCTGGGTCTGGCGCTGGTGCGCGCGATCGCGGCACGGCATGGTGCGCGGCTTATCCTGCCCGACCGCGCCAGCGGATTTGCGCTTGAAATTCAATGGCTGAGACTTCAGCAATCGGAGTGACGCCCTCACCCCGGACCCGGCATGCATCGCGCAATCATCCCCTTTCTGATGCTCTTTGGCTGCGCGCCGTGGAACGCCCCCCTGAACCAGCCCCTGCAAGGCGAGAATGCCACGCTGATCGAGGACACGTCCGTTGGCGAGGGCGAACTTTACATCGGGCTGGCCTTTTCCGGCGGCGGGTTCCGGGCGACCTCCTTCGCTTACGGG
The DNA here is from genome assembly GCA_031441285.1 of Rhodobacterales bacterium. Lineage (GTDB taxonomy): Bacteria > Pseudomonadota > Alphaproteobacteria > Rhodobacterales > Rhodobacteraceae > Tabrizicola. The sequence continues at coordinate 4,319 of JANOER010000299.1, forward strand.
ATGCTGGAAGAGCTGCGCGCGGCCGGGGTCGAGACCGGCACCCCGAACGGGCTTCTGGATCAGGTGCGGCTGGTCTCGGGCGTGTCGGGCGGGTCGATCATGGCGGCGCAGTTCGGGCTTTACGGGCCGGACGGCCTGCCCGGCTTTCGCGAGAAGTTCCTGACCACCGACGGCGAGGCCCATATGGTGACCTCGGGGTTCAATCCCCTGACGATCCTCAAGGGTGTGGCTGGTGGCGTGAACGGGCGCGATACGTTCGGGCGCTATCTGGACGAGGTCCTGTTCAAGGGCGCGACCTTCGGAGACCTGCGCAAAGGCTCGGCCATCAAGACTTGGATCAACGCCACCGACATGGCGAACAACACGCCGTTCCTGTTCAGCCCTGAAACCTTTGACGCGCTGTGTTCGGACCTGTCGAAGGTGCGGCTCAGCGAGGCGGTCGCGGCCTCGGCCGCGTTTCCGCTGGTATTCTCGCCAATCGTGCTGGAGGCGCATCAGGGGGCCTGCGACTACCGCGAGCCCGACTGGCTGACGGCGGCCCGCTACAATCCCGAGGCGACAGCCGCGATGCGCGCCCATGCCCGCGCACTGGAAAGCTACACCAACCCCGACGAAGTGAAGTTCGTCAAGCTTCTGGACGGCGGCATCACCGACAACTTCGGCACCACCGGGCTTGCGGTGGAACGCGCCCGCGCCCAGGTGCCGTTCGCTCCGCTTACCCCGCAAGAGGCGGTCAAGCTGAATTGGATGCTGTTTCTGGTCGCCAATGCCGGGGTCGAAGAGGACTATGCCTGGACGCAGAAGGTGGCCGAGCCGGGCGGCGTGAACCTGGCGATGTCGATCGCAACCAGTGCGATGGCGGCGGCGTCCCGGTCGGGCTATGATTCGATGCGGGGCGAGTTGCGGGTCTGGGAAGCCGAGCTGATCGAATGGCGCTGCGCGCTGTCTTTGAACGAGGTGCGGCGGCTGCGCGGGTCGGCAGAGGGCTGGGATTGCACGGACGTGAAGCTGTTCGTGGGCGAAGCAAGCTTTGCCAGCCTGCCCGCCGACCTGCGCGACGATCTGAACAAGGTTCCGACCCGGCTGAAGCTGAAAGCGGACGAGGTGGACCGGGTGATCGAAGCCGGTCGGCTGGCCACCCGGCTGACGCCGGAATTCAACGGGTTCCTGGCGTCTCTGGACGGCAACGACGTCGAGGACCGGATCGAGAACGGCATTGCAGCAGGCGGACGTCGGGTGGCGCCTCTGGGCAACTGACCCGCGCGTGCGGCACGAATTTTCTGCGAAAATTCGAAGGGGTCCAAGGTGCCGGGGAACCGTCGTCGCTTCTGGACTAACCCCTCGCCACACCTTATCTGACGTCGATCATGGTGGCAAAGTCAGATCCCAACTCAAAACTGATCGCCGAGAACCGTCGGGCCCGGTTCGATTACGCGATCGAGTCCGATCTTGAGGCCGGGATCATGCTTCTGGGCTCGGAAGTCAAAAGCCTGCGACAGGGCGGGTCGAACATCGGCGAAAGCTATGCCTCTGTCGAAGGGGGCGAGCTTTGGCTGATCAACGGCTATATCGCGCCCTACCTGCAGGCCAAGACTTTCGGGCATGACGAACGTCGCCGGCGCAAGCTTCTGGTGTCGCGCAAGGAACTGAGCCGGCTGTGGAGCGCGGTCGGCCGTGAAGGCATGACCATCGTGCCACTGAAGATGTACTTCAACGACCGTGGCATCGTGAAGCTGAAGCTTGGCATCGCCAAGGGCAAGAAGCTGGCCGACAAGCGCGAAACCAGCGCCAAGCGCGATTGGGACCGCGACAAGGCCCGGTTGATGAAGCAGAACAACCAGGGCTGATCGGCCCGGGGTTCAGGCATTTGTTGCCAGAATCTTCAATATCTGGCATTCTTTTCAATGCCGGACACAAAGTCCGGGGCAAAGGCTGCGCAAGTCCGGCGGACAAGCGGCTTTGAGGGAAAGGTTGCGGTCATGGGTATGGAACTGATCATTCAGATCATTGCTGGTCTGGTCGGCGGCAATGCTGCCGGGGCGGGACTGAAGAACCTGAGCCTCGGGACGGCCGGCAATTCGGTCGCCGGTGCGGTCGGGGGCGGGCTTGGCGGTGTGCTGATGGGCATGCTGGGAGGTGACGGCGCGGCGGTCGCGGATGCTGCCGCGGCGGCAAGCGGGATGGATATCGGCGCGATCGTCAAGTCGCTGGCCGGTGGCGGTGTCGGGGGTGCGGTGCTGACCCTCGTCCTGGGGTTTGTGAAGAAGGCCCTCGTCAAGTAAGCGTGGAAAAGCCAGCGAACGCGGGCGGCTTGTCCGCCCGTGTTCCCCCCCAAGCGTGCTTGCGTCCCGACCCCCGGCACGGATATATCGCAAGGACCGCCGGGAGAGCCGAAATGACGCCATCGCCGCAGGATGATCCGAAAACGCTGGTCTCGACCGACTGGCTGGCCAGGCATCTGCGCGACCCCGATCTGCGGGTGCTGGACGCAAGCTGGTATCTGCCGGATGCGGGCCGCGATGCCAGGACCGAGTACGCGGCCGGCCATATCCCCGGTGCCCGGTTTTTCGACATCGACGAGATTTCGGACCAGCGGTCGTCTCTGCCCCATATGGCTCCGCCGCCCGAGAAGTTCATCAGCCGGATGCGGGCGATGGGTGTGGGCGACGGGCATCAGGTGGTGATCTATGACGGCGCGGGGCTCTTCAGCGCGGCGCGGGTCTGGTGGACGTTCCGTCTGATGGGCAAGACGGATGTCGCGGTCCTGGACGGCGGTTTCCCGAAGTGGCGCGCCGAGGGTCGCGAGATCGAGGACATGCCCCCAGTTATCCGCGACCGGCACATGACAGTCAGCCGCCAGAACCATCTGGTGAAGGATGTCACGCAGGTGGCCCATGCCGCAAAGCTGGGTGAGGCAGAGATCATCGATGCCCGGTCTGCCACCCGGTTCCGGGGCGAGGCGCAAGAGCCGCGGCTGGGGCTGCGGTCCGGGCATGTTCCGGGGTCAAGGAACATCCCCTTTGCCGAGGTGCTGAACGCGGATGGCACGATGAAGGCTCCGGCCGCGCTGAAACAGGTGTTCGAAGCAGCGGGGGTTGACCTGTCGAAGCCGGCCATCACCAGCTGCGGCTCGGGGATCACCGCAGCAGTCCTGTCGCTGGCGCTGGAGCGGATCGGCCATCGCAACCATGCGCTTTATGACGGCTCCTGGGCCGAGTGGGGCATGTATGACGACCTGCGGGTAGAGACGGGGTGACCTTCGGCCAGTCCCCCCCGCCCCAGCCGTCCCCCACGAAGGGGGAGGGAGGTGCCCATGCCCGACCTTGTGATTTCTGCCTGACCGGAGTTGTCGATGCTTGAGACCCTGAGCCCTCAGCCGCAGGACAAGATCCTGCACCTGATCGCCATGTATCGCGACGACCCGAGGACGACGAAGATCGACCTTGGCGTTGGCGTCTACAAGGACGCGACCGGCCTGACCCCGGTCATGCGGGCGGTGAAGACCGCAGAAAAGAAGCTGTGGGAGGTCGAAACGACCAAGACCTACACGGGTCTGGCCGGGGAAGCCGCTTTCAACGCGGCACTTGTCAGGATGATCCTTGGCGACGGCTTTGCGGATCGGGCGGCGTCGGTCGCAACCCCGGGCGGGACGGGGGCGATCCGGCAGGCGCTGGAGCTGATCCGGATGGCGAACCCGAAAGCTCGTGTGTGGATGAGCCTGCCCACCTGGCCAAACCATCCTTCCATCGTGACCTATCTGGGGATGACGGGGGTGGAGTACCGGTATTTCGACTCTGCCACCTCTGGCATCGACTTCGCGGGCTTGATGGCGGACCTTGAGGGTGTTGCTGCGGGCGATGCAGTCCTTCTGCACGGCTGCTGCCACAATCCGACAGGGGCGAACCTTTCGGCGGATCAGTGGGATCAGGTGATCACCCTTCTGCGGCGCAAGGCGGCGGTGCCTTTTGTCGATCTCGCCTACCAGGGGTTCGGCGACGGGCTGGAAGAGGATGCGGCAGCGACACGCAAGATCGCGGCGGCGTTTCCCGAGGTGCTGATCGCGGCGAGTTGTTCCAAGAACTTCGGGATCTACCGCGAACGGACCGGGATACTGGTGGCGCTGACCAGCCCCGACCGAAAGGCCGTGGTGCAGGGCAACCTGAACTTCCTGAACCGGCAGAACTTCAGCTTTCCGCCCGATCACGGCGCGCGACTGGTGACGATGATCCTGGAGGATCAGGCCCTGACGGTCGAGTGGAAGGCAGAGCTTGAGGAGGTGCGGCAGAACATGCTGAGGTTGCGCAAAGCGCTGGCAGAGGAGCTGCGGCGGGCCACGAACTCGGACCGGTTCGATTTTGTCGCGCATCATCGGGGGATGTTCAGCCGGTTGGGATTGACCGAGGCGCAGGTAAACCGGCTGCGGGAAACGCACGGCATCTACATGGTCAGCGACAGCCGGATCAACATCGCGGGATTGAACGCAATAACGGTGCCGGTGCTGGCGGCGGCAATTGCGGAGGTCTTGTAGCGGCTAGCACGGTCCGTGGACCCTGCGACCGGGCCACTGCCGGATGGGCCTCAAGAACGTTTGGCAGAGTCCCGGCGATGTGCTTGATTGCACCCAGGGCTGGGGGACCATGATGGCGCGTGAGGCAAAAAGAATCTCGGCAGACGAAGCGGCAGGGCTGGTGCGTCCCGGCATGTGGCTTGACTACGGGGCCGTCCTTGGTCAGCCCGACGTCTTTGACGAAGCCCTGGCCCGGCGACTTGGCCCCCTGACCAACGTCCGCATCCGCGCCTGCCTGTCCGCCCGCCCGCGCGCGGTGCTTGAGGCCGACCCGAACGGCGATCATGTCACCTGGTTCAGCTCGCATTTCAGCGGCTATGACCGGCGCAAGCATGATGCCGGCATCGCCCATTACCTGCCGGTGAACCTGGGCGAGATCCCCGACTACTACCGCCGTTTCATCGATCCGCCGGATATCGTCGTGTTCAAGACCGCACCGATGGATGCGGACGGGGTTTTCAACTTCGGGCCCTGCACCCTGTGGCTGCGGGCACTGGTCGAACGCGGCAAGGTGATCATCGTCGAGGAGACCCCAAGCCTGCCCTATGTGCTGGGCAAGGGGACCGGGGTTCATCTGTCCGAGGTCGACTACATCATCCGGGGCTCTGACGCGCCCATGGCCGAACTGCCGAAAGGCCAGGCGACCGGGGTCGACAAGGCCGTCGCCCGGCTGATCGCGGCCGAGATCGAGGATGGCTCGTGCCTGCAGATCGGGATCGGGGGGATGCCGAACGCGGTCTGCTCTTTGCTGGCGGAAAGTCCGGTGAAAGACCTTGGCATCCATACCGAGATGATGACCGACGGGATTGTCGACCTCTACCGGGCCGGGCGGGTCACGGGGGCGAAAAAGCAGATCGATCCCGGCCAGATGGTCTGCACGTTCGCGCTGGGGGCGCAGTACCTTTATGACTTCATCGACCGCAATCCGGAGGTAGAGTTCCGGCCGGTCGACTATACCAACGCGCCGCACATCATCATGCAGAACGACCACACGGTTGCGATCAACAACACCACGCAGATCGACCTTCAGGGTCAGGCGGCCTCGGAATCGGACGGGTTCCGGCATATCTCGGGCACCGGCGGGCAGCTTCAGTTCATGCGCGGGGCCTATGCAAGCAAGGGTGGCAAAAGCTTCATGTGCCTTGCCTCGACCTACGACAAGAAGGGCGAACCGCGCAGCCGGATCGTGACCGCCCTGACGCGGGGCAATGTGGTGACGACGCCCCGGACCGACATCATGTTTGTGGTGACCGAATATGGCATCGTGAACCTGAAAGGCCGCTCGATCGCCGAACGGGCAAGGCTGCTGATCTCGATCGCGCACCCCGATTTCCGTGAGGGCCTGGAACGGGACGCCTATGAACACCGGCTGATGCCGCGTGGCTTCTTCTGAGGGCCGGCGCTACCGGCCTGCCCGCCACGCTGCAATGATCCCCGCCGCCGCGATGGCACCCATGCCGGCGTAGCCTACGGTATCGGGCACCTGCGCGAAAACGAGCCAGCCCAACAGCGTGGCAAAGGCGATGTGCAGATAGTTGATCGGAGCGAGGGTCGCGGCAGGGGCCTCGCGGTAGGCCGCGGTGAACATCAGGTGGCCGACGGTCGCCAAGGCCCCCAAAGTGCCCATCAGGGCCAGGTCAGGAAGGCCGGGCAGCACCGCGGGTGGGAAGATCAGGGTCAGCGCGGTGAAGACCACACTGCCGACAAGTGCCGTGTGGAACATCAGCGCCATGGTGGTTTCGGTCCGGGTCAGGATGCGGGTCAGAAGGATATAGCCCGTGGCCAGGCAGGCATTGCCAATGGCAAGAACCACGCCGAGTGGATCAAGCCCGCTGCCCGGACGCGCGATCAGAAGAACGCCGCCAAAGCCGAGTGCTGCGCCAATCCAGCCCCAGACGCTGACCTTTTCGCCCAGCACCGTGCCGGAGACCAGCATCACGAGGACCGGGGCGATGTAGATGATTGCCACTGTCTCGGCCACCGGCATCAGACGCAGGGCAAGAAGCATGGTGATCGAGGCCATCGCAAGGCAGAGGCCGCGCAGGATGACGAGCGCGGTCCGCCGGGTCTGCCAGACCGCCGCCCGATGGCGGGGCAACATGACTGCGCCAACGATGCAGAGGTTGACCAGATAGCGCACGGCCAGCATCAGTGGCGTCGCATAAAGCAACGCCAGATGCTTGCCGAGGGTGTCGGCGACGGCAAAGAGGAAAGTTGCCGCGACCACCAGCGCCACGCCGCGCAGGGGTTGGCCCATGAGGCGGGAATCATCTGCCATGGCGAAACCTAACCGGTGCCCCGCGCGACTGCATCCGGCAAAAGAGAGCGGCCCGCAGAGCAATATCCCGCGGGCCGCCGCCGTAAAGCCAAAGGGGGTGGATGTCCTTTGGGCGCAGTGACCGGGGGCCACAAGGGCAGCCCCCGGAGGTTCGTCAAAGGTTGTAGGCGCTTTCACCATGCGAGGTCTGGTCCAGACCCTGCCGTTCGTCATCCGATGACGGGCGCAGGCCGAAGACCATCTTGATCGCGTAGAACAGCACGAACGAGACCAGTCCCGACCAGACCAGCGTCAGGCTGACCGCCTTGATCTGGGTCAGGATCTGCCCCGCCATGTCATAGGTGCCGGGCACCGCCGGGAACACGGTATAGTCGAACCAGCCTTGGCCGCCAAAGGACGGGTTGGCGACGATGCCGGTCGCGATGGCTCCGACAATGCCACCGACGCAGTGAACGCCGAAGACATCAAGGCTGTCATCGTAGGCAAACGACTTTTTCACCGTCGACACGAAGACGTAGCAGATCGGCGAGACGATCAGGCCCAGCACCAGCGCGCCGCCGGGCGAGGCAAAGCCGCAGGCCGGGGTGATCGCCACCAGTCCGGCGACCGCACCCGTCACCGCACCCAGAAGCGACGGACGGCCGTGGCGCACCTGTTCGACAAGGCACCAGGCGACGGTGGCCGCGGCGGTGGCGATGAAGGTGTTCAGGAAGGCCAGGGCGGTGATCCCGTTTGCCTCAAGGTTGGACCCGGCGTTGAAGCCGAACCAGCCGACCCACAGCAGGGCCGCGCCGACCATGGTCAGCGTCAGGCTGTGCGGCGGCATCGGTTCCTTGTTGAAGCCGATACGCGGCCCGATCACCAGGCAGCCGACCAGTCCGGCGATTCCCGCGTTGATGTGGACAACCGTTCCGCCGGCAAAGTCCAGCGCGCCCATGCCCCAAAGCAGGCCCATGTCCGCCGGGAAATCCACCAGGAAGTCCGGGCCGGCCCAGAACCACACCATGTGCGCGATCGGGTAGTAGGCAAGGATCGACCAGCCGATCACGAACAGCATCAGGGGCCAGAACTTGATCCGCTCGGCGAAGGCGCCGATGATCAGCGCCGGAGTGATGGCGGCGAAGGTCATCTGGAAGATGACGAAGGCATATTCCGGGATGTAGACGTTGTTCGAGAAGGTCGCGGCATAGGTGCCGGTGGTGACCCCGGCAAGCATCGCCTTGGACAGACCGCCGATGTAGGGCGAGCCCGCCGTGAACGCGAGGCTGTAGCCGACGACAACCCACAGGATCGAGCAGACCGACACGATCATGAAGACCTGCATCAGAAGGCTGAGCATGTTCTTGGTGCGCACAAGGCCGCCGTAGAACAGAGCCAGTGCCGGGATCGCCATCATCAGCACCAGCACTGACGAGACCAGCATCCAGGTCGTATCGCCCTTGTTCACCATTGTGGCCATCTGCTCGACAGACGGATTCTGGATCATGTCCTGCGCCAGGGCAGGCAGACCCGCCAGCAGAGACGCGGACAGCGCCCCAAGGCTGGCAAGCTTCGGTTGCATGTTCATGTTTTTGATTACCTCTTCCCCAGCTGCGTCAAAGCGCATCATCATCGGTTTCGCCGGTGCGCACGCGCACGGCATGTTCCACGTCGAGGACGAAAATCTTTCCGTCGCCGATCTTGTCGGTCTTTGCCGTCTTCTGAATCGTGGTGACGACCTGATCGGCCAGCGCATCCGCCACCACGATCTCCAGCCGCACCTTCGGCACGAAGTTCACGGCGTATTCCGCGCCGCGGTAGATTTCGGTGTGGCCAGACTGGCTGCCGAACCCCTTGATCTCGGTCACCATCATCCCGCGCACGCCAATGGTGGTCAGCGCCTCGCGGACCTCTTCCAGCTTGAACGGCTTGATTGCTGCAATGATGAGCTTCACATCTTTCCCCTTCGCCTGTGACACGCACGACTGTGCGCGGAACCTCTGGCGACGATCAGGCGGACGAATGCTGCGGCAGCACAAGGAACCGGCCAGACGGCACGCGGCGGTTTTGGCGCATTTTGCACAATTTTTGCACTTCTCCGGGCGAGTGCCTAAAATTCAGGCGAACGACGAAGGCGAATCAGAGACGGCCAGCCTTCGCTTTCCGTTGGAACCGGACTATGCTGGACGAAACGGGCCGGGAACCGGCCGTCGTCACCAATGGCGGACAGCAGGCATGGCAGCAGGAAGCGGGGGCAAACGCCCTCTTGTGGCGGACAGGCGGTATTCCTCGAAAGTCACGCGCCCGGCCGCGTCCGGCGGCGGGCCGAAGAAGCCTGCGCCCCGCAAGCCGCGTCGTACGCCACGACCGCGAAAGCCCCGGCGCCAGCACGGCTTGATCATGGGGTTCATCCTGTCGGTGTGGCGCGTGCTTTGGGGCATCGCCTGGCGCGGGACTGCCATTGGTGCGCTGCTTCTGGGCGGGGTGATCTGGTATTTCTATGCCCAGATGCCACCGGTCGCCGATCTGATCGACGGGCGCGCGCGCGGGTCGGTTACGCTGCAGGACCGCAACGGAAAGGTCTTTGCCTGGCGGGGCGAGACCTTCGGCGTCATTTCGGCAGACACGGTGTCGCCCTACCTGCACAACGCGGTGGTGGCGACCGAGGACAAGCGCTTTTACTGGCATTTCGGGATCAGTCCCCGCGGCATCGCCAGCGCCGTCCGCATCAACCTGAGCGAAGGGCGCGGTCCGCTGGAGGGTAACGGCGGGTCGACGATTACCCAGCAGGTGGCCAAGCTTCTGTGTCTTGGCGTCGACTATGACGCAAGCCAGTGGAAATCCGAGGCCGAGTACGAAAAGGACTGCCGTCAGGGCGGGATCTGGCGAAAGCTGAAGGAAGTGCCGTTCTCGATGGCAATGGAGGCGAAGTACTCCAAGGAAGAGATCCTGACGATCTACTTCAACCGCGCCTATCTGGGGGCCGGGGCAAGGGGCTTCGAGGCCGCCGCCCAGCGCTATTTCGGCAAGTCCGCCAAAGAGGTCACCCCGGCCGAAGCGGCGATGCTGGCGGGTCTTCTGAAGGCGCCCTCGACCTTCGCCCCGACCGGCAGCATGGAGCGTGCGCAGGGACGCGCCGCCGTGGTGATCGGCTTGATGGAAGACCAGGGCTATCTGACCACAGCCGAGGCCAAGGAGGCCCGCAAGAACCCAGCCCGCCTGTCCGAAGCGGCCAAGCAGAAGTCCGGCGGCTATTTCGCCGACTGGGTGATGGAGACGACGCCCGACTACCTGGCCCGCGACACGACCGAAGATGTGTTCATCGAGACGACGCTGGACCAGGATCTGCAGAAGAAGGCCGATGAGGCGCTGGCCTGGGTCTTTGAAAACAAGGTCAAGGACGGATCAAAAGCCCAGGCCGCCATCGTGGTGATGAGCGCGGACGGCGCGGTGCGTGCGATGGTCGGTGGCCGCAATCTGCCGAACGCCGGCGACTTCAACCGCGCGACCCAGGCGCTGCGGCAGACCGGATCGACCTTCAAGCCCTTCATCTATGCCGTGGCGATGGACCTGGGCTACAGCCCGCTCGACGTCGTCGATGACACGCCGATGTGCATCTATACCGCCGGGTCCGGCGACTGGTGCCCGCAAAACTATGACAAGGAATTCAAGGGCCAGATCACCCTGACCCAGGCCCTCGCCGAAAGCCGCAACATCCCGGCGGTCCGGGTCAGCGAACTGGTGGGACGCGATCTGGTCAAGCAGGTGGCGACCGACTTCGGCCTGGCGCAGAACTTTGCCGATGGTCCCGCGCTGGCGCTTGGCGTGTCGGAATCGACCCTGATCGACATGACCGGCGCTTTTGCGGGCATCCTGAACGGCGGCTCCTCGGTCACGCCTTACGGGCTGAAATCATTGACGCTGAAGGGGATGGACGAACCCCTGTTCGGCGCGGGCGGCGGCATCGGCGAGCGGGTGATCTCGGAAGGGGCGGCGCGGGCGTTGACCTACATGATGACCGAAGTGCTGAATTCCGGCACCGGCGGGCGGGCCCGTCTGGACGACCGCGAGGCGGCGGGCAAGACCGGCACTACGACCAGCGCACGGGATGCCTGGTTCGTCGGCTTTACCGCCGATTATGTGGTCGGCGTCTGGATGGGCTATGACGACAACAGCCCCCTGACCGGCGTGACCGGCGGCGGGCTTCCGGCGGAAATCTGGCACGAGGTGATGGTGCGGATCAACGAAGGCGTCCCGGCCACGCCCTTGCTGACCGCGATCCCGGATTCAACCTATGTGCCCATCGACCCCAGCACGACCGAAGGCGCCATCACCGCCAAGGATGTGCCTTATTTCGACGACCCGAACGCGCCGTCCTATGACGGCGAGTTCTACGAACAGCCCCTGCCCGAAGCGATGACCGCGCCGCTTCCCGACGCGGGCGCCGAGGCGGATCTGGCCGAACGGATCCTGAATGAAGTGCTGGGTGCGGCGGGGAATTAGCGGGCTCTTCAAGGGTCCGCTTTGTGGACGAAGCAGACGTTCAGCCGACTATCGGCACGTGTGAGATAGTCACGACCGTGCCAGGCTCGGATAGAGAAGCAGCCCGGCTTCGATTGATGCGAGGAGGATCAAGATGCAGGTCTTTCCGGTGTTTGCTGTTGCGAACATTGAAGAAGCTCTGGATTTCTATTGCAGCAAGCTGGGCTTCGAAATGAAATGGCGCTTTGGTGATCCACCGCATCGTGCAGGTGTTGAGAAAGAAGGCGTCGAAATCCATCTGGATGCTGAACAAGCAGGTGCTCCACCCGGTCCTTCGGTCGTCTATTTTCATATGGAAGATGCTGCCGGATACTTCCACGAATTACAGGATCGTGGAGTAGACTTCCTGTTCGAACTCGAAGACCGTCCGTGGGGAATGCGGGACTTTCGTATCGAAGATCCTTACGGCAACCGCTTGGGCTTCGCTTCTAGGATATAGCGACTACCGAAGTTCATAATGACTCCCAATCCGGCCGTCGGCGAAGACGCTCCTCACTCGCCCCGGATCGACCGCCTCACAGCGACCCCATGTCCGCGATCAGACGGTCCAGATCGCCGCCGCGCTGGTCCAGAAGCGCGCCGATCTCGGTCCGTTCGGACGCCAGCATGTTCACGCCTTCGATGATGATGTTGAAGAACAGGCTCTTGCCGGACTTGTCGCTGACGTGCCAGCGCACCTCGAACGGGCTTTCGCCCTGCAGGTAGGCGGTCGAGATCACCTCGACATAGCTTTTCACCGCCCGCGCGTCGGACACTTCGATCCGCCCGCCGACGAATTCGCGGAAGCGGCGGCCGTATTTGCGGCTGATGTAGCCCTGGAAAGCCTTGGTGAACCCCGAAAGCTGCGCCTTCGACGCCTCGCGCGCGGTCGGGCCAAGGGCCGAGCGGGCGATCGTCGGCACGTCGGCATAGCGCGAGAAAAGCTTTTCGAAACTGCCAAGCATCGCGCTTTCGGACTTGCCCGAGTTGATGATTGCATTGATCTCGGCAACCGTCTTGTCGACCAGGCTGCGCGCTTCGTCGACGCTTAGCGCCAGGGCTGCGCGGGGCAGGCCGGCCAGCGCAAGACCGGAAGCCATCGTCAGGGCAAAGGCGCGGCGGGTCAGGGGCATGTCATTCGGCATAAGGATCCTCGTACGGGTCGATGAAGTCGCTGTCCGGGTCGGCAGTGCCGGCTTCGCCCACCCGGTCAAGTTGGCCCAACTGGAAGCGGCGGTTCTGCAGGTATATCAGCCTGGACTGAGCATAGCTGTCTGCACTGTCATATAGGATGGATTCGACCGTCGCGGCGAAGCGGTCGCGGTCACGAAGCCGTGACAGAAGCTTCAGCGCATTGGCTGCAAAAGCCTCACGCGAGGGCAGGTTGTTGCTGACGGGGTTCGCCAGCAGATCGACCAGCGTGCCCGCGGCGTCGCGCAGGGTGGTGGGGCCGGTGAAGGGGATCTCAAGGAACGGGCCTTCGCCCACGCCCCTTCGCCCACGCCCCAGACATGCAGCGTCTCGCCAAAGTCGGTGGGCGCGCTGGGCAGGCCGATCGCGGTTGCCGCATCGAAGATGCCGCCGACGCCCATCGTGACGTTCGTGGCCAACCGAAGGGTGTTTGTCGCGGCGTCTTCGATGTTGAGTTGCATCACGTTGTTCAGGATGTCGCCCGGCAGGTCGAGCGTGTTGGCGAAGTTGCCGATGACCCGCTTGGCCGGTTCCGGCACCACGGCGCCAAAGCCCTTGGACGCCGGCCCGACGACAGCACGGTCCAGTCCGCGGTTGAAGGCGTGAATGCTGCGGTTGGTTCTTTCGAACGGATCGTTGATTTCGTCGGGGGCGGTTGTCCCGGCGCAGGCCGCAAGCACGCATGCGGCCAAGGCTGCCAAGGTGACCCGGGCCAGGCGCGCGGCAATGGAGGATTTCATCTGATACATGTTCGCTTCGTCCGGACGCCTGCACACCTTAGGATAGTCTCGCACCGGGGTTGGCAAGGCTTAAGTCCCGGACTTGCGGATGGCAATTCGCAAGCGTGACCGGGAAGCCGCGCATGGCAGGAAGGCGCCCACGTTGTTCCGGCGGGGGCCGGGGGTGTCGCTTTGGGGCCGACCTCAGCGCCGGACGTGCGGCGTGACGCGCGGGGTTGTCGACCGGATCTGGCTGCCCGCGCCAAGGTCGGTGAACAGCTCGATCAGGCAGGCATTGGGGATGCGCCCGTCAAGGATCGTGACCGCACGGGTTCCGGCGTCGATCGCCATAAGGGCGGTTTCGGTCTTGGGGATCATCCCGCCCGAGATCACGCCGGACTGGATCATCTGGCGGATCTCCTCGGGGGTGATCTGGGTCATCACCTCTCCGTCAGCGTTCTTGACGCCGGGAACGTCGGTCAGAAGGATCAGACGGTCGGCCTGCAACGCGCCGGCGATTGCCCCGGCGGCGGTGTCGCCGTTGACGTTGAAGGTCTCGTTGTCCTTCATTCCGGTGCCGACCGGGGCAATGACCGGAATAATCCCGGCGGCATAAAGATCGCGCAGGACCTGCACGTTCATCTCGACCGGGCGGCCGACGAAGCCCAGTTCGGGGTCGTCGGCCTCGCAGACCATCAGGTCGTCGTCCTTGCCCGAGATGCCGACGGCCCGCCCGCCCGCATCCATGATCGCCTGCACGATCCGCTTGTTGACAAGGCCCGACAGGATCATCTCGACCACCTCGACCGTGGCCTTGTCGGTGACCCGCTTGCCGCGCACGAAGTCGGACTTGATGCCAAGCTTGGTCAGCATCTCGTTGATCATCGGCCCGCCGCCGTGGACGACGACCGGGTTTACGCCCACCTGCCGCATCAACACGATGTCGCGGGCAAACTCGGCCATCGCGGCATCGTCGCCCATGGCATTGCCGCCGAACTTGACCACCACCACCGCGCCGGTGAAGCGCTGAAGGTAGGGCAGGGCCTCAGACAGCATCTTGGCGGTGTTCTTGGCGTCTTGCATGGTCAAGGTCTGCTGCTTCATCGGCTGCCTCCGGGTCAAGCGCCGCATAAGGCTTTTCCTGCGGCCTGCCAAGCCTTGCCTTCCCCCGGCGTTGGCGTAGCCTTGGGCCGTTGAAGGAGCCGACCCATGTCCGAACAGAAGACCCTGGTCCTGACCGGCGCCAGCCGCGGGATCGGCCATGCCACCGTCAAGCGTTTTGGGGCCGAAGGCTGGCGGGTGCTGACCTGCTCGCGCCAGCCCTTCGATCCGCGCTGCCCCTGGCCCGGGGGCGAGGACAACCACATCGAGATCGACCTTGCCGATCCCAACAAGACGGTCGCCGCGATCGAGACGATCAAGGCGAAGGTGGGCGGCCGCATACATGCGCTGGTGAACAACGCCGGGATCAGCCCCAAGGGTGCGGGCGGCGCGCGACTGAACACGATGACCACCGATCTGCGCACCTGGGGGCATGTGTTTCATGTGAATTTCTTCGCCCCGGTGATCCTTGCGCGCGGGCTGAAGGACGAACTGACCGCGACAAAGGGATCCATCGTCAACGTCACTTCGATTGCCGGGATCCGGGTGCATCCCTTCGCCGGAGCGGCCTATGCCACGTCGAAAGCGGCGCTGGCGGCGTTGACCCGCGAAATGGCGCATGATTTCGGCCCCTATGGCGTGCGGGTGAACGCCATTGCTCCGGGCGAGGTCGAGACCTCGATCCTGTCGCCCGGCACCGACAAGATCGTGGAAAAGCTGCCGATGCAGCGTCTGGGACAGCCGAAGGAAGTGGCCGACGTGATCTGGTTCCTGTGTTCGGACCAGTCGAGCTATATCTCGGGTACCGAGATCGAAGTGAACGGCGCCCAGCACGTCTGACGGGCCGCTCATCCAGCCCTTGCAGGCTGTCTTCGCTTTGGTCCCGCGCCGGATCAAGCGAAGACAGCCTGCAAGGGCTGTATGAACGGCAGGTCAGGCCTACTTTTCGAACCAGATGGTCACATCACCCACATCGACGCCGAAGCGCTTCATGTAGGCGCGGTTCAGGATCCGGTCGCCGGACATCAGCCACATCCAGTCGTCGAAGGTCACCCGGACGGTCTCGGTCGTGCCGTCCGCCGCCGGAACCGGCAGGTCGATGGTGTAGCGCCAGTTGAAACGGTCGCCATCCTCGCGCCCCGTCGCTTCGCCGATGACGCCGGGGGCGGTGCCGCGCCAGGTGTCGTCTCCGGTCTTGACCAGGGTCCAGACGCGGCGTTCGGTCGATCCATCCTCATAGACGAAATCCTCGACCAGCCGCAGCTTTCCGCCGTCCCAGTCGCCCGTGATCGTCACGTCAAAGCGGCGGCGGACCGTGCCGAACACGTCCTGGAACTGGCCCTGGGCGACGACGCTGCCGTCGAAGAACTCTTCCAGGTTCAGCTTGCGTTCGCTGAGGGTCGGGTCCTGAAACGCGGGCTTGCCGGTGCAGGCGGCAAGGACAAGGGCAACGGGGAGAAGGGCTACGGGGAGAAGGGCCAGGCGCATCATCGACCTCATGTTTCACGTTCATACGTTCCAGGGCGGCGACCGGATGACTGGCGCTGGTGCGGGCTTTGCCTTGCCGCCCCGGATCGGGCATAAGGACGCCACCCCGCGTGAGGCCCCCGATGCTTGACGACAGCGATGACGACCTCCACCCCCTGTTCCACGGCGCGCCGAAGGGACTTGAGTTTCGCAAGCTTCGCAAACGTCTTGTCCAACAGGTGCGCGAGGCGATCGACACCTACGGCCTGGCCCGCGCCGGCGATCGCTGGCTGGTGTGTCTGTCCGGCGGCAAGGACAGCTATACGCTACTGGCCATCCTGCACGAGCTGAAGTGGCGCGGCCTGCTTCCGGTCGACCTTCTGGCCTGCAACCTTGACCAGGGCCAGCCCGGATTTCCCGCGACGGTCCTGCCCGATTTCCT
This sequence comes from Rhodobacterales bacterium, assembly GCA_031441285.1. GTDB lineage: Bacteria > Pseudomonadota > Alphaproteobacteria > Rhodobacterales > Rhodobacteraceae > Tabrizicola. Next base: position 20,584 of record JANOER010000299.1, read on the forward strand.
GACCCGGATGGGGGTGCCGCACCGGATCGACTATCGGGACACCTATTCGGTGGTGATCGACAAGACCAAGCCGGGGGGCACGATGTGCAGCCTCTGCTCGCGGCTGCGGCGGGGGAACCTCTACCGGATCGCGCGGGAAGAGGGCTGTTCGACCGTGATCCTTGGGCATCACCGCGACGACATCCTCGAGACGTTCTTCCTGAACCTCTTTCACGGCGGGCGGCTTGCCAGCATGCCGCCGCGCCTTTTGAATGAAGACGGCGATCTTTACGTCGCCCGCCCGCTCGCCTTCGTCGCCGAGTCGGATTGCGACCGCTTCGCCAGGGGCATGGCCTATCCGATCATCCCTTGCGATCTTTGTGGCTCGCAGGAAGGCCTGCAGCGAGTGCAAGTGAAGCGGCTTCTGGACGATTGGGAGACGCGCACCCCGGGCCGCCGCCAGATCATGTTCCGCGCGTTGATGAACGTGCGACCCTCGCATCTTGCGGATCCAGCGCATTTCGACTTTGCCGGGCTTGCTGGCGCGCTGGATGATAGGGAAAATTCTTTGCAACTTTCGGCAGAGCATTAAGGAACCGATCAGGAACATTCCCCTAGCATGACCCTGCAAATCCGGGCTCCGGCCCGATGGATGCGGGGGATGCGGTATGGCGCAGGCTGTGGTTGGGTGGTTGCGGGCGGTCCGGTGGCCCGAACTTGGTCTTTTCCTGCCAGCCATTGCCCTGTTCGTCTTCTGGCTTTGGGGTCAGGCCGCGCTGCCGGTCCTTGCCGCCGGGCTTCCACTTGCGGTTCTTCTGTTGCGCCGGGTGCTGCCGGGGGTCCCGGATACGGCCATTTCCGACCAGGCGATCGCCACGCTGGATACAGCACTTGCGGCAGGGTCAGCCCAGGGGCGGCAAACCGGCTGTTTCGTGCTGCAATTCGACAACCTGCCCGGCATCTGCGACCGGCTTGGCCGGTCGCGACAGTCCGAAATCCTGGCGGCGTCGGTGGCCCGGATCCGTGGCGCGTTGCGGCCCGGCGACCTGCTGTTCACGCTTGAAGATGGCTGCCTGGTCGTCGTGCTCGCCCCAAGTGAGCGACTGGATCTTGAAAGTGCCGTCCGTATTGCCGGTCGGCTGCAACTGGTCGCGCAGCAACCAATGATTCTGGACCGCGATACGGTCCAGCTGACCTGCTGCATCGGATTTTGCCATGCGCGCCAGATCGCGGGCGGCAGCGGCCGCGACCTGCTTGACGCGGCCCAGGTCGCCGTGGACGAAGCGATGCATCACAAGCCGGGGGCGATCCGGACGTATACTCAAGACCTTGCCAAGGCCAGAAGGGACCGGGACACCCTGCGCGCTGGCTTTGCCGCAGCGGTCGCGGAAGGTCAGGTCCGGGCGCATTTCCAGCCACAGGTCAGCACCGACAGCGGATCGGTCTCGGGGATCGAGGCGCTGGCGCGCTGGCACCACCCCGAGCTTGGCTTGCTGGCGCCGGGTGCGTTCCTGCCGGCGATCGAGGGCACCGACCTGATGGACCTTCTGGGCGAGGCGATGCTGTCCCAGGCGCTTTCCTCCATCGTCGGCTGGGATCTGGCCGGGCATCAGGTGCCGTCGGTCTCGGTCAATTTCTCGGCGCGCGAACTGGGTGACCCGCAACTTCCCGAGCGGCTGGCCTGGCAGCTTGACCGCCATGGGCTTGCGGCCGGGCGGTTGACGGTCGAAGTGCTGGAATCGGTTGTCGCCCGGGACGGAGACGACATGATCGTGCGCAACATCCGGCGGATCGCCGACATGGGCTGCGGGGTCGACATGGATGATTTCGGCACCGGAAACGCCTCGATCACCTCGATCCGGCGCTTTGCGCTGCGGCGCCTGAAGATCGATCGCAGCTTCGTGCGTGCCGCCGACACCGACCGCGATCAGCAGCAACTGGTCACCGCCATCCTTTCGCTGGCCGAAAGGCTTGGCCTTGAGACGCTGGCCGAAGGGGTGGAAACCCAGGGCGAACACGCGATGCTGGCCCAGCTTGGCTGCGGGCATGTTCAGGGCTTCGTGGTGGCCCGGCCGATGCCTATGGACGAAGTTTCCGCCTGGCTGGCCGACCACCGCCGGCGCCTGACCGACGCCTTGCGCATCGGGGTTCGCGCAAGGTGATACCCTGCACCGCAAAGCAAATGACGGATCGTCGCGCGGCGAAGCTACGGGAAGATCCCCGCGAAAACCGGCTTCCCGGCAGCAAGGCCACACCTTTCCCGATCACCGAATTGATCGCCGGACCTGCCGGCACAAGGCAAAACCGCTTGACCTTTCGCCGTCCCTGTCGTTGAAGCACCGCTGATCGAACGTGGTCGCATGGTGGCGGGCGGATGGAAGAGCAGAACAACAAGAACCTCATTCTGGCGATGGTGCTGTCCGCCGCGGTGATGATCGTCTGGTTCGTGCTCTTTCCCCCGCCAGAGCTCCCGGTCGAAGTTGCGGCCGCTCCGGCCGGACAGACCGAAACCGCAATCGGAACCGCTGCGGGAGCCAAGGCCGATCCCGCGGTCGACGCAGCCGCCGGCACCACAGCCGAACCCGTGCCGGACGCTCCGCGCCTGAAGATCGACACGCCCAAGCTGGCCGGCACGATCTCGCTTCTTGGCGGACGGATCGACGATCTGTCGCTGAAGAAGTATCGCGAGACAATCGAGCCCGACGCGGACACCGTCCATTTGCTGGAACCCGTCGGCAACGCACTGGCCTATTATTCGGTCTTTGGCTGGCTCCCGGGCACCGGGCTTCAGGCCGGGGAGGTCCCCGATGCAATGACCCTATGGACGCTTGAGGGCAACGATACGCTGGCTCCGGATGCATCGGTCACACTGCGCTGGGACAACGGCAAGGGACTGACCTTCCTGCGCGAAGTGTCGGTCGACGAAGACTACATGTTCACGGTGTCCGACAAGGTCCGGAACAGTTCGGAAGCGCCGGCGACGCTGCAACCCTACGGCATCATCGCCCGCCACGGCCTGCCGAAGCTGCAGAACATCTTCGTGGTCCATGAGGGGGCGATCCAGCGGATCGACGGCGAACTGACCGAAACCGACTATGCCGATTTCACCGAGTTCGCGATCGACCCCAACGAAGGCCTGCCGGCCGTGGTGTCGCAGGGCGTGGTGGACGGCTGGATCGGCTTTACCGACCACTTCTGGATGACAACCCTCGTCCCTGAACAGGGCACACCCTACAAAGCGGTGCTCAAGTTCGTGCCGGATGCCGGGATCTACCAGGCCGAGGTGCGCCCTCCGGCGATCACCCTCGCGCCGGGCGGAGAGACGGTATCGTCGCTGCGCTTCTTCGCCGGGGCAAAGGAGTGGGACACGATCCGCAGCTACCAGAATGATCAGGGCATCGCCGGCTTCCTCGATTCGATCGACTGGGGCTGGTTCTTCTTCCTGACGAAGCCGATCTTCGCGGTGCTGCACTGGCTGAACGCGCAAATCGGAAACATGGGTCTGGCGATCATCGCGCTGACCTTCGTGCTGAAGCTGATCGTGCTGCCGCTGGCCTACAAGTCCTACGTCTCGATGGCGCGGATGAAAGAGCTTCAGCCCGAGATGGAGGCGCTGAAGGAACGTGTCGGCGACGACCGCCAGCGCATGCAGCGCGAGATGATGCAGCTTTACAAGGACAAGAAGGTGAATCCGGCCGCGGGATGCCTGCCGATCCTGATCCAGATCCCGATCTTCTTCGCGCTGTACAAGGTGATCTTCGTCACGATCGAGTTGCGCCACGCGCCGTTCTTCGGTTGGCTGCGCGACCTGTCCGCGCCGGATTCGTCATCGTTTTTCAATGCCTTCGGGCTTCTGCCCTGGGATGCGCCGGTGACCGGAACGGTCCTGCATCTGGTCTTTATCGGCATCCTGCCGATCCTTCTCGGCATCTCTATGTGGCTGCAGCAGAAGCTGAACCCGGCCCCGGCCGACCCGGTGCAGCAGCAGATCTTCGCCTGGATGCCCTGGGTGTTCATGTTCATGCTGGGCGGTTTTGCCAGCGGTCTGGTCGTCTACTGGATCACCAACAACACCATCACCTTCACCCAGCAGTTCCTGATCATGCGAAGCCATGGGCACAAGCCTGACCTCTTCGGCAACATCCTGACCGGGTTCAGGAAAAAGCCGCCGGTTCCGGTGGTGGAAAAGGCTGACGGCAAGGGCGGAGCCCGAAAGAAGTGACCGCTCGCGTCGCGCTTCTGGTCCGGCATCCGATCAAGTCCGCAGGGCATGAGCCTGTCGAGACGGCTGTGCTGACCGCCGGTGCCGCGTTTCCTTTCGACCGGGTCTGGGCCGTGGCCCATGCCTCCGCCCGTCTGTCCGAGCCTCTGGCCTGGGCATCGAAGCTGCAGTTCCTGCGCGGCTGGGCTTCGGCCGACCTGATGGCGATCAGCTGCGCGTCGGACCCGCAGGCGGGGACCGTCACGCTAAGCCACCCCCGCCGCCCGACCGAAACCTTTCACCCCGACCAGCCGTCCGATGCGGCGCGGCTGATCGACTGGCTGCGCCCGCTTTGGCCGGAAAACCGCCCGGAACCGGCCCGGATTATCCGGGTGCCGGGGCAGGCCATGACAGACCAGGACCAGCCGCTGATCTCGATCAACAGCCTGTCCTCGCTGGCCGACTTGTCGGCCCGGATCGGGCAGGACCTGTCGATCCACCGCTTTCGCGGAAATGTCTGGGTCGAGGGCTGGCCCGCCCTGGCCGAGCATGACCTGGTCGGGCAAGAGATCACCCTTGGCGAAGCTCGCCTGCGGATCGAGGCGCGGATCGACCGCTGTCGCGCGACCGGCGCCAACCCCGGGACCGGCATGCAGGACGCCGATACCATGACCGCGCTGGAAAACGCCTATGGCCACACTGATTTTGGCGTGTTTGGCCGGGTGATCGAAGGCGGCAACGTCGCCTTGGGTCACGAGGTTCGCACATGGGGCTGACGTTTACCCTGACCCCCGAACCGGAAGAGGACGCCCGCGAGATCGGTCGGTTGATGTTCGCAGGGCCGGTCACCTTCGTGAAAGGCGTGGTCGCCATGTCGGGCCTGCCCCCGGCTGACCGGCTGGAGGTCTGCTTTGCCGGACGTTCGAACGTCGGGAAATCCAGCCTGATCAATGCGCTGACCGGGCGAAAGACGCTGGCTCGGGCGTCGAACACTCCGGGTCGGACGCAGGAAATCAACTACTTCGCGCTGGGCGAGACCCGCTTTCTGGTCGACCTGCCGGGCTATGGCTATGCCGAAGCGCCGGTGGCGATCGTCGCAAAGTGGCAGGCGCTGCTGCGCCAGTATCTTGCCGGTCGCCAAACGCTGCGCCGGACCTTCGTGCTGGTTGATGCCCGCCATGGCGTCAAGGCGGTGGACGAAGAGATCCTGACCCTGCTCGACCGCTCGGCGGTGACGTTCCAGGCGGTGCTGACCAAGGTCGACAAGATCAGCCGGACCGAGCGCGAGGCGGTGATCGAACAGGTGAAGGGCGCTTTGACCAAACACCCGGCGGCCTACCCCGAGATCGTGGTGACCAGCTCGGAAAAGGGCGAAGGGATCGAAACCCTGCGGGCGATCATCGCCACGCTGGTCTAGGGGCCAAAATCCTTAAGCAAGGATTTTGACAAGTTTCTTGCTTAAGAAACTTGGCCCGGCCCTACCGCCCCGCGTCATGGCCAGGATCAGCGCCCGGCACCGGATCATAGCCGGTTCTGCCCCACGGATGGCAGCGACAGACGCGATGCGCCGCCAGATAGCCGCCTTTAACCGCCCCGTGCCGTTCCAGCGCCTCAAGGGCATAGGCCGAGCAGGTCGGTTGAAACCGGCAGCCATGGCCGACCCAGGGTGACAGGACCAGCCGGTAGGCTTTTACCGGAAGGGCAAGGACCTGCGCTAGCGGGGTCACGCCCGCCCCCGGTGCACGGACATGAGGGCCTGCTCCAGATCCGCGCGCAGATCGGCATAGGGACGGCTGACGGTCGCCTCGGGCCGGGCGACCAGAACATAATCCCATCCGGGCCGCGCCTGACCTGCCAGAACCTCGCGGGCAAGCGACCGCAGGCGACGCTTGGCGCGGTTGCGCAGGACGGCGTTGCCGATCTTCTTTGATGCGGTGAAGCCCACCCGCGCCCCGATGGTGCCGTCGGCCCGGTCACGCGCCTGCAGCAGGAACCCGTTTGTCCCTTGCCTGCCGGCCGAGGCCGCCTTCAGGAAGTCCGCCCGCCGCGCGAGCACGCAAAGCGAAACCGCCGGAGAACCTGCGGGTCCTTCGGCGCTAAGGCCTTGCCCATGGTTCTCCGGCGGTGTCATGTCGCAACCCCTGACGCCCCTGGGGGCGCAGTATCAGGCGGAAAGCTTGTGACGGCCCTTGGCGCGGCGAGCGGCCAGGACAAGACGGCCGTTCTTGGTCGCCATGCGGGCCCGAAAGCCGTGGCGGCGCTTGCGAACCAGGTTCGACGGTTGAAATGTGCGCTTCATCGCGGCTCTCCATATGGCATGACCCGAACCCCGGATGGATTCGAGGGTCTGGAACTTGAAGCCAGTCCTTTACGGGCGGTTTCCGGCCAAGTCAACGGAAGGAACGCGCTTTTTGCGCAACATTTCCGGGGTGCCGACCGGTAAATGTTTCATTCCAGAGGCAAAGCCCGCGCGGCCGATCAAGGCGGCGTGATGCCCCTGTGCAACCGAGGCCACATGCGCCATCTTCGCCCCTCATGCAAGGAAGGCCCCAGATCATGCCGGCGCAAGACGCTTCTGACCGCAGGGCTCGCAGCGGCTGGCTGCGCAAGCTGCCGTTCCTGATGTTCGTGGGAACCGGCCTTCTTGGCGCGGTGTTCTTTCGCGATCAATTCAGCGTTGAGACCCTCGCTCTGCGGCGGGAGGAGCTTCTTGCCTTCCGCGATGCGCATTACCTTGTTGCGGTTCTGCTGTTCATCGCCGGCTATATCGCCATCGTGTCTCTGTGCCTGCCGGGAGGCACCGTCGCAACCCTGACCGGCGGGTTCCTGTTCGGCCTGTTTCCGGGCGTCCTTTACAACATCACCGGTGCTGCAACTGGCGCGATCCTCATCTTCCTGGTCGCGCGGTCAGGGTTCGGCGAAAGACTGTCGCTTCGGGTGACTGCAGGCGGGGGTGCCGCGGCGCGGCTGATCCGGGGGATCAAGGAAAACGAATGGTCGGTGCTGTTCATCATGCGGCTGGTGCCGCTGGTGCCGTTCTTTCTTGCGAACCTGATCCCGGCGTTCACCGGCACCAGCCTCTGGCGCTACGGGGTCACCACGGTTCTGGGCATCATCCCCGGAGCGCTGGTCTTCACCTCGGTCGGGTCGGGGCTGGGCGAGGTGTTCGAACGCGGCGGGACGCCCGATCTTGGCCTGCTGTTCACGCCGCCGATCCTGCTGCCGATCCTTGGCCTTGCCACTCTGGCGGCGCTGCCGATGGTGTTGAAGGCCTTGCGGAAAGGGATCTGACATGACCCGGATCGACACGGACATCTGCGTGATCGGAGCCGGATCTGGCGGGCTTTCGGTCGCAGCCGGCGCAGTCCAGATGGGCGCGCGCGTGGTGCTGATCGAGGCCGGCGAGATGGGCGGCGATTGCCTCAACGCAGGCTGCGTGCCGTCCAAGGCGCTGATTGCCGCAGCCAAAGCCGCTGAAGCACAGCGCCGGGGCTTTCGCGGTGTTGCCGGGGCCGAACCGAGGGTCGACTTCGGCGCGGTCAAGGATCATGTCGCGGCGGTTATTGCCGGCATCGCCCCGGTCGACAGCCAGGAGCGGTTCGAGGGTCTTGGCTGCACCGTCATCCGCGCCTTCGCCCGCTTCACCGGCCCGCGCGAGGTCGAGGCCGGGGGCCAGACCATCCGCGCCCGGCGCTTCGTGATCGCCACCGGCTCGCGCCCTTTCGTGCCACCGGTTCAAGGTGCCGACACGGTGCCCTACCTGACCAACGAGACGATCTTTGCCCTGCGTGATCGCCCGGCGCATCTGCTGGTCATCGGCGGCGGGCCGATCGGGGTGGAACTGGCGCAGGCACACCGCCGGCTGGGCTGCGAGGTCACCGTGGTCGAAGGAGCACGGGTGCTGGGCCGCGAGGATACCGAGCTTGCGGCGCATGTGATCGAAGCGCTGCGCAGCGAGGGCATCCGCCTGATCGAGGGCCAGCCCGTCGTGCGGCTGTCGGGCCATGACGGCGCAGTCGAGGTGACCCTTGGCGACGGCACCCAGGTCAAGGGCAGCCATCTTCTCATGGCGGTCGGGCGCAAGGTCGCGCTTGACGGGATGAATCTGGAAGCGGCAGGGATCGCTTATACGCCCAAGGGCGTGACGGTCGATGCGCGCCTGCGCAGCACCAACCGGCGGGTCTTTGCGGTGGGCGATGCGGCGGGGGGGCTGCAATTCACCCATGTCGCGGGCTGGCATGCCGGGATCGTGATCCGGCAGGCGATGTTCGGCCTGCGCGCAAAGGCCGATCCCCGCGCCATCCCCCGCGCCACCTTTACCGACCCCGAACTGGCGCAGGTCGGCCTGACTGAAGCCGAAGCACGCGCGGCCTTCGGCGACAAGGTGACCGTTGTCCGGGCCGAATTTGCCCATAACGACCGGGCGCTGGCCGAAGGCAAGGCGAAGGGCCTTCTGAAGGTCATGGTCGTCCGGGGGCGCCCGATCGGGGCCAGCCTGGTCGGGCCGCAGGCGGGCGAGCTGATCGGGCTTTGGGCGCTTGCGATCAGCGCAAAGCTCAAGCTTTCGGCCGTGGCCGGGATGGTTGCGCCATATCCGACGCTGGGCGAGGTCTCCAAACGTGCGGCAGGAGCCTATTTTTCCCCGAAACTCTTTGCTAATCCTGCGGTAAAGCGGATCGTGCGGCTGGTTCAGCGGCTGATCCCCTGATCGTTGGCAAGGATTGACCGGGTGACGGAAAGACGGCATCGCTTCCTCAACACTCTGTCGGGCCGGTTCCTGATCCTGACGGTCATCTTCGTGATGCTGGCCGAAATCCTGATCTTCGTGCCGTCGATCGCGCGCTACCGGGCTGATTTCATGCTGACCCGGCTGAAGCAGGCCCAGATCGCCGCGCTGACTCAGCTTGCCACCGAAGAGATGATCATGCCCGAGCTGGAGGCCGAGCTTCTGGCCAATGCCGAGGTCTTCAACGTCGTCCTGCGCCGCGACGAGGTGCGCCAGCTGGTCTTGTCCGCCCCCGTGCCCGGCGAGATCCACGGCACCTTCGATCTGCGGACGGCCGGCCCGTGGGAGCTGATCCGCGATGCTTTCGCGGTGCTGGTCGACCCGGAAAACCGGATCGTCCGGGTGATCGGCTATCCGGTGCAGGACGCCGGCACGCTGATTGAAGTCACGATGGAAACCCGCTCTCTGCGCGCGGCGATGCTGGACTACGGCCTGCGCATCCTCTTGCTGTCGGCGCTGATTTCGGTCGTGACGGCGTTCCTGCTGTTCCTTGCCGTCCGGCGCCTCTTGGTCCTGCCGATCCGGCGCGTGGTGCGGCACATGCAGACCTATGCCGAAGCGCCCGAGGATGCCCGCCGGGTGATCGCGCCGAATGCCGATGTCGAAGAGCTGCGCCTTGCGGAACAGGCGCTGCAGTCGATGCAGATGCAGTTGACCGGCGCGCTTCGCCAGAAAGAGCGGCTGGCGCAGTTGGGCGGCGCAGTCGCCAAGATCAGCCACGATCTGCGCAACATCCTGACCACGGCGCAGCTTTTCGCCGACCGGATCGAAGGCAGCGCCGATCCGATGGTCGCGCGATCAGTGCCGAAGCTGGTCAACTCGATCAGCCGGGCCGTTTCCCTGTGCGAATCTACCCTCGCCTTCGGCAAGGCCGAGGAACCGCCACCGCAACTGCGCCGGCTGAACCTTGCCCAGCTTGCGACGGAAGTGGCGGAGGGCGAGGGGTTGGCCAGCGACGCCACGATCACCATCCTGATCGACGTGCCGCCGGGGCTGACGATCCGCGCGGACGGCGAGCAGCTGTACCGGGTGCTGTCGAACCTGGTGCGCAACGCGTGGCAGGCGATCGAAGCGACCGGGCAGCCCGGCTCGATCGAGGTTTCGGCAGGCGAGGACGAGGGCGAATGGTGGATCCGCGTCGGTGACACCGGCCCCGGCCTGCCGCCGCGCGCGCGAGAGCATCTGTTTTCGGCCTTTCAGGGCGGCGCGCGGAAAGGCGGGACCGGCCTCGGCCTCGTCATCGCCGCCGAGCTGGTGCGCGGCCATGGCGGGACACTGGACCTGGTGCGGAGCGACGCCGAAGGAACCGAATTCACCATCCATCTGCCGAAGGACACAACGGCGCCAGACTTGTAGGCCGGGCCGTGATTTGGCCCTTGCATTGGACCGGCCGCAAGGCTAAACGCCCCCCAATTGCGGACCCGTAGCTCAGCTGGATAGAGCATCAGACTACGAATCTGAGGGTCGGGCGTTCGAATCGCTCCGGGTCCGCCATTCCTCCCCGAAAGCAGATGAAAATTCTCGTCGCTCTGGGAGCTATCCCTCATTGTAGCCCTCAAGGAATATGCGCTTTGTGGCGACGCGTTGCCACTCGATCTGGAGCAAAGCCTGCCTAGTGCCACAGGGGCGACTCACCCAGAGCATCCCGCTGGCTGTGAGGATTGGCACTGCAATCCGGATAGCCTTGCCACTGGGGAAATCCCCCCATTTTTAATGGGGTGCATCCGTAGAACTTACGCGGCCATTTTCAGTTTCTGGGCGGGGGTGATCCCGCCGATACCCATGTTCGGACGGTCGCCCGATCCGGGTCTACATGACCGCAGGCCAGGTCAGCGACTACACCGGCGCAGCTGCCCTGCCGGGCAGCCTGCCCAAGGCGGAATGGCTGCTGGCTGACCGGGGCTATGACGCCGACTGGTTCAGACATGCGTTGAAAGACAAGGGGATAAAGCCCTGCGTCCCGGGCCGGAAGTCTCGGGCCAAGCCCATCAAGCACTGCAAACGCCGCAACAGGATCGAGATCTTGTTCGGGCGACTGAAGGACTGGCCAATCGTCGGGAAAACAGTCCCCCGGACTGTTTTCTGATCCTCCTCATAGGTCGCAACGCGCTACGACCGATGCCCGACGGTCTTCCTCGCCGCAACCGTCATGTTCTGGCTATGAAACGAGAACGAGTCCTGACCCCAGGGCCGCGCTTCAGCATTCAATTGCCCAGAATCCGGATCGGAGCCCCAACTAGGATCTCATTCAGGCTGAAACTCGCGCTCTCATCGAACCGACCCGCAGAGTTCAGCCCAGCCCCGATCAGTCTTACGACTTCTGGCGAACCGGCGAACTTGGAGTGGCTGCCCGAGCTTGAATCTTCGATTTCGGACAGGTCGATGACTGTGACGCCAAGTTTTTCCAGCTCTCTTGCATCAGAGGCGCCAACCCGTGGAACGCCACCCGCTATCCTCCGAGAGATCCTGAGTGCGCTGTCATCTTGAGAGATGAGAACAAAAATCTTTTCGACGATTGCCGGCGGAAGCATTCCGATCTGTGTCCGAAAGAGGTCAATGTCGATATCGGGCGACGCCAGCATGATGTTGTCGATGCGTCCGCGACTGCCAAGGGTGCCAGCCAGCTGCGCGTCTACCAATCCCTCCATCGTCAGGAAGGTCCCCATCGAGTGGGCAAAGATGTTGACACCTTCAGCTTTGGTTGCATCAAGAATGGCGGCCATCTCCTTGAGCTTGAAGCGTGCAACAAGCGCACTGTTGAGATCGTAGACATATCGCGGTGTCTTGGCCGCCGAGGCCCAAGTGAAGAGAACCGGAACTCCTTTGAAGTCTGTGTCTTCAACAAACTGGGCCAGACGCAAGATCGCATCGCTTGTCGTAGTGTTGTAACCGTGCACGAAAAGCAGCAACTCCCGCTCGCCAGGTGGCCGGGCCGACAGTTCGCGGTTGATCTGGGAAATGAAGGAAGCGTCACTCTTGAAAACCACCGGTTCGACGACAGCGAACTCGGTCCTCGGATCCGGTGGCAGACGCTCGGGCCGCTCAAGCTCTCCCACGACATGGTTTGGCGGAATAGTCACGTTGACCGAGGCAAGGCCCAGATCCGGCGCTCGGGCACCCGAGTAGAACGCGCCTACAACCTCGGATGCCTGTCGGGTCGACATGATGAAGATCTGGTGACGGCTGACATCCGGTACCGATTGTGCAGGAGTTTCAGGGTTGTCGACACCTACAAGATCCGGCGGCCTGCCGCAGCCGATCAAGACCGAGGCGACGAATGCCAGAAGCGCCGACAGGGACACCAAGCCGTTTGACATAGGGATCCTCATATCCGGATTGCTTCCAACTGACACCGACACAAAGAAAAGCCCAAGTCCAGTCCAAACCTGCCGCCGGGTGCGGCGCATACCGGAGCTGGCCCTGCCTTGCCTGCCGCACCGCCATTTTGGCTTGGCGTCCGGGGCTGTTGTCCTGCAAGGGGCGCTGACCGCTGCTGCGAAGAATATCAGCGTACCGCGGGCACGCGGCACACTGAATTCAAGGTCGGAATATCCGCCACCTGCGGCCTTGCTTCAGCCCGCCGGAGTGTACCAGATCGGCGAGGTATAGGCGCGTTCGGTGATGATCATCCGGACGTCGTCTGCCGGGGTGACGCCAAAGTACTTTGCGTCATGGGCGGTCCAGCGTGGGGTCGGGATTTCGATGACGCGTGCATAGTAGAACGCTTTCAATGCCGGGTCGAAATCAGGGTCGGTCCAGACCGTGATCAGTTCCGGATCGCCGATCGTGTTGGTATAGCTTGCATCGGGCAGGTTGACGGTAGATCCGACCAGCGGCAGCTTGCCGTCGGCGCCGGGTGTGCGGGTGTCGGCATCGCCCCAGGCCACGTCATAGACCTGTTCTTTCGCGTTGCCATCGGCGTCGATCCAGCCCTTCACGATCTGAACCCGGTCAAGATTGGCCCCGATCGGGTCTTTCAGGGCCGCGACAAGGAAGCTTGCAGCCTTGCCTTCGGGAGCGTTCACCAGATCGCCACCCATCGGCACGCCCTTGGCGTACCCAGCCTGCGCCGGGCGCCGGGTGTTGGCATCTTCGGCTGTGAAATCCCAACCGGCGAAGAACCGAACCGTGATCCGGGTGCCGGTGGTGGCATAGGTTTCCTTGCGCTCCATCGCGTCAAAGATCGACGCGCGGGTATTCTCGGATGCCCAGACCACGGCCAGACCGGACGCGCCGACTTCCCATTCCTTGATCGAGGCAATCGGCGTCTTGACGAAATCGTTGGCGATCCGCTCTGGACTTGGCTCCATCGACACGGTCTTGCCAAAGAAGTTGTCTTCTTCGAAGGACGAAAAGCCAAGGTGGCTGTCGGTCGAGCCGACCATCCCGAACTTGTAGGGGTTGGTGCCGAACTGGGTTTCCAGCTTCAAGCCGTTCAAAAGCGCAGAACGGGCATATTCTCTTTCAAGCATGTCGGGAGTCTTGGCAGCCGTCAGGGTCAAGTTGCCCTTGTCCCAGATTTCGAAGTCAGCGAATTCGTCGTTGGGGGAAAGGTTGGGATGGCTCTCACCGGTGCCTTTGGTTTGCGTCACCTCGTAGATGCGTTCCCACTTGGCACGTTGGGTGACGTATTCTGCATCCACCGGCTTGCCGAACTGCTCGATGGTCGGGAACATCAGCCCGTTGGACAGGTTGCCGTTGTGCGCGATGGCAAGGACGTCACCACCGGTCTTTTCCTCGTAGGCGCCCATCCATTTCCACAGGTCGACCGGATTCTGGCTGCCCATGGGGGGCAAGGTCACCATGGGGTCCATCTGCACCGCAAGATCGCCGCCATCGCGGTAGATCACGTTGCGGTGCAGGTTGTCCCCTCCGGCAAACTGCGACGTCCATTCATAGCCGATGATCGCGCTGAACCGCCCCGGCTCGTTCGCTTCCTCTGCGGCGGCGATGATATCCTTCCAGGTGTCCCGGTAAAGTTTGGTGCCCGGAAGCGACATGATCTCGACCGGGAACTTGCCAGCCGAGAACGCGGTGATGATCTGGATCGCCGCTTTCGCACCTTCACCGGATTTGAACAGATCGTACCAGCCCTTTGCCATGGCGTTGGCAAGAATGTCGGGATTTCCGGCCGCGAACTCGGCGAAGAAACCCATATTGTCGGAATGGTCGGTGACCACCGTAAAGTCCAGTGGACGAGAGATGCGAACGGGCTGTCCAGTGTTCGAAACGATCTCCTCGCCCTTGGCAAAGCGGTAAGCATCGCGTGGGCCAAGGATTGCGCCAAAGGTGCCCGCGTCAAACGACAGGGTCGTGTGCAGGTGCGTTTCGCCAAACAGCGGCCGGTCCGGGAAATTACGCCCGGCATTCGGCGAATAGGGCGGCTTCTTGTTCTGGACATCCAGCGCGGAAAGATCATGGCCGTGCGTGTCGACGATGTCGCCCTGGGCAAATGCGGGCAAAGCGGCCGGGCCAATGGCCAGGGCGGCGAGCGCAATGGTGCAGAGTGTCTTCGAAGTCATGGTTGTCTCCTTTCGGGGCGTGGCGAAGTGTAATCATGCTGCCAGGATTCGTTCCAGTGTCCAGAACGCGGCAATGGTGCCGATGACGTAGGCCGGAACCTGCCCTGACCATCGGGGAAGCATGGCAGAATAGGCGCGTCGCCCAAGCCACATCACGGCAAGGACAACGCCGACAAAGGCAAGTTGCCCTGCCTCGACGCCCAGATTGAACGCCAGGAGGGCCAGCGGAATATCGCCCTGCGGCAGGCCGATCTCGCGCAGCGCCCCGGCAAACCCCAGCCCGTGCAACAGCCCGAAGATGAACGCGACAAGCCATGGCGCGCGTGAGGTCAGCCCCGGCCGCCCTTGTTTCATCACTGAAAGCTCGCGGGCCAGAAACACGATGCTGAGGGCGATGGCAGCCTCGACCGGGGTTTGCGATACCCGCACGAGGCCAAGGGTGGACAGGGCAAGGGTAATGCTGTGCGCGACCGTGAAGGCGGTGATGGTCTTGACCAGTTTCCAGCCCCCTCCGACGATCAGAGTCAGCCCAAGGACAAACAACAGATGGTCGAAGCCCGCCAGGATGTGGTCAAAGCCCAGCCGCAAGTATTCGGCCCCTACGGCAAATGCGCCAATCGGACCTTCGACGATCATGAATGGTGAGGCCGGACGCAGCAGCTGTGTCTGGTTGGTCCCGTCGGCAAACTCGACGCGGACAAGCACTTCGGCGCTGGTTTCGGGCAAGCGGTTGATTGCAATGGTCCTGCCGATCAGCCCCGCCTCGCCGCAATCCAGCAGAATCCGCGTTATGTTTGCACCGGGCACCTGATTTTCGTTCGTCACCGTCGGCGCGCACCCGTCCGGCCAGCCCACGGTGAAGCCAATCACGTAGTCCCCGCGCATCGGGCGCTTCCACACTACTTCATAGCGTCCGACTGAAAGCTCGCGGACATCAAGGAAGGCCGGGCGTGATTCATGCGCCGCGAGTGGGAGCGTAAGGCTGAACATCGCGACAAGTGCCAGTAGAAGGCCGCGCATCATGAGCCATCTCCGTTGCCCTGGCCTGCCGGGGCCATCGGTTCGACCACCACCTCGTAGCGGTCGATGAGCTTGAGAAAGATCGCGTCATTGGCCGCCAGGCGCTGTTCGTAAACCCAGTCATCCTTGACGCGCTGCCGCACAGCATCAAAGGCGATGGACCCGCCAGCGACCTTTTCGGCAAGCCAGACCAGGTGCAGCCCGTAGCCCGAAGTGATGGGGCCGGACCAGCGTCCCGGTTCCAGGCCCAAAAGCGCCGCCGCGAAGTCCGGGCCGAAGACGGCTTCGACCTCGACCGCACTCATCCCTTCGAAACCCGATGGCAATGACGTGGCATCACCAAGCAGGTCAGCAGCCTCTGGTGCGGTTGCCGTTCGCAGATCCGCCAGCGCCAGTGCTGCATCGGTTTCGGCGGTGGCACCACGGCGGTCCGTGCTGAACAGGATCTGGCTGAAGGACACTTGCGCGGACTGTGCGTACCTGTCGGGTTGGGCGTCGTAAAAGGCCCGGAGCGTCGCCTCGTCCGGATCAGTCTCATAGGCCAGATCCTGCGTGACGAATTCGTATTTCTGCCGCAGATGGCGGCGGATCACCACATCGTCGCGGTCTAGGCCAAGCGCCATGGCCTCGCGGTACAGCACCTGCTCGCGGATCGCTTCGCGGACCAGCCCGGTCAGCTCATCCTCGCTTGGTGGCCGTTGCCAACGTTGGGTCCACGACAGAGCCATCCGTTCCACTTCCGCGCCGGAAATGACGATCCGGCTGTCATCAGAGGCGGTATCCGGCGCGTCTGGTTCCGATAGAATGGCGAATAGCACGGCTGCCAGAACCGCGAAATGAACAAGCGGTTCCCGCAGAAATCGTCCAAGAACTGCGGTGATGGTCTTCATTTCTTTCTTGGCCATACTTCTCAAGTCTTGCTGCACTGCGGTCAGATTGGTCGTTCGTCCGATCACTTGGACCGGACCGAAGCATCGCTACCCCTTGGGAAACAGAAAGGTCACAACAAGTCGTGCCCCCCAGCCTTCGGGTCCACCGGGCGGACTGTCAGCCCAATAGCGTACGCCCCCGGTCAGTTGCAGCGGCTTGCCGCCTGCCTTGATGATCTGTCCGACCGTCAGGTTGATCGGAACCGACCATTCCTCAGTGATCCAGTCGTACTGGGCCTCAGTGTTGAGGCCGTAGGACGTCGCCTTTTTGGTCGTGTAACCAAGGAATGGTTGCACGAAAGTATTTGAGCTTTCGCCAAATTCATCCTCATCGCTGATGGACCAGACGTGATTGGCCAGCATCCCGACCGTCCAGCCATTGGCCTGCTTCAGCGCAACGCCCGTGATGCCTGCACCCCATTGGTCGGGCGAGATGTCGTCAGTGGCGGTGGGAAGCTGCAAAACAGGCCCGACCCCCCAGATCAGCCCGCCCGCCGTCGGTTCTTTCGGCGAGAAGAAGAAGCTTTGGGTGATGTTGCCAAGGCCGGTTCTCGTTTCGTCGCCGGGAAAGAAGTCGCCTTGATTGACCACCGGCACGATGGTGCGCGAAATCAGGTTCCAGTCTTCACCAATCGAGAACGGAATGACCGGCTGAATGTTGATGTAGCTTTGCCTGCCATCGCCATCCCCGAAGCCGTCGTTGTAGTTGTATTGGAAAGGAACTGAGATCAGGCTTGCGATCGGGCTACTCAGCTTTTTTGCCAGTTCGTCGGCAGACTGGGCGTGCGCCACCCCGGTCAGGCCGACCGTCGCCAACAGGGCCGTGTACATTTTCAACTTAGCCAAAACGGTACTCCCGGTCAATTTCGTTCAAAGTCCGCGCGCCGGTGCATTGTGTCCTTGGCAGCCAACCGGAAAGCATACATTCGTCTGCTGTTTCAGATTTCAGCTGCACGCACCTTGATCTATCATAAATCTGTGTGCGTCCGATGGGCGATCTGGCAGGTTCGCTGTTCTTGGTGTCGTGAACTTTATCGCTAGCACACAGTCACGGTCACTGCACACCTTCGCACCGTGCGCCGCGTAACGCCGGCAACGCTGCCCGGGCTGGCGATGGTCAACTTCTGGCCGCCCGTCGTCACGATTTCCACGCTGGAATCCACGTCGAAGGAAAAGCCTGGCTGCCCTTCCAGATAGTCCGTCATCGCCTTCAGGATTTCCCGCGCCTGTGCTTCGTCTGCCTGTACCTGCGGCGCCAGCATGCCAAGTGCGAGCGCTATGCCAGCGGCTCGCTTCGAGAGGCCCGTTGGGACAGTAGTCTTCCTGACCGCAAGTATACTCATTTTCGGTTCTCCACAGATTTTTGGGGCCAAACTCTGGCGAAGAGCGCCGCCACATCGAACACCGCAAAGGCTGTCATCGCAGTGAAGTGCGGAAGGATCTTTCCCGGGCGGGCTGAGTTGGAAGTCACTCCGTTGCTACTCGCTTGAACTTCGGGGGTTGAATGCAGGCGGTCTTGCATTTTGGCTATTGCGCAGGCGCCGCCGGCATCGGCTGCAGGACGTAGAACCCCTTGCCCTCGGCAGTCGGGAAATAGACCCGGCCACCAAACCCCGGAGGGGTCAGCGAGTTGAGCGACAGCGGCTCGAAGAAGTCGGATTCCGCCAGGACCTTACCGGTCGCTGCGTCGCGCCAGGTCACCTGTTCGGAATAGTTCGCGCTTTTGATTGCCAGCGGATCCGGCTCGATGGCGATGGGCAGCTTGACATTGGTCAGCACCAGCACCCGCTTGTCGGCCGGGC
>JANOER010000300.1:0-21118 GCA_031441285.1 Rhodobacterales bacterium
CACCCCCCGCGCCCGGCCCCGGTGCGGGATGAAGAAATACTCGTCGGCCCAGGCCTTGAACCGCGAATAGTAGTCCGAGGAATGGGCGTCGCAGGCGCCCTGCATTTTCGCATGAAAATGCGTGGTGTCGCCGGCATATTCTATCGCGGGGTTCAGGTCGGACCCGCCGCCGAACCACGCCGCACCCGGCGTCCAGAACATCCGGGTGTTCATGTGCACCGCCGGCGCATGCGGGTTCTGCATATGGGCAACCAGACTGATTCCGCTGGCCCAGAACCGGGGGTCGCGGTCCATGCCCGGCACGCCGCGCGCGGCCATCGCTTTCTGCGCCCGTTCGCCAAGGCTGCCATGCACCTCGGACCAGTTGACGCCGACCTTTTCGAAAGCCCGTCCGCCGCGCATCACGCTCATGATCCCGCCGCCGCCATCGGCCCGGCTGGTGGGGGTCACCTCGAACCGGCCTGCAGGCCCCTCGCCCGCCGCCCGGTCCTCCAGCGCCTCGAAGGCGGCGACGATCCGGTCGCGCAAGGTGTGAAACCATCCTGCCGCACGAAGCTTGCGGCTGTCGAAGGGATCGGTCATTCTTGGCTCTCCACCTGCTGACAGCGCCTGCCTAGCACCCCGGCGCGGCGCTTTCCACCCGGACAGGAGCGGTCCTGATGAAACGCCTTCTCTTCGTCGCCCTGATGACGATGGCCGCCTGTGGAACCCCGCAGGAACAATGCATCAGCCGCAACACGCGCGACCTGCGCACCGTGGACCGCCTGATCGTCGAAACCCAGGGCAACCTGCAACGCGGCTTCGCGCTGGAGACGGTGACCCGCTACGAAGACTTCTGGGACACCTGCCTCGAGCGGGTGGTCGTGAACGGACAGGTCACCGTGCAGCCCCGGATGTGCCGGCGCGAGCGCAGCTTTACCGAGCAGCGCCCCCGCGCCATCGACCTGAAGGCCGAGGCTCAGAAGCTGGACGGCCTGAAGGCAAAGCGGCGCGACCTTGCCCGCGCGGCCGAGCCGCTGATCGCCCAGTGTAAGGCCGAATTCCCCGAATGATCCGTGTTCGTCGCGCCGCGATCGCCGCACCGCGATCAGTGGGCCATGATCAGTGCGCGGGGGCGGTCACCGCGTCCATAAGGCTGCGCCCGCCGTCTACACTCAGCACCTGCCCGGTGACAAATCCCGCCGCGTCCGAGGCCAGGAACTGCACCGCCTCGGCCACCTCATGGGCGGCGGCGATGCGGTTCAGGGGCGTGCCGTTGACAATCGCGTCCCGGAACTCTGGCTGATCCTTGATCGCGGTCTGCAGGCTTGCGCTCATCACGCTGCCGAAGGCGACGGCGTTGACCCGGATGCCCTTGGGCGCAAGTGCCAGGGCCATGGACCGCGTCATCTGGTCGATCGCAGCCGAGGCCATCGAATAGGCCAGCAGCTCGGGCCGGGTCACCTGCGCCGAGATGGACGAGATGTTGACGATGGCACCCAGCATGGTGCCCGGCTCTACCTCGGCGCGCTGGCCGTGCTGGATCATCCGTTTCGCGGTCATCTGCGACATCCGAAGGGCAGTCAGCACGTTCTGACGCCACAGATCCTCGACGCAGTCCTCGTCGGGATGCAGGACTTTCGAGACGGACATCTTGCGACTGGCGTTGACCAGAATGTCGATGCGGTCGAAGGCATCGACCGTGGCGGACAGAAGGTTGGCTATGGTCAGCTTTTCGGTCAGGTCGCCCGCGAACATGCGGATCGGTCCTTCGGCGCGGGCTTCTTCGCCGACCTCGTCCTCCAGCCGGGCCTCGTCGATATCGGCGAAGACGACATTGGCGCCCTTGTCGACCAGGTGCCGGGCAATCGCAAGGCCGACGCCCGCGGCGGCGCCGGTCACGATGGCGGTCTTGCCGGATACGGAAAAGGACATGGGTTGGCTCCGGCTCTCAGGGTTTCGCCCGTTTGGGCTTGGTCGCATGGATCACGCGAAAGCCGCCGTCGCCGGCGACATCCTCATGCAGAAGAAAGCTTTCCGTCAGCGCCGCGTCATAGGGAAGGTGGCGGTTCGCGACCAGCCAGAGGCTGCCGTTAGGGGCAAGCATGCGCCGGGCGGCCCGGATGAAGGCCGCACCAAGGCCGGGATCCGCATCGCGGCCGGCATGGAAGGGCGGGTTCATCACCACGGCGTCCAGCAGGGTTTCGGGCCGGAACGTCGTGGCATCGGCCCAGTGGAACCGGGCGCGAGGGTCGGTGATGTTGACCCGCGCGCAGTCCAGCGCGTCCGCCTCGGCTTCGACAAGGTCCAGCCGCTTGACGCCGGGCCGGTCCAGGATGGCGCGCGACAGATACCCCCAGCCCGCGCCAAGATCGGCGACCTTTCCGGACAGCTTGGCCGGCAGCGCCCCCGCCAGAAGGACCGACCCCCGGTCCGGCCCGTCCGCCGAGAAGATGCCGGGAAGCGTCTGAAAACCGGCGGCCATCGCCGGCCGGGCCAGCCAGTCCGACAGGTCAAGTCCGGCGGCGAAACTTGCCAGCTTGCCATGCGCCTTCGACAGGCTTTCGGAAAGGTCCACCCGGCCGCGCAGATCCTTCAGCGCGGTGTCGATCCCGTCGGTCTTCTGCCCGTCGACCACGATCACCCCGCCGGCGGCAACCTCGGCCGCCGCCCGCGCGATCAGCGCCCGCCCCGCTTCGCGTGCGCGCGGCAGGCAGACGATGGCCGCAGCAAAGGGAGGAACCGGGCTGACCGACACCTGGCGCGCGAAATGGTCGTGATCCGGCTTGAACCCGGTCAGCACGACCAGCCGCTCTTGCGGCAACGCCGACAGGTCATCGCCGATGCGTGGGCGGAAAACGGCAATCGGCCCGGTCTCGGGCAGGATCAGCGCGCCGGTTTCCAACGCAAGGGACAATCTTGAGGATCGCATGAGCGGGGGACGGCGCCCCCTAACCCCTTATGCCAAAGGAACGCCGGGTCATTCCTTTTCCATCGTGCATTGCAGCGGATGCTGGTGGCGGCGCGCAAAGTCCATCACCTGGGCGACCTTGGTCTCGGCCACCTCGGCGCTGAAGACGCCGACCACGGCCAGCCCCTTCTTGTGCACCGTCAGCATGATGTCGAAGGCCTGGGCATGGTTCAGCCCGAAGAACCGCTCCAGCACATGAACCACAAACTCCATCGGAGTGTAGTCGTCGTTCAGCAACAGCACCTTGTAAAGCGGCGGACGCTCGGTCTTGGTCTTGGTCTTGGTCAGAAGCGAGGTGTCGTTCCCCGGGCCATCCGGCTTGTCGGACAGGGTGATCGGGCGCATCGACACGGGGTTCAAGCTCCATTCCACGGATTCGGGGGTTGCATCGGAAGCTCGAATTATAGCCTCTTTTGGCTTGGCGAAAAGGGGCGCTGTGCAGGGCGCCGGCAGGGGGCGGGATGTTGACCACGATCGGGCTCGATGCGGACGACACGCTTTGGCAGAACGAGGCGTTCTTCCGGCTGACGCAAGACCACTTTCAACGCCTTCTCGCCGACCATGCAGCACCGGATCATCTGTCCGAACGACTGGAAGCGGCTGAAAGGCGCAACCTTGGCCACTACGGTTTTGGGGTGAAGGGCTTCACCTTGTCGATGATCGAAACCGCGATCGAGGTGACCGAAGGCCGGGTTCCCGCCCGCGTGATCGGCGAACTTGTCGCCGCCGGGCGCGAGATGCTGGAGCACCCGATCGAGCTTCTGCCCCATGTCCGCGCCACGGTGACCGCCCTTGCGGCCGAATACCGGGTCATCGTCGTCACCAAGGGCGACCTTCTGGACCAGGAGCGCAAGCTGGCGCAATCCGGCCTGGGTGACCTTTTCGCCGCGGTCGAGATCGTCAGCGACAAGACCGAGCCCGTCTACCGCGCGATCTTTGCCCGGCACGGGACCGGAGCGGATCAGGCGATGATGGTGGGCAACTCGTTGAAATCCGACGTGATCCCCGCCTTGTGCGCCGGATCCTGGGGCGTGCATGTGCCGCATGGCCTGACCTGGGCGCTTGAAGCCGCCGACCCGCCATCGGATCAGCGGCGCTTTCATGCCATCGACCACCTTGGGCTCTTGCCTGGCCTGGTGGACAGCCTGCGCCCCACCCGCAAGCTATAGCGGCGGCACCTGTCGACCCCTCTAGATATGGCGACATCGGCAGGGGGGTGAAGCTTCCCTGCAACTGCATGAACTATTGCCTGAAACCCATTGGTATTTTTAAGTTTTCGGATCGGAATAGCTGTGCTAGCCTTCTCGTCGAGGCAGAACAACGGCACCGGTAAACCGGGCCAACAGGCAAAGGTATTGGCGACGTGGCATCGCTTTTCGGGCGTATTCTTCACGCAGTTTTCATGGTATTTGTCGCCACCGCAGTGGTGATGACCAACCCGGCATCCGCCGCCCCTTTCGCCGCGGTGGTGATGGACGCACGCACGGGCGAGGTTCTTTACGAAAAGAACGCCAACACCCGGCTGCACCCGGCTTCCCTGACCAAGATGATGACGCTGTACATCGCCTTTCAGGAAATCGAATCTGGTCGGCTGTCACTTGATACCAAGGTCACAGTCACGAAATACGCGGCCTCGCAGCCGCCCTCGCGGCTTGGGCTGAAGCCGGGCCAGAAGATCGCGATTCGTTATCTGATCCGGGCGGCGGCGGTGAAATCGGCGAACGATGCCGCCGCGGCACTGGGCGATCACATCAGCGGCGACGCCGCGGCTTTCGCCAAGCGGATGACCCGGACCGCGCGCCAGCTTGGCATGAATGACACGACCTTCAAGAACGCGAACGGGCTGACCGCCGAGGGTCACCTGTCCACCGCCTATGACATGAACATCCTGGGGCGGCACCTGTTCTACGACTTCCCGCAGTACTACAACATCTTCTCGCGCCGCACCGCCGATGCCGGTATCGCCACGGTTTCGAACACCAACACGCGGTTTCTGGATGCCTACGAAGGCGCGGACGGGATCAAGACCGGCTACACCTCGGCCGCCGGCTTCAACCTGACCGCCTCGGCCCAGCGTGGCAAGAAGCACATCATCGCCACCGTCTTCGGCAGCACCTCGACCGCAAACCGCAACGCCAAGATGGCCGAGCTGATGGACATCGGCTTTGGCAAGTCGAAGAACCGCGTCAAGGAACAGCCGCCGGTATCGCCGGATGCCGATGCGGCACTGATCGCCTCGGCCGAGCCGCAGATCGACGAGATCGACGCCGAAGGCGGCGCCGGCAAGACGATCCGCGTTTCCGGCGCGGTCACGGTGTCGCCCCGGCCAAAAGCCCGCCCGACAGCGACAGAGGTGCCGGAACCCGTTGCCATCGCCATGGCGGAAGGCATTGCGGGGGCGCTGGCAGAGGCCACGGCCGCCCCGGCCCCCGCCGGCACGCTTGAATTCCAGGCAGACGCCATGGACGCGGCTGAGGCCCCGACCGAGGCAACAGATCCGGCCACAGCCCTTGCAGCAGCCCTGCCCGCGCCGGAAACCGATGCAGCCGTCGCCGAAGCCCTGGCTGCGGTTGCCCCCGAAGCCGTTCCCGAAGCCGTTCCCGAACTGGCCGCCGAAACCGGGGCGGAAACTGCCCTTGCGCTGGCCGAGATGGCCCCGCTGCCGCCCGGATCGCTGGACGCGCAGGCCGCAGCGCTTGCCTCGGGGCAACCTCCGGCCGAACCCGTTCTGGCAGCCCTTCCGGCCGCGGTCGACCCCGCCCTTGCGGCGGTAAAGCCGATGCCCCGCCCCGATGCCCTTCCGGCGCCCGAGGCGCTGGTGGCCGTTGCCACCCTTGATCCCGCGGCAGAGCCTGCCGCAGCCCTGGACCCGGCGGCGGCCGAAGCGGTGCTTCTGGCCGACGCCGCGCCGGAACTGGTCGTCACCGATCCCGGAACCCCGGCCGAGGCTGGCCTGCTTGCCAGCGTGACCGAAGTTGAAAGCGTCGTGGCCGGAACCGTCACCCCGCCATCTGTCACCCTGCCGCCAGTCACCCTTGCCGCCCTTGCCCCGCCGGCCCGCAAGGCGCCGATCTTCGATGCGGTCGCGGTTTCCGACGCTCCGGTCGAAGAGGCGCAGGAGGTTGTCGTGATGTCCTCGTCCGGCGGTCGCCACTTCGGCGTGCATGTCGGCGAATTTCCCTCGCGCTATGACGCCGAACGGGCGCTTCTCAAGACTGCGCTGGCCGAAAGCGCCACGCTGAACGAGGGCCTGAGAAAGACCACCCAGACCGATGGCAGCTGGCGCGCCAGCTTCATGGGGCTGACCGAAGAACAGGCCGAGCTTGCCTGCCGCCGCCTGCGCGCCCGCGCCGTTCCCTGTGAAACCGTAGGAGGCTGATCGATGGTAGCCCTTGTCTTTCCCGCGATGCCGACGGTCACCCTGCCGGTGACAGGTCGACCCGAACGCTTTCCGGTCCGCCGCATCTTCTGCGTCGGGCGCAACTATGCCGAACACGCCCGCGAGATGGGCGCGGACCCCGCCAAAGAGCCGCCGTTCTTCTTCACCAAACCGGCGGATGCCGTGGTTGAATCCGGCAGCCGCATCCCCTACCCGCCGGCGACCGCGAACCTGCACCATGAAGGCGAGCTGGTGATCGCCATCGGCAAGGGCGGCACGATGGTTGCCGAGGAAGATGCGCCGGCGATGATCTGGGGCCATGCCGCAGGCAATGACCTGACCCGCCGCGACCTGCAGGCCGAAGCCAAGGCTGCGCGACGGCCCTGGGACATGGCCAAGGGCTTCGACAAATCCGCTGTGGTGGGGGCAATCCGTCCCGGCCAGCTTCCGGATGCGGGGTTGCGCTGCACGGTGAACGGCAACGCCAGACAAGAGGCGCGGATTTCCGACATGATCTGGACCCCGGCCGCGATCATCGCAGCGCTGTCGCGGATGGTCAGCCTGTCGCCTGGCGACCTGATCTTCACCGGCACGCCCTCGGGCGTCGGTCCCCTGAACCGGGGCGATACCTGCAAGGTTGAAATCGACGGGCTTCAATCGGCAAGCATAACCATCGCCTGACCGTCGCGACCCGAATTCAGGTCCTGGTGCGGGACTACATCAGATGGGACCGCATCCTGAGTTTCTGATGAAGCTATCGCATAGCTGCGGGGTGAGCCGAACCTGCGCCAGACCGCTTCCCCGGTGCGTTCGGCCGCCTTGCACGGCAGGCGTTTGGGCTTGGCGATGGCATGCTCGGTCGGGTTCAGGTCGGGCGAGCAGGCGGGGAGGCAGAACAGCCGCACGCCGGCGGCCCGGATCTTGCGCGGCAGATGCCCGACGATCTTGCCGGGTGCAGCACTGCCCGTCGCACGCCACCGCAGCGACCACTTTGCCACGATCAACGGTGCAACACTCGGGGTTTCCGCCACCACATGCTCGGTCTCGCCCACATCAAGCTGTAACATCGCGCGGGCCCGGAACTTTATCGAAAGGGGTTTCGTCGTGAAGGCTGGCCACCGCTCCCGGCCTCCATCGTGACTCAGAAATCAACCCCGCATGGAATCCCGAACGATTCACCCATGCGCCATCCCGCTCTTGGGTATGCGCCCAAGCACCGTGCGATGCCCCAAGAGGTGTTGCCAAGTGTTTGTGCGAATACGGGAATTTGGTCGGAGCGAGAGGATTCGAACCTCCGACCCCCTGCTCCCGAAGCAGGTGCGCTACCAGACTGCGCTACGCTCCGACCGTGGCCGCGGGGTTACCCCGTCCAACCGTCTTTGGCAAGGGGCCTCACGCCTGATCCCCGCCCCGGTCGAACCGCTTCAGCCAATGGCTGATCCGTGGCGTCGTGCCGATGTCCAGCCGCGACCGGCTTTCCAGAACCGGACGGTTTTGCGACACCAGCGGCGTCTGCTCGCGCAGGACGATGTAGATGCCCGAGGCGATGATCACGCCGGTCCCGATCGCGGTGAACAGGTCGACGCTTTCATCGAATAGCAGCCAGCCGTATAGCGCGGCCCAGATGATTTGCGAATACTGCATCGGGGCCACGATCACCGCAGGCGCGCTGCGATAGGCCGCGATGATCGCCAGCGCGCCAAGCATGCCGAGGAAGGCCATGATCGCCGTCAGCGCCAGGTCTTCCACCGGCATCGGCACATAGACGAAGGGCATGATCAGGCCCATCGCGAAAAAGCTCAGCACCATCGGATACAGCATCAGGACCGCCGAGCGTTCCTCGGCCCCGATCTTGCGCACGATCACACTTGTCAGCGCCCCGGTGAAAGCTGCGCCAAGCGCCGCCAGATGGCCGATGCCGAACCCGTCTCCGCCACCCGGCCGAAGCACGATGATGACCCCAATCAACCCGACGATCACCGCGACGCCCCGCCGAAGGCCGACCTTTTCGCCCAGCATCGGAATCGCCATCAGCGTGATGAGGAGAGGCATGGCGAAGAAGATCGCATAGCATTGGGCCAGCGGCAGCTTCGAGAAGGCGAAGAACCCCATCACTCCGGTCACCACCGCCGACACCGACCGAAGCGCCGTCCACCACGGATGCCGGGGGATCAGCGTCGCGTCGCGCCGGTCGCCCATCAGCAGGACCGTCACCAGAGGAAAACCCATCAGCCCGGAGAAGAAAATGATCTGGAATGCCGTGTAATCGGCACCCAGAAGTTTCACCACCACATCATGGGTCGCGTAAAAGCCGAAGGCGGCAAGCGACAGAAGCGCCCCGCGAAGGTTGGATTGCATGACTCTGGTCCGCGCTGGCAGGCGGTCACCGGACCGCTGCTGATTGCGCAAACATTATCGCCCGAAACAGCCCCGGCCACAAGGGCGGGGCCCGGGATTTCGATGCCGCTCGACGGGTGATCGCCGAAAATTTTTCGCCGAAAAATTTTGCGCACCGCCTTGGACGCAGGGGCTAGAGGCTGGCGTCCAGCGCCGCCAGAACCGCATCGCCCATCTGGGCCGTGGAAACCGCGGTGCCACCGTCCGGGCCCATCAGATCGGCGGTGCGCACGCCGTCGGCCAGCACCTTCTCCACCGCCTGTTCGATCCGTGCCGCCTCGTCGCCAAGGTCGAACGAATAACGCAGCGCCATCGCGAAAGACAGGATGCAGGCGATCGGGTTCGCCTTGCCTTGACCGGCAATGTCGGGAGCGCTGCCGTGGACGGGTTCATACAGCGCCTTCGGACGGCCATTGGCCATCGGCGCGCCAAGTGACGCGGACGGCAACATCCCAAGGCTGCCGGTCAGCATCGCGGCACAGTCCGACAGCACATCGCCGAACAGGTTGTCGGTCACGATCACGTCGAACTGCTTGGGCCAGCGGACCAGCTGCATCGCGCCATTGTCGGCATACATGTGGGAAAGCTCGACATCCGGATAGTCGCGGTCATGCACTTCCTGCACCACGTCGCGCCACAGGATGCCCGATTCCATCACATTGGCCTTCTCCATCGAGCAGACCTTGTTCGACCGTTTCCGCGCCAGTTCGAACGCCGATTTCGCCACCCGGGCGATTTCGGATTCGGTATAGCGCTGGGTGTTGATCCCCACCCGTTCATTGCCTTCCTTGAAGATGCCGCGCGGCTCCCCGAAATAGACGCCCGATGTCAGTTCGCGCACGATGACGATATCCAGACCCGCCACAACCTCGCGCTTCAGCGACGAGAAATCCGCGAGGGCGTCAAAGCACTGCGCCGGGCGCAGGTTGGAAAAGAGGTCCATTTCCTTGCGCAGGCGCAAAAGGCCGCGCTCGGGCTTCAGGCTGAAATCAAGTTTGTCGTATTTCGGCCCGCCCACGGCACCCAGCAGCACCGCGTCGGCCGCCTGCGCGCGTGCCATGGTCGCATCGGTCAACGGCACGCCGTGCACGTCATAAGCGCAGCCGCCCACCAGATCCTCGCTGACGTCGAAGGTCAGGCCGCGCCGGGCGCCCATCCAGCCGATGATCCGTTTGACCTCGGCCATGACTTCCGGGCCGATGCCGTCGCCGGCGAGGATAAGAAGGGACGGGTTGGCCATGGCGTTTTCCTGCAGATATGACGGGGACCGCCTAGCCCCTTGGCCCGCAGGGGTCAAGCGGCGAAGGCGGTGGCCAGCGCGTCCCAGACCCGGCGCAGGCGGGGGGACTGGCGCAGGGCGGGGGCGGCCACCAGCCAGACCGGCAGCACCGGCATGGTGACCAGCCCGTCGATCCGCTCCAGCATCGGGTCGCCGTCGCCGATCCGGCGCAGAAGCCCGCCGACGCCGCAGCCGGCGCGGATCAGGTCCTGATAGACCAGCGGATCGTCGGTGCGGACGGGAAAAAAACTGCGGACCGCCGGATAGCCGAAGGCGGCCATCGCCCGGATGATCTGGTCGCCCCGGTCCTGACCGATGAAATCCAGCCGCATCAGCGCCTTTGCACTGGCCGGGCGGCCGTGCCGGTCAAGAAAGCTTCGGGCCGCATAGATCCCCATCGGCAGATCCGCCAGCTTTTGTGCCACAAGATCAAGCTGGGTCGGCCGATACATCCGCAAGGCCAGATCCGCCTCGCCAAGGAGGAGGTTTTCTGTGGTGTCGGACGGGATCAGGTCGATCTGGATCCCCGGCTCATCCGCCCGCAGCCGGGCAAGGATCGGCGGCAGGAAAGCGTGCGACACGACCTTGCTGGCGGTGATGCGAACCGTCCCGTCCAATCCGGCGGCCCGGCCAGCAGCGGCCATGCCCAGATCCGCTGCGGCCTGCCGCATCGCACGGGCGGGGGCAAGGAGGGCCTGCCCGGCCTCGGTCAATTGCAGACCTTGCGCGAACCGGGTGACAAGCTGGACCTTCAGCACTGCCTAGGCCTCGCGGATGTGGCGGCCAAGGGTTGGCTGGCTGATCCCGGTCGCCCGGGCGGCCCCGGACAGGGATCCGGCCTCGGCCACGGCAAGGAAGGAACGGATCAGGGACCAGTCGAGGCTTTCCATTCGCTATTGAATATCCAATGTCCGAATTCATGCAATTCCAAATTGCTTCAGCCCGAGCGACATGTCGGGAAAAGGAGACGCGATCATGGAAAAGACAGCTTTGGTTCTGGGTGCCTCGGGCGGGTTTGGCGGGCAGGTGGCGCAAGCCCTGCAAGCGGCAGGCTGGCGCGTCAACCGCTACACGCGCGGAACCGACATGGCGACAGCGGCGCGGGGGGCGCAGCTTATCGTCAACGGGCTGAACCCGCCCGGCTATCACGATTGGGACCGGCTGATCCCCGAGATCACCGCAAGCGTCATCGCCGCCGGGCGGGCCAGCGGGGCCACGTTGCTGGTGCCGGGCAACGTCTACCCCTATGGGATAGAGCCCACGCCCTGGGGGCCCGACACTCCGCATCGCCCCGTCAGCCGCAAGGGCCGCATCCGCGCCACGATGGAAGACACCTACCGCCAGGCAGCCTTCTCCGGTGGCCCCCGCACGATCCTGCTTCGCGGCGGCGATTTCCTGTTGCCCGGGGCTCCGCAGATGCTGATGAACCGGGTGATCCTGTCCAAGGTGGGCAAAGGCAGGATCACCGCGCTTGGCCCGGCCGATGCGCTGCACGCCTACGCCTATCTTCCCGACATGGCGCGGGCCGCTGTCGGCCTGGTGGACCTTGGCGGCGCCCTGCCCGCCTATGCCGACATTCCCTTTGCAGGGCACGCCTTCACTATCAACGAGCTTGCCGCAAGGATAGCGCGGCTGACCGGACGGCCGATGAAGGTGTCGCAGTTCCCGCTGTGGGTCTTCACCCTTGCCAGCCCGGTCTGGGAACTGGCACGCGAGCTGCGCGAGATGCTTTACCTCAACCGCTTCCCGCACCGGTTGGACCCCGGCCCCCTGCGCCAATGGCGTCCGGACTACCGCGATACTTCGCTGGACGAGGTCATCAAGGCGCATCTGGTGGCGCTGAAACCGGTCTAGGGCAGCGCAATCTCGACCCAGACCGGGAAATGCCGCGAGGCGGCGGTCAGGTCGGCGGCCAAGGGGGCATTCGGACCGGGCCAGAGGACGCCGGCCCCCTGCACCTGCACCCCGGCCGAGGGCAGCACATAGTCCAGCCGAAGCCCGCCGATCTGGTCGTAAAGGCTTGTGTCCAGCGCAGGGTCGCCGGCATGCGCGGGCTCGGCCCGGCCATGGCTGCCGCGCGGCGCGGGGTCCTGCACGGCGGGATGGGCCAGCAGGGCAGAGATCCCCTCGCGCAGGCCTTCGCCATCGGCGGGGTCAAGATTTCCGTCGCCCAGAAGGACAAATGGCCCCCCGGGTGGGGCCATCGGCAGGGCGCCCTCCAGAAACAGCCGCCAGAACGCGGCTTCGTCATGGTTGCGGCGGCCGTTGCGGTCCTCGGGGCCGTCAAAGACCGGGGGCGAGGCATGCCAGGCCAGAATATGCAGCGGACCGGCGTCGGTCAGCACCGGCACGTCCCAGAACCCGGTGGTGGCAAGGCGCTGAACCGCGCCAAGCGCCGGATCGGCGGGCTTCGGCATCCGCGTGCCCGGAAGATCGCGCCAGAGATACCCCGAGAAGTCGCGGGCCGCCTCTGCGTCTACCGGCAGGCGCGACAGGATCGCCATGCCGCCCTGACCCGAGAAAAGCCCCCAGCCCTGTGCGTCCGCCGGGTCACCGACACGGCCGTTGCCGTCGGCATCGAAGCCGGTCTGCGTCCCGGTGTTGGGGCGAAGCGAAAACCGGTGCGGATAGGGTGCGCCGGCCTTTGCAAGCTGGTCGGCCAGCAGGTCAAGCGCGACGCCGCCCCGGTCATAATCGACCGAGGTCAGAAGGATCACGTCGGCATCAAGCGCCGCCAGAACCCGGACCACGGCCGCGATCTGCGGGTCCTCGGCTTTAGCCAGGTCCGACACCAGAAGTCCCGGTCCGCTGCGGTCCAACCCGACATTCCACGTCGCCACGCGCAGGGCTTCGGCGCTTGCCGCGAAAACGCTTCCCGTCAGCATCAAGGCAAGAGAAACGGCAAGGTGGCGGCAGGTCAGAGGTCGTCCTCATCTTGGTCTTCGTCCTGACGGGCGGCCGCCGCATCGGCGGCGATCTTGAGATCACGCTTGGTGCGGACCATGTCGGCGATCCGCGCCATCGCAACACCGCGCATCAGAAGACTGGCCGGAAGGAAAGCCCAGGCGGCCATCGACCAGATCAGGGTCTGCGGCGAGGTGACAACCGAATCAGGCAGGCCCGAACTGAGGACCGCGATCAGCGCCGGAACCAGAAACGGCAGCAGAAAGCCGACCCCGAGGTTGACCCGCGCGTCACGCTCAAGCCGGTCGACCACGTCGCCCCCCCCCGTTGGTTCGAAGGTCGGCAAGTTGACCCAGACGTTGAACGCGACCTTGGTCGATGGCCATCCCGCCAGTTTCAGCACGATCACGAACACCGCCAGCGACACCAGCGAGATGAGATAGGCAGTTCCGGCCGTGGTGCGAACATCCAGGACCTGTTCGGCGGTCGCGGTGTCCGACAGCGCATACGTTGCAAGGCGAACTGGTGAGTACGGGAAATCCAGTGCCTGTCCGACCACGACGCCAAGCGCATTGAACAACCGCGAAACCGTTGTCGGGTCTTGTCGATCGGCGATGACCACCGACAGGAACAGCACCATCGCAAGCAGCATGAGATAGCGGATGCGGTTGAACGGTGCGCCGTCGCGAAACTCGACCAGGCTGGGATAGACGGCGTTGTACTCGACGAAAACCAGTGTTCCGGCAAACAGCGACATCAACGCCACGATCTGCTTGGTGTCGGTGCCGATGCCGGGCAGGATCACCGACGGCAGCACGATCAGCACCATGACCAGAAAGGCGCGCACCGCAGCCCCGGTCGCCCGGTTAAGCCAGGTGCGTGCCGCCCCTTCGATGGACGACACGACGCGCAACTGAAGCTTGCTGCCAAGCATGCCCTTGATGCTGGTCTGGTCCGCCTCAATCCTGCCCAAATCTGCCCCGCTTTTCCCGCCAATCGAGATCATTCGACTAGAAAACCAAAGCTTTGTGGCCATTTCAGGGTCAGTCACGCGATAGTGTCGGGTCTTTTCTGCGAACGGCACCGAAAGGGTGCCTGGCACCTCAGACTTGCCAAGGCTGATCCCGTCAACGGGACAGGGTCTCAGCCTGAATGGCATGGCACAGGTGGGCCTCGGCCTTTTGCGGGGTCCGTGCCGGCATCTTGGACAACAGCATTCCGGACAGACCGTCGCAAAGCGCCGACAACCGAAGCGCGGTGTCAGCCGGACGTGCTACGGCCCACCCGTGACCCTGCGCGCGCCGTGCCAGGCAGGCGATCATGCCGTCCAGCATCTGGCTGGCACTACAGTGCAATGCCGCAGCAAGCGCGGGATCGGTCGCGGCAGGATCGGCGGCCTTGCTCCACAATTGCCAGAAGGGGCGGGATTCGGGGACAAAGGCCGTGCCGGTGTCGCTGGCAAACGCCGGGTCAGGAGCGAGGCCACCGGGGAACTGACCGGCGGTGACCCTGCGCCCTAGGCCCAGGGGCGCAGGGTAGCGGCCTTCGCCTCATAGGCGTCGATCGAAGCGGCCTTCTCCAGCGTCAGGCCGATATCGTCCAGCCCGTTCATCAGGCAATGCTTCTTGAAGGCATCGACCTCGAAGGCAAAGCGGGTGCCATCCGACGCGGTGACGGTCTGGCTGTCCAGATCGACGGTGATCCGGGCGTTTTCGCCCTTGCGCGCGTCGTCCATCAGATGCGCGACGGCCGCTTCCGGCAGCACCACCGGCAGGATGCCGTTCTTGAAGCAGTTGTTGAAGAAGATGTCCGCAAAGCTGGTCGAGATCACGCAGCGGATGCCGAAATCCAGCAAGGCCCAAGGCGCGTGTTCGCGCGACGAACCACAGCCGAAGTTGTCGCCGGCCACCAGAATCTCGGCGCGGCGATAGGCGGGCTGGTTCAGCACGAAATCCGGGATCTCGGCCCCGTCTAGGGTGAAGCGCATCTCGTCAAAGAGGTTCTTGCCCAGTCCCGACCGCTGGATCGTCTTCAGGAACTGCTTGGGGATGATCATGTCGGTGTCGATATTGACCAGCGGCATGGGTGCCGCGATGCCGGTAAGGGTGGTGAACGGGTCCATAGGGTTCTCCTGACTTTGCGGTCGAATAATCCATCCGGGTTGCAGGGGCAACCGTCAGTCCGGGGTGCGGAAGGTCAGCGACGCCCAGTCCGAGTGCCAGACTGGGCCAGCCGCGGCATCGTCATTGTCCAGCGCCAGAAGGGCGACGTTGTCGGCCAGATACTCCATTCCCGGCAGAACCGGCACCGTGACCTTGCCGGCCATATCGGTGCGGTGCAGCGTGGTTGTGACCGTCCCGTCGGCGGCGGTCCGGAAAAGCTCGACCTGCACATCGGGCCGGGGGGCGCCGTCCATCAGCACCAGCAGCGGCATTCCGCCGGAAAGATCGTCGGTATAGGGATTGGCCAGTGCCACGATCTCGATCTTGAGGCCCATCGCGCGGTCCGACCCGGCCCCAGAACCGACCGCGATCAGGCTTTTGGCATAGCGGCGGTAGGTTTCCTGAATTCCAGCCTCCGGCAGACCGCGCGCCGTGTGATCGGCCAGCGCGGTGCGGAAGTCCTTGTGCGCCACGAATCGCTGGAACACGGCGAAGTCCTTGTAGGTCAGCCGCGAATCCGTGGTCTCATGCACCACCACCGCCAGTCCGTCCGCCCCGGCGGCCATTTGCAGCGCCGGGTTGTCGCCCAACCGGGACGTGACCGGCCGGACATCGTCACCCTGCACCACCTCGAACCGGGCGATGTCCTTCGGCAGGTAGGAATACGGCGCGCCCTTCATCCCGGACCCGATCCGCAGCCGGACCTGCATCTCGTCGTCCGGCGCAAGCGTGTAATCATCCGGCGACAACCAGAATTCATGTGCCTTTGCCGCCGACGTGCTAAATGCCAAGGCAAGCACGGTCACCAGAACGGGAAAAGTCATTTGCGGTCCTCTGTCTTTGCAGCGATTCACAAGCTGGCCCTTTCCGCCTTGCTGTCAATGGCCGTGGTCCAACCCGCTGTCGCCCATGAGGTCCGGCCAGCGATTTCCAACGTCACCGTGACCGCCGCGACGGTCGAGGTCACCATGACCATGCCGCTGGAGCCGCTGATCGCCGGCATGGACCTTTCGGTGATCGAGGATACCGACACCTCGCCCGAGGCGGACCAATATGACACCCTGCGCGCCCAGCCCTCCGAAGCGCTGGAAGCAATGCTGCGCGCCGCCTGGCCGGCCATTGCGCCGCAGATCATCCTCATGGCGGGCCAGACCCGGCTTGAGCCGCGCCTGACCGGGGTCACGATCCCCGACGTCGGCGATCTTGACCTGCCCCGCGACAGCGAGCTGCGGTTCACCGCTGATCTTCCGGCCGATGGCACGCCGGTTCAGGTGGGATGGGACAGCGCCTTCGGTTCGGTGGTGGTGCGGCAGGTCGGCGGCGGGGATCAGGCCTATGCGGCAGTCCTGACCGCCGGCGCACTAAGCCAGGCGCTGCCGCGCGACGGCTTTGTCGAAGAAGGCGCGCTGCCGGTCTTCGGGCGCTTCATCCTGTCAGGGTTTGAACATATCGTGCCGAAAGGGCTGGACCATATCCTGTTCGTCCTTGGCCTGTTCTTCTTCTCGCGGCGTCTGGGGCCGCTTCTGGGCCAGGTGACGGCCTTCACCCTGGCCCATACCGTCACGCTTGCGCTGGCCAGCCTGCAGATTGTCTCCGTCCCGGCCAGCATCGTCGAGCCGCTGATCGCGGCCTCGATCGTCTATGTTGCGGTCGAGAACATCTTCGGCGGCAAGATCGGACTGACCCGCATCGCGGTGGTGTTCGGCTTCGGCCTCTTGCACGGGCTGGGCTTTGCGTCGGTCCTCAGCGATGTAGGCCTGCCCGAGGGGCGCTTCGCCATCAGCCTGATCGGCTTCAACATCGGGGTCGAGCTGGGGCAACTGGCGGTGATCGCCGTTGCTTTCGTGCTGCTGGCGCTGCCTTTCGGGGCCAGACCCTGGTACCGCGCCCGGATCGCCTTGCCTGCCTCTTGCGTCATCGCGGCCGTCGGCGCCTGGTGGACCTTCGAAAGGGTGTTTCTCTAGCCCAAAAGGCTGCCGACCCCGGCCTCCTTTCTGCACAAATATCCCACCGGGGGTCTGGGGGGTGTGACCCCCCCGGATGTCAGACGCCGCAGCGTCAGACCATTTCGCCCATCATCTCGCGCACGTCGGTCAGCCGTCCGGTGATCGCCGCCGCAGCCGCCATCGCCGGCGACAGAAGATGCGTGCGACCGCCCCGACCCTGCCGGCCCTCGAAGTTGCGGTTGCTGGTTGCTGCACAACGCTCGCCCGGGGCCAGCTGGTCGGGGTTCATCGCCAGGCACATCGAGCAACCGGCCAGCCGCCATTCAAACCCGGCGTCAAGGAAGATCTGCGCCAGACCTTCTTCTTCGGCCTGCGCGCGGACAAGGCCCGATCCGGGGACGACCATCGCGCGCTTCACCACAATCTTCTTGCCCTTCAGGATCGCCGCCGCCGCCCGCAGATCCTCGATCCGGCCATTGGTGCAAGACCCGATGAACACCGTGTCGATCTTGATCTCGGACAGCTTCTGGCCCGGCGTCAGGCCCATGTAGTCCAACGACCGCTGCACGGCTTCCACCTTGCCGCCGGTGAAATCCGTCGGTGACGGGACGACGCCGGTGATCGGCAGCACGTCTTCGGGGCTGGTGCCCCAGGTGACAACGGGGGCGATATCCTCGCCCCGGATCGTCACCACCTTGTCGAACTGCGCGCCTTCGTCGGTGAAAAGGGTCTTCCAGTGGGCCAGTGCCGCCTCCCACTTCGCACCTTTCGGAGCATGAGGGCGGCCCATGCAATAAGCGAAGGTCTTTTCGTCCGGCGCGATCAGGCCCGCGCGCGCGCCGCCCTCGATCGCCATGTTGCAGACCGTCATCCGACCTTCCATCGAAAGCTCGCGTATCGCCTGACCGCAGTATTCGATGACATAGCCGGTGCCGCCCGCCGTGCCGGTCACGCCGATCACCGACAGGGTGATGTCCTTGGCGGTGACGCCGGGCCGCAGGCTGCCGGTGATCTCGACCTTCATGTTGCGCGCCTTGCGCTGGATCAGCGTCTGGGTCGCAAGGACATGCTCGACCTCGGATGTGCCGATCCCGTGGGCCAGAGAGCCGAACGCACCATGGGTGGCGGTGTGGCTGTCGCCGCAAACCACGGTCATGCCCGGCAGGGTCCAGCCCTGTTCCGGGCCGACGATATGGACGATGCCCTGGCGCACGTCGGAAACGGGATAATAGTGGATCCCGAAATCCCGCGCGTTCTGGTCAAGGGTTGCCACCTGGATGCGGCTGTCCTCGGTCATCGTCGCGGCATTGGCCCGGTCCAGTGTCGTCGGCACGTTGTGATCCGGCACTGCGATGGTCTTTTCCGGCGCGCGCACGCGGCGACCGGTCATCCGCAGGCCTTCGAAAGCCTGCGGCGAGGTCACCTCATGCACAAGGTGGCGGTCGATATACAGCAGGCAGGTGCCGTCATCGGCGCGGTGGACAACATGGTCGTCCCAGATCTTGTCGTAAAGCGTACGCAGAGCGGTCATGGCTCTCACCTTCAGGTTCGGGATGGCTTGCAGGAACAACGGATGCGCGGACGGCGCAGGATCAGGCCCGCGTCAGACGCGGGAAAGAATTGACCGGGTCATGCCGAAAAACCGGGCCGGAAGCCGCGCGTGATCGGAGATGTTGAAGTAGATGAACCCAAGCATGACCGGCGATATACGCCCGAACGCCCGCCTAGGCAAGATTGCGTCATGTCCCCGTGTCCCCGCGCGCGCCGCATCGGACCGGGACCATCGCCCCCCGACCCTTCCGGGCGCAGACGGATATGGGCAAACAGGCGGCATCCGGCCTTGCCACGGCGCGAAATAGGGCGTAGGCGCCCGCCTTTGGTTGAGATTGCCCGCCCCGGATGCTAGTCTTGACCGCGAAGCCCCGGCGCGGGGTCCGGTCCCCGCGCGTTACCTGGAGGACCCCGTCCTGTCGCACTCAGATCCTGCCACCGGCCTTCCGGTCGGCCCGCGCCAGAAACCCGCCACGGACGATGCCGCCGGGACCGGTGGCTACACGTCCGATGAGCTTCTTGCCCTGGTGCTGTCGTCGGTCGACGACGATAAGGCCGAGGATATCGTCAAGATCGACCTGCGCGGCAGGTCCGATGTCGCCGATTACATGGTGATCTGCTCGGGCCGGTCCACCCGTCAGGTGGCCGCGATCTCGGAAAAGCTTGCTGACCGGCTGAAGCACGACCTGCGGATTTCCGTGCGCATGGAAGGCAAGGAAACCGGCGACTGGGTGCTGATCGACGCGGGCGACGTGATCGTCCATGTCTTCCGCCCGGAAGTGCGCGAGTTCTACCAGCTTGAAAAGATGTGGCTTCCGGCGGGCGTGACCCGCGCAGCGCAGATCTGAAGCGTCAGCGATGCGGCTGCACCTCTGCGCGGTCGGTCGCTTGCGGTCGGGTCCCGAGCGCACCCTTGTCGATGACTATCTGCAACGCTGCGACCGGACGGGACGGCCCCTTGGCCTTGGCCCGGTGACCGAGCACGAGGTCGAGGACAAGCGTGGCGCGGGCATGGCCGCCGAAGCCGGACTGCTGCTGCGCGCGGCCCCCGCGGGCGCGGTCCTGGTTGTGCTGGATGAACGGGGCACGACGCTTTCAAGCCCGGACCTTGCCACCCGGCTGGCCGCGTGGCGCGACGCTGGTCAGCAGGACGTGGCCCTGATGATCGGCGGCGCGGACGGGCTTGACCCGAAGCTGCGTGAGACGGCCGACCTTGCCATCAGCTTCGGGCGCATGGTCTGGCCGCACATGCTGGTGCGGGTGATGCTGGCCGAACAACTTTACCGGGCGGTAACGATCCTGTCAGGATCGCCCTACCACCGGGCATGACCTGACCCGCCCGCTTATCAAGCCCTTGCGAGCTTGAAGAGCGGCCGCTAGCCCCGGCCGCGCGTCAGCGCAAAGATCCCTGATCCCACGACAAGTGCCGCGCCGATCCAGGTGGCCAGATCGGGCCGCTCGTGAAACAGCAGCATCGACAGGACCAGCGCAAAGATCAGCCGGGTGTAACGGAACGGCGTCACCGCCGCGACCTCGCCGGTCCGCATCGCGGCGGTCAGCGCGTGATAGCCCGCCATCGCGAACACCGCGCCGCCGGCCAGCAGACCCAGGCCCCGCGCATCGGGCAAGACCGCCCCGCCGGTGATTGCCAGCAAGATTGCCCCCGCCGCCGCCAGCATGGCAAAGCCCAGCGCCCCAAGCTGGCGGTTCGACAGGCCCTTCGGCGCGGCGCGGGTGGCAAGGTCACGCCCGGCAAAGCCCAGAAGGCCAACCACGGCAAAGAGCGACAGCGCCGAGAAATCCGCCCCCGGCCGCAGGATCACCAGCACTCCGGCAAAGCCCACCAGCACCGCCAGCCAGCGTTGCCAGCCGACCTTTTCGCCAAAGACCAGCGCCGCACCGGCGACGACGACCAGCGGGGTCGCCTGCAGGATGGCCGAGGTGGTGGACAGCGCCGTCAAGGTGATCGCCAGTCCGTAGAACAGCCGCCCCGTCACCTCGAAACCCGACCGGATCAGCATGGCGCGCGACAGAAAGGCGGCGGGCAGGACCGCCTCGCCCCTGCTTCGGGCCATCAGCGCGAAGGTAAGCACGCCGATCAGCCCGATCGTCAGCAGCACCTGCCCCAGCGGCAGGGACTTGGCCGCGGCTTTCACGAAAACGTCCTCGACCGCGAAGCCGGCCATCGAGGCGGTCATGAACACCGCCCCGCGCTGATTTTCTGTCAGGGTCACGAAGTCTGTCCTTTGCGGCAGGTCAGGACGGGGGCTGCCCGGTCCTGCGGGGTCAGTCGATCAGGCCTGCGTGGCGCATGGCGGCCTTGATCCGCGCCTTGGTGCCATCGGTCAGGCCGACCAGCGGCAGCCGGACCTCCTCGCTGCACAGCCCCAGCAGCGACAGGCCGTATTTCGCGCCCACAAGGCCGGGCTCGAGGAAGATCGCCTCGTGCAGCGGCATCAGGCGGTCCTGATACTCCAGCGCCGTCGCGTAATCGCCCGCCAGCGTCGCCACCTGGAACTCGGCGCAGAGGCGCGGAGCGACGTTGGCGGT
>JANOER010000301.1:0-10556 GCA_031441285.1 Rhodobacterales bacterium
GGGCCGCGTCCTCGGCATCGTCACCAATCGCGACATGCGCTTTGCCAGCGACGACCGCACCCCCGTGCGCACGATGATGAGTTCGGAAAATCTTGCGGTACTGCGTGAGCCGGTGGACCGCGCCGAAGCGATCAGCCTGATGAAGGCGCGGCGGATCGAAAAGCTGCTGGTGACCGACGGGACCGGCAAGCTGACCGGCCTGCTGACCCTGAAGGACACCGAAAAGGCGGTCCTGAACCCGCAGGCCTGCAAGGACGAGCTTGGGCGGCTGCGGGTTGCGGCGGCCTCGACCGTCGGCGATGCGGGGTTCGCGCGGTCCGAGGCGCTGATCGACGCGGGCGTCGATCTGGTGGTGATCGACACCGCGCATGGTCATTCCGAAGGCGTGGCCCGTGCGGTCGAGCGGATCAAGCGGCTGTCGAACACGGTGCAGGTCGTAGCGGGGAACGTGGCCACGGGCGAGGCGACACGCGCGCTGATCGGCGCCGGGGCCGATGCGGTGAAAGTCGGGATCGGGCCGGGCAGCATCTGCACGACCCGGATCGTGGCGGGCGTGGGCGTGCCGCAGCTGACGGCGATCATGGATGCCTCGCGCGCGGCGGGCGATGTGCCTGTTATCGCGGATGGCGGGATCAAGTATTCCGGCGACTTCGCCAAGGCGATCGCGGCGGGAGCCTCCTGCGCGATGGTCGGCAGCGCGATTGCCGGGACCGACGAATCCCCCGGCGAGGTGATCTTGTGGAACGGGCGGTCCTTCAAGGCCTACCGGGGGATGGGGTCGCTGGGGGCGATGGCGCGGGGCTCGGCGGACCGGTATTTCCAGAAGGATGCCGCGTCCGACAAGCTGGTGCCGGAGGGGATCGAAGGGCAGGTGCCCTACAAGGGCAGTGCCGCGGCGGTCATCCACCAGATGGTCGGCGGCTTGCGCGCGGCGATGGGCTATACCGGCTGCGCCACCGTGGCCGAGATGCAGACGCGGTGCCAGTTCGTGCGGATCACCGGAGCGGGGCTGAAGGAAAGCCATGTCCACGACGTGCAGATCACCCGCGAAAGCCCGAATTACCGGGTGATGTGATGTCCAGCCTGCTTGCAGGGGTATTGCCATGACGCCGGGTGCGCGGGCGGCGGCGGCGATCTCGGTCCTTGACCGGGTGCTGGCCGGCGAGGCCGCCGAAAAGGCGCTGACCAACTGGGGCCGGGCCAGCCGCTTTGCCGGCTCGGGCGACCGGGCGGCGGTGCGTGACATCGTCTTTGAGGCGCTTCGGCGGCGGCGGTCGGCGGCGGCGCGTGGCGGCGGGCTGACCGGACGCGGGCTGGTGCTGGGCCTGATGCGCGCCACCGGGCAAGAGGCGCTGTTTTCCGGCGAAGGGCATGCGCCGGCGCCGGTGGGGCCAGCCGATGCCGCACGCGACCCCGACGAGGCCGAGGCGCTGGACCTGCCGGACTGGCTGATCCCGGCACTGCGCGAAAGCCAGGGTGACGCCTTGGGGCCGGTGGCGGCGGCCCTGCGGCTGCGCGCGCCGGTCTTCGTGCGGGTCAACACGCGCAAGGCCAGCCGCGAGGCCGCACAGGCAGCCCTGGCCGCCGAAGGGATCACGGCCGTGCCGCATCCCCTGGCCGAAACCGCGCTGGAGGTGACGGGGCAGGCGCGCAAGCTGCAAACCTCGCAGGCCTACCTGACCGGGCAGGTCGAGTTGCAGGATGCGGCCTCGCAGGCGGTGGCCCTGGCCCTGCCCCTGACCGACGGGATGCGGGTGCTGGACCACTGTGCAGGTGGCGGGGGCAAGACCCTGGCCATGGGCGCGCGCGCCGGGTTGACACTTTTTGCCCATGACATCGCCCCACGCCGGATGGCGGACCTTCCGAACCGCGCGCGCCGGGCCGGGATCGCCGTCCGGCTGATCGACCGGCCCGAATCTGACGCCCCGTTCGATCTTGTGCTTGTTGACGCGCCCTGTTCAGGCTCGGGCAGCTGGCGACGCGACCCGGAGGGCAAGTGGGCTCTGACACCGGACCGGCTTGGCGCGGTGCTGGCCCAGCAGTCCGCGATCCTTGACCGCGCTGCGGCGATGGTCGGCCCGAAGGGCGCGCTGGCCTATGCCACCTGCTCGATCCTGTCGGCCGAGAACGGCGTGCAGATTGATCAGTTTCTAACCCGCCAGTCCGGCTGGTGTCGCACCCATGAGCAATCCTTCTCGCCGCTTTCGGGCGGCGACGGGTTCTTTCTTTGCGTGCTGACGCGAGTCTGATTTCTGCAACACAACCCTTGCGCGCATTTCACGGACGGCTATCGTGATTAACGATCACTTAACCGTTTCCCGGCAAGGCTGGGGCAACGGAATGCAGTCTGGATTTTCAGGTGCCAAAACCACTTCACATGGCGATGACAAAACTGGCCGCGGTGCCGGTCACCGGGCTTTGGGTGCTATTTGGCCTGGGTCTGGCACTGGTCGGACTTTGGGCCTTTGGTCTGCCGATCCTTGGGCCCGTCGCAGGCCTGGCCGGCGCCTCTCTGGTCATGCTCGCACCACTTTTGGCCGGGCTTGGGGTGTCGACCCGCCGCGAAAAGTCCCGTTTCCGGCACGACAGTTTTGCGCTGATGGCGGACGATGCGGCGCCCTGTTTTTCGACCGATGTGGCGGGGCATATCCTCATGCGCAACGCTGCGGCCGAGGCGCGCTTCGGGACCGGGGCGCGCAGCCTTGTCGACGGTTTCGCACAGGTCACGCTGCTGCCCGCAGCACTTCTGTTGCGCCTGCAGGCCGAAGCGGGCCGGGACGGTGCCGCCCGCCACGACCTGCCGACCGGGGATGGCGCCTTGCGGATCGCGGTGCATCGGTCGGGGTCAGAGCGGTTCATCTGGCGGATCGATGCCTTTCGCGCGGCCGATCCCGCAGCCGTCGCGGCTTTGCCCGTTGAACGGATCTCGGGAACCACGGATCTTGAGGAGGTTCCGGTTGCGCTTCTGTGCCTTGGGCCGGATGGGGTGCTGCGCAGTGCCAACCGGGCGGCCCGCGATCTGCTGTGGCAGGGCGACCTGAAGGCGGTGATGTTCCACGATGTGTTCGAGGGTCTGGGCCGGCCGGTATCCGACTGGCTGTCCGATGTCATCTGCGGCCGGCTTCCCGGCGGGGCCGAGGTGCTGCGCGTGCGTCAGGCCCGCGACGAGACCTTCCTGCAGGTGACCTTGCAGCGCTTTGACATGGGCGGCAGACCGGGGGCGCTGGCGGTGCTGAACGACGCCACCCGCCTGAAAACGCTGGAAGCGCAGTTCGCGCAAAGCCAGAAGATGCAGGCGATCGGCCAGCTTGCCGGCGGGATCGCGCATGACTTCAACAACCTTTTGACCGCCATTTCCGGGCATTGCGACCTTCTCTTGCTGCGCCACGGGGTTGAAGACCCCGAGTTTGCCGATCTTGAACAGATTCGGCAGAACTCCAACCGGGCGGCGGCACTTGTCGGTCAGTTGCTGGCCTTCTCGCGCAAGCAGACGCTGAAGCCTGAACGGATCGACCTTGAGGATGTGCTGTCGGACCTGACCCATCTGCTGAACCGGCTGGTGGTGGAACGGGTTGAACTGAAGCTCAACCATCTGGGCCAGCAATCCGGGCGGCCGCTGGGGGCGGTCCGGGCGGACCGGCGCCAACTGGAACAGGTGCTGATCAATCTTGCGGTCAACGCCCGCGACGCGATGCCCGAGGGGGGAACCGTTGTCATCGAGACCGAGCCGGTGACCCTGACCGAACCCTTGCGGCGCGACCGGGCCTCGGTGCCGGCGGGCAATTATTCGGTGATCCGGGTGATCGATCAGGGCGTCGGCATCACCGCCGAAAACCTGCAGAAGATCTTCGAGCCGTTCTTCACCACAAAGCGCGTTGGCGAAGGCACCGGCCTTGGCCTTTCAATGGTTTACGGGATCACAAAGCAATCGGGCGGGTTCGTCTTCGTGGATTCCCTGCCCGGTCAGGGGGCGACCTTTTCGCTGTATTTCCCCGTCTACGAAGCCGAGACGACGCCCGCAGCCGAGCCCGAGACCCGCCGCACCCCGCTTCGGCAGGGTGAGGGCGTGATCCTTCTGGTCGAGGATGAAGCTCCGGTGCGCGCCTTCGCGGGTCGTGCGTTGCGGCTGCGCGGCTATACCGTGCTTGAAGTCGCCGATGCCGAAGCAGCCCTGTCGCTGCTGGAAGATCCGGGGCTTGAGATTGATGTCTTCGTGACCGATGTGGTGATGCCGGGGATGGACGGCCCGTCCTGGGTGCGGCGCGCGCGAGAGACCCGGCCGAATACGCGGGTGGTTTTCATGTCGGGCTATGCCGAGGACAGCCTGTCGGAGGACCAGACCCGCATCCCGAACTCGGTCTTCCTGCCGAAACCCTTTTCGCTGAACCAGTTGGCCGAGACGGTGCAGGGCCAGTTCCATTGAACCGACGGGCATGTTCGCAACCTGACCCGCTGCCGATGCCCCCACCCCCTTCCCACTGAGGGAAAAGACCGGGACGCTTCGTCGCGACCTTCCGGGTCAGGACTTCAGCAGCCGGGCCACCTCAGGGGCGAAATAGGTGAGAACGCCGTCACAGCCGGCGCGTTTGAACGCGATCAGGCTTTCCAGCATTGCCCGCTCGCCATCGATCCAGCCGTTGGCCGCCGCCCCCTTGATCATCGCATACTCGCCCGAGACCTGGTAGGCGAAGGTCGGCGCGCCGAAGGTCTGTTTCACCCGGGCGCAGATGTCGAGATAGGGCATTCCCGGCTTCACCATGACCATGTCCGCGCCTTCGGCCAGGTCGCGGGCGACAAGCCGGATCGCCTCGTCGCTGTTGGCGGGGTTCATCTGGTAGGTCTTCTTGTCGCCCTTCAGCGCGCCCGACGCCCCCACCGCATCACGGAACGGGCCATAGAAGGCGCTGGCGTATTTGGCGGCGTAGCTCAGGATCGCTACGTCCTTC
This sequence comes from Rhodobacterales bacterium, assembly GCA_031441285.1. GTDB lineage: Bacteria > Pseudomonadota > Alphaproteobacteria > Rhodobacterales > Rhodobacteraceae > Tabrizicola. Next base: position 4,947 of record JANOER010000301.1, read on the forward strand.
AGGCCCGCCGCTTCCAGGGCCGCGCGCATCGCGCCGATCCGACCGTCCATCATGTCGGACGGGCCAAGGATGTCGGCCCCGGCCTCGGCCTGGACCAGCGCCATCCGGACCAGCACCTCGACGGTTTCATCGTTCAGGATCACCCCGTCCTGCACCAGACCGTCATGGCCATGCGCGTTGTAAGGATCAAGCGCCACGTCCGTCATCACCGCGACCCCCGGAACCTGGGCCTTGATCGCCCGGATCGCCCGGTTGGCCAGGTTGTCGGGGTTCCAGGCCTCGCGGCAGTCTGCGGTCTTCAGGGCGGGGTCGGTGTAGGGAAAGAGGCAGACCGCCGGAATTCCAAGCTCTTGCGCGGTGGCGGCGGCTTCGACCGCAAGGTCGACGCTTAGCCGGTCAACCCCCGGCATCGACGCGACAGGCTCGCGCAGCGACGTGCCGTCGCGCAGAAACAGCGGCCAGATCAGGTCGGAGGCAGACAGGGTCACCTCTTCGGTCAGCGCCCGCAGCGCCGGTGTCCGCCTGGTGCGGCGGAAGCGCGACAGCGGAAAAGGGGCATGGACAGGCTGCATGGCCGGACTCCTTCACTCGAAGACGCAAGCGAGGGCTTGCAGCCTGACTGTCTGCCTGCCATGGAAAAAGCCGGGCCTCAAGTTATCTACGCATGGCCGACAGACGCAAACGGAAAAAAGGGCGCATCCGGACGTGGAGATATTCGACAAGGTTTTCGAAATCATCGACATGCGGTCGTTTTCCAACCTGTGGTACTGGATCGCGCTGGCGGTGCTGTGGTCGTCGACCAGCCACTGGGTGCTTGGGGTGCCGCATGACATGATCCAGCGCGCCCGCCGCGAGGGCGGGCAGGCGGGCCAGGATCTTGAGGACATGGCGCGGATCAACTCCAGCCGGTTGCTGGCGATCGTCGATCAGGGCGGCCTGCTCGCCGTGGCGCTTGGCTGTTTCTGGCTGACCGGCCTGGGCATGCTGGCCTTCTATTACGATGTCGAATTCGCGGCCGCCGTGTTCCTCTTGTTCGCGCCGATGACGCTGGTCGTCTGGCTTAGCATCCGCGCCTCCCGCCGCATCGCCGCCGGCGAAAACAGGGGCGAGGCGCTGCACCGCCGGCTGATCGTGCATCGGCGGATGACCCAGGTCATCGGCATGGTGGCGATCTTCGTCACCGCCATGTACGGCACCTGGCAGAACGTCAACATCTCGATCCTCAACTGATCAGGGGCCACATGGGCGCCGAGCGCATCATACTGGGCGGCGCGCCCGAAGGCTTCGACGCGAGGCGGGTGGCGCGTGAGCTGTCACGCGGCCAGTCGGTCATCCATGTCGCGCGCGACGACAAGCGGGCCGAGGCGATGCGCGCGGCCCTCGCCGTGATGGCTCCGGATGCGCCGGTGCTGGATTTCCCGGCCTGGGACTGCCTGCCCTATGACCGGGTCAGTCCGAACCCCGAAATCGGCGCCCGACGCATGGCAAGCCTTGCGCTTCTGGCCGAGGGGTTGGCTGCGCCTGTCGTGCTTCTGACCACGCTGAACGCCGCCAGCCAGAAGATTCCCGCGCGCGAGGTGGTGCGTGCGGCATCGTTCCGGGCGGTGGTCGGCGAAAGGGTGGACGAGGCGCGGCTGAAGGGCTTCCTGGCCCGGATGGGCTTTTCGCCGGTCTCGACCGTGTCCGAGCCGGGGGATTACGCCCTGCGCGGCGGGATCATCGACATCTATCCGCCCGGTCCCGGCGGGCCGATCCGGCTGGATTTCTTTGGCGACGTGCTGGACGGCGCGCGGCGTTTCGATCCGGGCACGCAGCGCACGATCGAAAAGCTGAAGCAGGTGGACGTCTCGGCGGTGTCCGAGATCATCCTTGACGACGCCTCGATTGCCCGGTTCCGCCAGAACTACCGCATCGCCTTTGGTGCGGCCGGCACCGACGATCCTCTGTACGAGGCGGTCAGCGCCGGTCGCAAGCATCAGGGGATGGAGCATTGGCTGCCGTTCTTCCACGCCGGTCTGGAGACGCTGTTCGACTACCTTCCCGCCGCCTCGGTGATGCTGGACGATCAGGTGACGCCCGCCCGCCTGTCGCGGTGGGAGGGCATCGCCGACAGCTTTGACGCCCGCGCCGAGGCGATGGGCGCAAAGGGGCGGATGGACACGGTCTACAAGCCAGTGCCGCCGGATGAGCTTTACCTTGACGACGCAGCCTGGGAGGCAGCAACAGCCGGCCACCGGCTGGTGCAGATATCGCCTTTGCCGCAAAGCCCGGGGCCGGGCGTTCTGGATGCCGGCGCGCGCGCTGGCCGCAGCTTCGCGCCCGAACGCCAGCAAGAAAAGGTCAACCTTTTCGCAGCCTTGGCCGATCATGTTCAGACGCTTGCCAGGACCGGTCAAGTGGTGATCGCCAGCTGGTCTGACGGCGCGCGCGACCGATTGCGCGGGCTTCTGGCCGACAACGGCCTGACCGGCGCGCAAGACATCGCCGATTTCCGAGAGCTGCCCGACGCCAAGGGCGGGTTGTTCCTGACCGTCTGGCCTCTGGAGGCGGGGTTTGTCGCCCCCGGCCTTGCGGTCATCTCGGAGCAGGACGTGCTGGGCGACCGGCTGGTGGCCAAACCCCGCCGCAAGCGCAAAGCCGAAAACTTCCTGCGCGAGGTCGACACCCTAAGCCCCGGCGACCTTGTGGTGCATGTCGAACATGGCGTGGGCCGCTATCTCGGGATCGAGACGATCACCGCCCTTGGCGCGCCACATGCCTGCGTGATGCTGGAATATGCCGAGAATGCAAAGCTTTACCTGCCGGTCGAGAATATCGAACTTCTCAGCCGCTACGGTCATGAAGAGGGGCTGCTTGACCGGCTGGGTGGGGGTGCCTGGCAGGCGAAGAAGGCCAAGCTCAAGGAACGGATCAAAGAGATCGCCGACCGCCTGATGCGGATCGCGGCGGAACGGGCATTGCGGCACGCGCCGATCCTTGAGGCCCCGCATTCGATCTGGGAGGCTTTCGCCGCACGCTTTCCCTATCAGGAGACCGACGACCAGCTGACCGCCATCGCCGATGTGGTGGCCGATTTGGAGAAAGGCAGCCCGATGGACCGCCTGATCGTCGGCGACGTCGGCTTTGGCAAGACCGAGGTTGCAATGCGCGCGGCCTTTGTTGCGGCGCTTAGCGGAATGCAGGTGGCGGTGGTCTGCCCGACAACGCTTCTGGCCCGCCAGCACTATCGCAGCTTTGCCGAGCGGTTTCGCGGATTTCCCATATCGGTCAGACCCTTGTCACGCTTTGTTTCCGCAAAGGACGCCAACGCCACCCGTGCTGCGATGGCGGATGGCAGCGTCGATATCGTGATCGGCACCCATGCGCTTCTGGCCAAGCGGGTCAGCTTCAAGTCGCTGGGCCTTCTCGTCATCGACGAAGAGCAACATTTCGGCGTGTCGCACAAGGAGCGGCTGAAAGAGATGCGCAGCGAGGTGCATGTGCTGACGCTGACCGCGACCCCGATCCCGCGCACGTTGCAGCTAAGTTTGGCCGGGGTGCGCGATCTGTCGATCATCGCTACGCCTCCGGTAGACCGGCTGGCGATCCGCACTTACGTTTCCGAATTCGACACAATCACCGTCCGCGAGGCGCTGCTCCGCGAAAGGTTCCGTGGCGGGCAGTCGTTCTACGTCGTGCCACGCATCGCCGACCTGCCGGATGTCGAGGATTTCCTGAAGACCCATGTGCCGGAAGTGTCCTATGTCATCGCGCACGGCCAGCTGGCGGCGGGCGATCTGGATGACCGGATGAACCAGTTCTACGACGGCAAGCATGACGTGCTGGTGGCGACCTCGATTGTTGAAAGTGGTCTGGATATTCCCACCGCAAACACCATGATTGTCCACCGGGCGGACATGTTCGGTCTGGCGCAACTGTATCAGATCCGTGGGCGGGTGGGCCGGTCCAAGACCCGCGCCTATTGTTATCTCACCACCAAGCCGCGCGCGCCGCTGACCCCGCAGGCAACCAAGCGGCTACGGTTGCTGGGCAGCCTTGATGCTTTGGGCGCGGGCTTCAACCTTGCCAGCCATGACCTTGACCTGCGCGGCGCGGGCAACCTTCTGGGCGAAGAGCAGTCCGGCCATATCCGTGAGGTCGGCTATGAGCTTTACCAGCAGATGCTGGAAGAGACGATCGCCCGGATCAAGTCGGGCGAGTTGCAGGGTTTGTCCACGATTTCCGACGACTGGAGCCCGCAGTTGAACCTGGGCGTGCCGGTGATGATTCCCGAAACCTACATCCCCGATCTTGACGTGCGGCTTGGGCTTTATCGCCGGCTTTCGTCGCTGACGACCAAGGTCGAGCTGGAAGGCTTCGCGGCAGAATTGATCGACCGGTTCGGCGCGCTGCCGAAAGAGGTGAACACGCTGTTGCTGATCGTGCGGATCAAGGCGACCTGCAAGCGGGCCGGGATCTCGAAGCTGGACGCGGGGCCAAAGGGCGCGACGATCCAGTTTCACAACGACAAGTTCGCCAATCCCGCAGGACTGGTCGATTTTCTGAAGGCGCAGGGCGGGGCTGCGCGGGTGAACGGAAACAGAATCGTGCTGGTGGGCGAGATGAAATCGGACAGCGACCGGATCAAGGGCGCCTTCAACATCGCGCGGGATCTGGCCGAAGTGGTGAAGGCCGGCAAGGCGGCCTGACGGATCGGGCGCGTCAGGACCGGGGATCGCCCAGAAATCTGAGCGACACCAGCAATGCCAGCCCGATCAGCGTCGCAACCCCCGCCAGAAGCGGCACTGCGGTGCCATTGAACGCAAGCCCAATCGGGATTGCCAGCAGCACCGACCCTACGGTGGCGATCGACGAGATCACCGAAGCCGCAAGGCCCGCGACATGGCCGACCGGCTCCATTGAGAGGGCGTTGAGATTGCCCATGGTCAGACCCATCATCGAAAAGAGCCCGACAGAATAGACCAGGTAGGCGGCAAAGGCTGCATCTGCGGCAAGGAGCCCGCCGCCCAGAAGACCAAGGGTGGCCAGCGTCACCAGAAGCTGCGCCAGATAGGTCCGCCACACGACCCGGCGCATGCCAAGGGTCATCACGATCCGGCTGTTCAGGAAGCTTCCGGACATGGCGGCCACCGCGATGAAGGCAAACCACAAGGGGAAGCTGTCGGCGCGGCCGAACTGGACCTCGAAGATCGGCTGGATCGACGACAGCGTGCCGAAAAGGGCGCCCAGCGTCAGCGCCTGCAGAAGCGTCGAGACCAGAACCACCCGGTGTCCGGCAAGCTCGCGGCAGGCGGCAAGAAGATCGCCCAGATGCAGGCTGCGCCGGGCGGCGAGGGGCAAGGTCTCGGGCTGGCGCAGGCCCAGCCACAGCATGATGACGCCGGCAAGGGCAACATAGGCCAGAAAGATCGCATGCCAGTCGGCAAGGGCGATGATCCCCTGTCCCATAAGCGGTGCTATCGCCGGGGCAATGGTGAAGATCATCATCGCAAAGCTCATGATCCGCGCCATCTCGCGCCCCTTGAAGAGGTCGCGGATCATCGCGACCGACACGACGCGCGGCGCCGAAGCCCCGATGCCTTGCAGAGCCCGGGCCGCAAGCAGGGTTTC
>JANOER010000302.1:0-14487 GCA_031441285.1 Rhodobacterales bacterium
GGATCCGGGATCAGAAGCGAGCTGTCGCCATAGGAAAAGAAGCGGTAGCCCTGTTGGATGGCATGGTCATAGACGCAGCGCAGGCGCGTCTCGCCCATAAGCGCCGAAACCAGCATCATCAGCGTCGATTTCGGCAGGTGAAAATTGGTCATCAGCGCGTCGGCCACGCGAAAGCGGTAGCCGGGATAGATGAAGATATCGGTCTCGGCCTCGAAGGGGTGCACGAAACCTGCGTCATCGGCAGCACTTTCGATCAGCCGCAGGGCCGTGGTGCCGACCGGGATGACCCGGCCCCCTGCCCGCTTGGTCGCGTTGATCTCGGCGGCCGCTGCTGCCGTAACCCGGCCCCATTCGGCATGCATCCGGTGCGAGGTCACGTCCTCGACCTTGACCGGCAGGAAAGTGCCGGCCCCGACATGCAGGGTCACCTCGGTGAAATCGACGCCCTTTGCGGCCAGGGCACGCAACAGCGCCTCGTCAAAGTGCAGCGATGCCGTGGGAGCGGCAACGGCCCCGGCATGGCGGGCGAAAACGGTCTGATAGTCGGTGCGGTCCTGATCGTCCGCCGCGCGCCTGGCCGCGATGTAGGGCGGCAGCGGCATCACGCCGGCCTCGGCCAGCGCCGCGTCGAAATCATTGCCCGCAAGGTCGAAGGCAAGGGTCAGGTCGGTCTCTGACTTCGCGGCGACTGTCGCTGAAAGCCGGTCCGAAAAGCGGATCACCTCGCCCGGCTGGACCTTGCGCAAGGGCTTTGCCAGCGCCCGCCAACCATCGAGCCGGGGCTCCAGCAGCGTAATTTCGACCCGTGCCACCGCATCACAGCGCTGGCGGGTGCCGAACAGCCGGGCGGGCAGCACCCTGGTGTTGTTCAGGACCAGCCGGTCGCCGGGGCACAGGATGTCGACCAGATCTGACACCTGACGGTCGCTGATCCGGTCGCCCTCGGCCAGCAGCAGCCTTGCCGAGGTGCGTGGCTTTGCCGGCCGGGTGGCAATCAGCCCCTCGGGCAGGTCGAAATCGAAATCGGCAAGCTTCATCCGCCAGTATCCTTGCCAGTATTCTTGCCGACATTCTTCAGGTTCGGCGGACCTTGCCGGAAGATCTCGCGGAACATGCCGGGGGTCAGCACCGACAAGGGATTTACCGACACCTGCGGATCCTCGGCCGTGCCGGTCAGTGCGTAATTGAAGCCGAAGAACCCCTCGCCCCGGCGCGAGAAGATCTGCCCCAGACCGTTGACCAGATAGATCGGCGAGATGACCCCCTGCAGGTTCAGCTGCCCGCCGCCGCTTTGGTAAAGCCCGGCGAAGGAAATGCCAAGCGACGCCCCCACCGCCGAGCCTTGGGTGATCTCGACCGCTTCGGGGGTCAGGATGAATTCGACATCGCCATTGTTGAAGGCCAGCCCCTCGCCGTTCATCTGCTCAAGCAAGCCCACGACCGAAATCGCCGACAAAAGCCCTGCCAGCGCCGGCGCACCCTGCACCCGCATCCGGGTAAAGCTGGCGCGGCCATCGAAATGCCCCTCGGGTCCGCGCGGGACCAGCGTCAGGTCAAGACTGCCGCCCCGTCCCTTGTCGAAGATCCCGGCCGAAGCCATCACCGCCCCCGCATCGTCCGAGGTTATGCGGATCACGTTGCCGCGCTCCGAAGGCGCGACCGTGCCTTCGATCGCGCCGCCACCATTGACCCGCGCGGCAAAGCGCCCGTTCAGCCCGTTGCCGGTCGCGAACTCGCCCCGGAAACCGGTCATCGAGATTCCGGACGACACGATCAGCCGGTCCAGCGCCAGACTGACCGAACCACCGCCTTCACCGCCGGCGTCGGGCATCGCCCGCAGGTCGATCGTGCCGCCGGTGACCGCGACGCCAAGCGCGCTTCCCTTGCCGTTTCCGGTCAGCGTGACCGGCGCGTCCAGCCAATCGCCTGCGGTGACGCGGGCAAAGCGCGCCTCGTCCAGCCCGCCGCCGTCCCGCGTGGTGATCTCTCCCTCGACCTCAAGCCCCGGCGCAGACAACGCCAGCCGCTCGACAACCGGCGTCCGGGTCAGGCGGGCTTCAAGGTCAAGCGAGCCGCGCGTCCTGGCCGGTTTCGACCAGCCAAGCGCGTCAAGTTGCAGGTCCAGCCCAGCAAGGGTCGAGGTCAGCGTCAACTGCGGTGGACGGTCCTTGACCAGCGCGATGTCGATTGCGGCCGGACCCTCGCCCGAGATGGCCCCCTTGGCAAACTCGATCCCAAGATCGCGCAGGGCCGCGTCCGACAGCATCACCGTCCCGTTGATCCGCGCCCTGCCCTTTTGTTCGGGGCCGAACCCTTGCAGATAGGTCAGGTCCACCGGCAAGAGGTCCATCATGCCCGCGCCGGATAGCGACAGCCCTTCGGTGTCGACCGCCACCTCGACCACCGGCGCGGTCAGGATGCGGCCCGGCACCAGCGCGGGCGAGGTGAAATCCACGATCCGGCCCGACACCACGAAGGTCACATCCGGCAGCGTCACTTTGGGCTTCAGCGGCATGACCAGCGTGGCGATCAGCTCGGCCCGGCCCGTGCCCAGGTTCACCGGTTGTCCGGCCTTGGAAAAGAAGCTGAACGGCTCCTGGTCCAGCAGCGACAGCGTGGCGGTCAGGCTGGACGAGGTGTGCAGCGTGATCTTCGCCGTCGCCGGGCGCTGGGTCAGGTCAAGCACCTGGAAGACCGATCCGTCCGCTTCGATCCGCCCGCCTTCGGGCGGGATGATGTGGCCGCGCTCAAGCTGGACGGTATAGACCTTGTCCTCCAGCGTGGCATGGCCGCGCGCGCCCAGAACCGGGGGCAAGGTGCGCACGACCCGCACCTCGGCTTCGGCGAATTCATAGCCAAGCGACAGCCGGGGCGGCAGGCCGGGGCTCAGCCGCAGCGCCGCGCGCACGTTGGTCAGATTGGCCTGGCCGACGTTCTCGGCGAACCAGTTGCGGGTCTTTGGCACCGCCGAAAGCGGCCAAAGCTTCAGAAGCCGCCCCGCGTCGGTGCGGTCAACAGCGACATCCAGCGCCGCGGCCCAGCCCCCGGTCTTTGCAGTGGCGCTGCCCGAAAGGGTCAGCCGGTCGCCGTCCTTGTCAACCAAGGCCAGCTGTCCGATGTCAAGGCGCAAGGGTTGCAGCCGCAGTCGCAGGTCAAGCGCGCCTTGCGGAAAGCTGACCGGTTCCTGAAACAGGCCTTCCGGGTCGACGACCATCTCGGAAAAGGCGATCTGGGCCAGAAGCTGGTCGGGCATGTCGCCCGGTGCAAGCGGGTCGCCCCCCGCATCCAGCAAGTCCCCGTGCCCAAAGGCCCGCAGCCGCAGCGACGGTCCCTGCACGTCGATGTCGGTCAGGAACAGCCGCGCGCTGACCGGGTCATAGCGCAGCGCAAGGCCGGCGCGGTCGAAGGCGATCGGCCGCGCGCCGGTTCCGGGCGCAATGCTGCCGGCGGCAAGGGCCAGTTCAGCCGTGAGGTCGGACACCGTGCCGGCATCCGAAATTCCAGCCCGCAGCGCCCCCGAGATCGGCGCGTTGACCGCGCCCAGCCAGGCCAGTGGCGGAGCGACGGCCGCAAGGTCCGCAGCCGCCATGTTGGCAAGCCGTGCCTCAAGCCGGGCAGCACCGTCCGCCTTTCCGGTCACAAGCTTCAGCGTCGCCTGCGCCGGAACCTCGGGGCCGACCAGGGTCAGGCTCAGTTCGGCGGCAATCTCGTCGGGTCGGTTCTCGATCACCAGCCGCCCGTCCCCAAGGTTCCACGACCGTCGCGCACGATCGTCGGTCAGGGTCAGGGTCAGGCCCTCGGCCTCGATGGTGCGAAGCGCGCTGAAGGCCGGCGATGCGAACAGGGCGGCGACCGTATCCAGAACCGCGCCGACGGTCTGTGGCCCCGCCCCGCCGCTACCGGCAAACTGCAGGTCCAGCCGCCCCTTGACATCGCGCCGCACCGCCAGCCGGGCGCCGATCAGCCGGACCGACGATGGCCGGGCCTTGCCGGCCAGCAGCCCGCCCGGCTCGAAGGCGACCAGCGCCTCGGGCAAAGTCATGAGCGACCGGCCGCCCGCATCAATCAGCCGGATGTCGCCAAGCCGGAAGCGCGGCACAAGGTCCTTGTCGACCGCAAGCTCGACCGACCCAAGCGACACGGCGGTTCCTTTCGGAAGCTGGGTCCCGGCAAGCCCGCGGTTCAGCCTGGCTTCCAGTTCTGCCACCGCGGCGGTCGGCACGCTTAAAGCGGTTCCGGTGTGGGCAAGGGTCAGATAGGCCAGGCCAAGGGCAAGGATGATCAGCGTCAGAACAACCGTCAGGCTGAATCGCACGCGTGCGGGACGCCGCGCCCCGCGCTGGGCTGGCGCAGGGACAGGTTGGGCCTCTGCCATCGCCCGGTTGTCCCGGACGTCTTCCTGGCCTGACCCTGCATCCGCCATCCTTGCCCGTGCGCCCCGCTGCCAATCTCCGCTTGGGAGTGCCGTCCATCCGGTCCGGAGGAGGCTTTGCTGCCAAGTGCCTTTAACTTTGCCGGAAGACAACTAGAACGGAAATCACGATCCCTGACAAGGCAAGGAGCCGCCCATGATTTCCGCCGGAGAGACCGCCCCAGATTTCACCCTGCCCCGCGATGGCGACGCGACGGTGACGCTGTCTGCCCTGCGCCCGGGCAAGGTGGTGCTGTATTTCTACCCCAAGGACGACACCCCCGGCTGCACGCTGGAAGCGCAGGACTTCAACGCAAGGCTGGGCGATTTCACCGCCGCGGGCGCCACGGTGATCGGGATTTCCAAGGACAGTGTGAAAAGCCACGACACGTTCTGCCGCAAGCACAGCCTGTCGATCGTCCTTGCCTCGGACGAATCCGGCCAGACCTGCGAGGACTACGGCGTCTGGCTGGAGAAACGCATGTATGGTAAGACCTACATGGGGATCGAACGGGCGACTTTCCTGATCGACGGCTCTGGCACGGTCGCGCGGGTCTGGCCGAAGGTCGGCGTCAAGGGTCATGCCGACGAGGTGCTGGCGGCGGTGCGGGCGCTGTGACATAGCGACAGGGCAAATTCCTTCCAAGGAATTTGCAAATCTTTTCGAAAAGATTTGTCGGAGCCCTTGCATGGCGCAGTCCCTTTCGGAAATGGCGGTCGAGGTGCTGACCACCGCGGATGGTCGGGCCAAGACCGCCCTTGGCCGCCGGCATGCCGCTGCCTGGGCCGCCGCGCGTGCAGCCGGTCAGGCCTTGCCGGTCGGCATCGCCAGCCCCCCCGGCCGTCCGGCGCGTCCGGACAGTCCTGCCCTATCGGACCCAAGGGATGTGCCGCGCCGCCGCCCGGGATCGCCCGAAGGACGGATCGCCCTTCTGCATGCCGTGGCGCATATCGAGCTTAACGCGGTAGATCTGCACTGGGACATCATCGCCCGCTTCAGCGACCAGCCGATGCCCGTGGGCTTTTACGACGACTGGGTGCAGGCGGCTGACGAGGAAGCCAAGCATTTCAACCTGATCTGCGACTGTCTTGAAGCCTTGGGCAGCCACTACGGCGCGCTTTCCGCCCATGCCGGCATGTGGCGCGCGGCCGAGGATACCGCGACCGACCTGCACGGCCGTCTGGCGGTCGTGCCCATGGTGCTTGAAGCCCGCGGCCTGGATGTCACCCCTGGCATGATCGAGATCTTCCGCAAGGCCGGAGATGCCCGCGCCGTGGCCGCGCTTGAGGTGATCTACGGCGAAGAAGTTGCCCATGTCGCCTATGGGTCGAAATGGTTCAACTGGCTTTGCGGTCGCGAAGGCAGCGATCCGAAAGAGGTGTTTCACGCCCTGTTGCGACGCTATTTTCACGGCAAGCTGAAGCCCCCCTTCAACGAAGCAAAGCGCGCTGACGCAGGGTTACCCCCGGATTTCTACTGGCCATTGACGGAAAACCCGGATTAGTCGGCGGTTTCTTGCCGATACAGCGGCCTCTAAGCGCAGGAAAAGGCTTACATTGGTCAAAATTGTTGCAGCCGGGCAAGGGCGTGGCTAATCAGATCCCACCCAGGGGGTCGGCACGTCCCGGGACTTGTATGATGCAAATCGGGACGGCCGGAAAAAGGGGAACGATGCAGATGACCAGACCGTGCTGAACCGCGTCGCCTACCGGTTCCATCTGACGCTTGAGCGATACTTTCCGGAACAGCGCCTGTTCCTGAAGTCCGATACCGAGACACGGTTCATCCGTCTGCGGTCGGGAACTCAGGTGATTGCGCTGGTCGGCGGGACTTTGGGCCTTGCCTGGACCATTGTCGCCACAGCGCTGATCATGATGGACAGCATCGGCGCCGGATCGGCCCGCGAACAGTCCGTGCGTCAGCAGGCGCTGTACGAAACCCGGCTGAACACCCTGTCCGCCGACCGCGACCTGCGCGCCGACGAAGCTGCCCGCGCGCATGAACGCTTCAACGTGGCGCTGACCCAGGTGTCCGAGATGCAGGGCCGGTTGCTTGCCTCGGAAGACCGCCGGCGCGAGCTTGAAACCGGGGTCGAAGCGATCCAGGACACGCTGCGCCGCACCCTCAAAGAGCGCGACCTTGCCCGGGGCGAGGCTGACCGCGTGACCATGGCCCTGAACGAACAGTCCGGCGGTGCGACCGAAATGGGCCGCGCCCGCGACGCGATGGCCACGCTGGAAATCCTGATCGGCGCGCTGGACCTGACAGCGGAAGAACGCGATGAAATGCTGGCCGAGGCGACTGCGGCACAGGAAGAGGTCGACCTGATCGCCGACGCCAAGCGCGCGATGGAACAGCGCAACGACCTGATCTTCGGCAAGCTGGAAGAGGCCGTCACCGTCTCGATGGAGCCGCTGGACACCATGTTCCGCGAGGCCGGCATGTCGCCGGAAGACCTGATCGACGCAGTGCGCGAAGGCTATTCCGGTCAAGGTGGGCCGCTGACGCCGATCTCGCTCTCAACTTCGGGCGCGGTGCTGTCTTCGGATGAACTGCGCGCCAATGCGATCCTTACCGGGCTTGACCGGATGAACCTCTACCGGATCGCCACCTTCAAGCTTCCCTTCGCGATGCCGGTCAAGGACCGCTTCCGCTGGACCAGCGGATTTGGCTACCGCCGCGACCCCAAGGGCGCCGGCACCAGGATGCATGAAGGCACCGACATGGCCGGATCCTATGGCACGCCGATCTATGCAACTGCCGATGGCGTGGTCACCCATGCCGGCTGGGATTCGGGCTATGGGCGGCAGGTCACAATCCGTCATGATTTCGGGGTGGAAACACTTTACGGCCACCTCAGCGCGGTCGGAGTGGACCTCGGCCAAAGGGTCTCGCGCGGGGACAGGATCGGTGATATGGGCAATTCAGGCCGGTCCACCGGCACGCATCTTCACTACGAGGTTCATCTCAACGGGACGCCCGTGAACCCGATGACCTTCATAAAGGCAGCGAACAATGTTTTCTAAAAGCCGCATCAACGAGCCCGGCCCGAAGGCTGACGCCGAGAAGCCCAAAGCCCCGGAGGCCCCGATGACCAAGCCCAGCATGGACTTCACGCCCTCGGCGCCCAAGGGCAAAGCTGCGGTGTCGATCCTGTCGTCCGACCTGACCGTTGTCGGCAACCTGCGCACCACCGGTGACATCCAGGTCGAAGGCACGGTCGAAGGCGACATCCGCGCTCATCTTCTGACCGTCGGCGAAAGTGCCACCATCCGCGGTGAGATCGTCGCCGACGACATCGTGGTCAACGGCCGGGTGATCGGGCGGGTGCGGGGCCTCAAGGTCCGCCTGACCTCGACCGCGCGGGTCGAGGGCGACATCATCCACAAGACCATCGCCATTGAAAGCGGTGCGCATTTCGAAGGCTCGGTCCAGCGGCAGGAAGATCCGCTGTCCAATGGCCGTCCCGCGGGAACCGTCCGTCTGGACGCCCCGGCCCCGGCTTCGGGCGACGCGGACTGATCTTCGGTTCCGACGGCTGACCCTGCATTGCGCGGGCATCGGGGAAACCTGGTGCCCGTTTTGCCTTGCCGGGCGCCGCTTCAGGTGATCGCGCGGCGGTAAAGGTGCCAGCTGGCGTGGCCGAACAGCGGCAGGACGACGAAGAGGCCCAGAAATCCCGGCATCATGCCCAGAAACACGGCCACCCCGATCAACGCCCCCCACCCCAGCATGACGCGGGGATTGGACTGCACCAGCGCCAGGCTGGTCAGCATCGCGGTCACGAAGTCAAGCTCGCGGTCAAGCAGCAGCGGCAGGCTGACCACGGTCAGGCTGAAGAGAAGGGTTGCAAACACCGCGCCTACGGCCGTGCCGAAAGCCAGCATGGCCAAGCCTTCGGGCGTGGCGAAGATCGCCGGGGACGAGGTGACATTGGTCATCGTCGCGGTCCCCAGAAACAGCGCGAAGGTCATGTGCGACAGGAAATTCCAGAACAGGAAGTAGACCACGATCACCGCCGCGATCGCCGGGATCTGACGATCTTTCTGGCGAAAGATCACCCCGAACACCGCGCCCGCGCTTAAGGTCTCGCCCGCCTCCAGCCGGCGCGAGATCTCGTAGAACCCGCAGGCGATGAAGGGGCCAAGGATCGGAAACCCGGCGCTGGCCGGCAGGGTCCACCAGATTTGTCCCTTGCTGGTCATCGCCCAGACGATCAGCCAGCCGCCAAGCACGTAGACCGCCGAAAAGACCAGCCCCAGCAATGGCGCGCGGCGAAAGTCCCGCCAGCCAAGCGCCAGGCTGGCCTTGAGGTCGGAGAGATCGACCTCGTTGACTTCGGGAACGGTCGGGGGCTGCGTCGCGCTCATGGCGCAAGGCTATGCGCGCGCAGGGCCTTGCGGCAAGTCCGATCACGACCCGTTGGAAGACAGATCACCTGCGGATCTGCCCGACCGTTCAGTCGACATCCTCGATGTGGCCGCGCTTCTTGCCGCTGGCGTTCAGGGCAAGGGTCGAGGACATGAAGGCATCAAGATCGCCATCAAGCGTGCCAGCCGTGTCCGAGGTCTGGTGGCCGGTGCGCAGGTCCTTGACCATCTGGTAGGGTTGCAGGACATAAGACCGGATCTGGTTGCCCCAGCCCGCGTCGCCCTTGGCGTCATGCGCTTCGTTGATCGCGGCGTTACGGCGGTCCAGTTCCTGCTGATACAGCCGCGACTTCAGTGCCTTCATCGCGATGTCGCGGTTCTGGTGCTGCGACTTCAGGGACGAGGTCACCACGATCCCGGACGGAAAGTGGGTGATCCTGACCGCCGAGTCGGTCTTGTTGACGTGCTGGCCGCCGGCGCCCGAGGACCGGTAGGTGTCGATCCGGATGTCCTTGTCCTGCACGTCGATCTCGATGTTGTCGTCCACCACCGGATAGACCCAGACCGACGAAAACGAGGTGTGCCGCCGTGCCGCACTGTCATAGGGGCTGATCCGCACCAGCCGGTGGACCCCGGCCTCGGACTTCAGCCAGCCATAGGCATTGTGGCCGGAAATCTTGTAAGCAGCCGATTTGATGCCCGCGCCTTCACCTTCGGATTCCGACTGCAATTCCACCGTGAAGCCACGCTTTTCGGCCCAGCGGACATACATCCGCGCCAGCATCGACGCCCAGTCGCAGCTTTCGGTGCCACCCGCCCCGGCGTTGATTTCAAGGAAGGTGTCGTTGCTGTCAGCCTCGCCGTTCAGCAGGGCTTCAAGCTCTTTCTGCTCGGCAAGCTTTACAAGTTCGGTCAGCGCGGCCTCGGCCTCGGTCACGATCTCGGCGTCGCCTTCGGCCTCGCCCATCTCGATCAGCTCGACATTGTCGCGCAACCCGCCGTCGATCAGCTTGTAGGCGTTCAGCGCGTCGATCAGCGCCTGCCGCTCGCGCATCAGCTTCTGCGCCTTGGCCGGGTCGTTCCACAGATCCGGCGCCTCGATCATGGCGTCGAATTCCTCCAGCCGGTGCGGAGCGGTTTCCCAGTCCATCCGCTGGGCCAGAAGCTTGAGCGACTTCCGGATCGTTTCGATATTGCCTTCGGTTTCGGCGCGCATCTTCGGGTTGTCCTGTCAGATCTCTCGCGGGGGGTCATAAGGCCTTGGCCGCGTCCCGACAAGGGCACCGGTCCGGACAAGCAGGGATGGTCAGTAAAGTCCGCCCGACGAGACGGTGCCGAAATCGGCCTTCTTCGGAACGACGACCGTCTCACCTTCGGCATTGGTCACGGTGGCGCTGCTTTCGGCACCGACCTCACCCTCGCCATAGGCGAAAAGCGGCAGGTTTTCCCCCATGGCGAAACCACCGTCCACCATCGCGCCAAGGCCGAAGATCGGGGTCTCGCCATCGCGGAAATATTCAGCGACCACATAGTCGCCCGAGGCGTCGTCGGGCAGTTGCTGGCCGGTGAACCGGTCAATCTTGATGAAGTAGCCGCCCGGAGGCACGGCAAACTGGGTGCCGCCAAATTTCTCGATCGCGACCTTCATGAAGTCCTCGAAGACCGGACCGCAGAAGCCCCCGCCCGAGGCGCCCTCCATCGTACGGGGCTGGTCATAGCCGATGTAGCAGCCCGCCGCGATGTTCGAGGTATAGCCGATGAACCACACGTCTTTCGAATCGTTGGTGGTGCCGGTCTTGCCCGCCACCGGCACCGGCAGGTCGATGCCCGCCGCGGTGCCGCGCTGGACGACGCCTTCCATCATGCTGGTCAGCTGATAGGCGGTGATGGCGTTCATCACCCGCTCGCGGTTGCTGTCGATTGCGACACCCCGCCCCGCCGCCAGATTGGCCGAGCCGCAATCTTCGCAAACCCGCTGGTCGTGGCGGTAGATGGTCTTGCCGTAGCGGTCCTGCACCCGGTCGACCAGCGTGGGTTCCACCCTCTCGCCGCCATTGGCGAACATCGAATAGGCGGCCACCATCTTGAACAGCGTGGTTTCCTGCGCGCCTAGCGCGTTGGCAAGGAACGGGCCCATGCGGTCATAGACCCCGAAGCGTTCGGCATAGCCCGCAACGGTCTGCATGGTGATTTCCTGCGCAACCCGCACGGTCATCAGGTTCCGGCT
The DNA here is from genome assembly GCA_031441285.1 of Rhodobacterales bacterium. Classification (GTDB taxonomy): domain Bacteria; phylum Pseudomonadota; class Alphaproteobacteria; order Rhodobacterales; family Rhodobacteraceae; genus Tabrizicola. Next base: position 11,010 of record JANOER010000302.1, read on the forward strand.
CTGTTCGATCCCGGTGCGCTGGGGCGTCGGGCCGTAGAACTTGTTCGACGCGTTCTTCGGAGTCCACAGGCCCTGCGGCGTGTCGATCTCGATCGGCGCGTCGACGACGATGGTTGCCGGCGAAAAGCCCGAATCCAATGCCGCGGCATAGACGAAGGGCTTGAAGCTGGAGCCCGGCTGCCGCGTGGCCTGCGTGGTGCGGTTGAAGACCGAATCCTGGTAGGAAAAGCCGCCCTGCATGGCAAGGACACGACCCGTGTTCACGTCCATCGCCATGAAGGCGCCCTGCACTTCGGGCACCTGGCGCAGCGACCAGCGTTTGAAGGTGCCATCTTCATTGGTCACGGCACGAACGAGGACGACCTCACCCGCCGCCACCAGATCACCCGCGACCTGCGCCTTGCGGCCTAGCCCGCCATCGGCAAGGCGCTTTCTGGCCCAGGTCACATCTTCGGCAGGGATGAAATGGCCGTCCACGTCTTCCGAGACGCCTTCGATGCCGATCCGGGCGTCATTGTCGCCGACAAAGAGAACCACCGCCGGGAACCAGGAGGCGACATCGCGCGGCACTTCCAGTTCTGCCAGCGCGGCGCGCCAGCCGGCCTCATTGTCCAGCACCTCGGCTGGCACGATCTTGCCGGTGCCGCGCCATACCCCCTGCGAGCGGTCGTACTTCTCCAGCCCCTCGCGCAGGGCCGCGGCCGCCACGGCCTGCAAGTCCGGGTCCACGGTCGCCCGGATCGTCAGGCCGCCCGAGAAGAACTCTTCCTCTCCGAAGGTGCCGGACAGCTGGCGGCGGATCTCGTCGGTGAAATAGTCGCGCGGCGGCAAGGTCTCGCGGAAGGCCTCATAGTCGCCGTTCTGCACGGTCAGAAGCGGTTCCGCGGTGGCCGCGTCATAGATTGCCCGGTCGATATAGCCGTTGTCGCGCATCTCGCCCAGGACATAGGCGCGCCGGTCAAGCGCGTCCTCCATCTGGCGGACAGGATGCAGGTTGCCGGGCCGCTGGGCCAAAGCGGCAAGATAGGCGACCTCGGCCGCGGACAGGTCTGCAAGGGGCTTGTTGTAATAGGTCTGCGCCGCCGCCGCCACGCCGTAGGAATTTTGCCCGAGAAAGATCTCGTTCAGATAAAGCTCGAGGATCTTTTCCTTCGACATCGCCGTTTCGACCCGGGCGGCAAGGATGATCTCCTTGATCTTGCGCTCGGCCGTGCGGTCCGACGACAGAAGGAAGTTCTTCATCACCTGCTGGGTGATGGTGGACGCCCCGCGCACCCGTTCGCCCCGGGTCCGCACCGCCTCGACCAGGGCTGCAACCATGCTGCGGGTGTCATAGCCGTGGTGGCTGTAGAAATTCTTGTCTTCGGCGCTGATGAAAGCCTGCTTCACCAGATCGGGAATATCCTCCGAGGCGACAAACAGCCGCCGCTCGCGGGCGAATTCGTCGATGATCTCGCCTTCACCGGAATAGATCCGGCTGATCGTGGCCGGAGTATATTGCGACAAGTTTTCGATCGAAGGCAAGTCACGAGAATACATGTAGAAAATGCCGCCAAGCGTCAGCGCGGCAAAGATCAGTCCCAGCGTTGCCGCCGAGAAGATTCCGCCCAATGCCGACCCGATGAACCGTAGCACCCGCTGCTCCTGCTAGTTAGAGGTCCCCCCTATACCAGACGCAGGCCGCCGTCAAAACCTTGGCCAGTCACGTTTCGGCCAGCGGCGGGCTTTTGCACCACCGCCGGTCAGGGTGAGGTGATGGCGCGCAGCTCAGCCTCGCCGGCGGACCAGTCGACCAGTGCCGCGCGGATGGCCCCGGCCATCGTCTTGCGCCAGTCGGGGTCGGTCAGGCGGCTGTAGTCGCGCGCCGAGGACAGGAACCCCAGTTCCAGCAGCACCGACGGAATGTCTGGCGATTTCAGCACCGAAAAGCCGCCGGTCTGCTGCGGGTTGCGGTGCATCCGGATCTCTGCCGCCCTGATCGCCCGCACGATCGCCTGCGCCAGCCGGTCGGTGCGCGGCACGGTTTCGGTCCGCGCCATGTCCATCAGCACTTCGGCCACGACATCATCCTGATCCGAAAGGTCGATTCCGGCCAGAAGGTCATCGCGGTCGTGCCGTTCGGCAAGGGCAGCACTGGCCGCGTCGGTCGCACTTTCGTCCAGCGTGTAGACCGTGGCCCCCGTCGCCTCGCCCTCGGCCAGGGCGTCGGCGTGCAGCGAGATGAAGATGTCGGCCTCGGCGTCGCGCGCGACCGACGTGCGCGCTTCCAGCGGCACGAAAAGGTCATCGTCGCGGGTGAGGACGACACTGAAACGGCCGTCTCGGATCAACACCTCCTTCAGCTCGCGCGCGAAGGTCAGCATCAGTTTGGCCTCGCTTTGCCCGTCGCGCTCGGCGCCGGGGTCGATCCCGCCATGGCCCGGGTCCAGCACGACGATGATCGGCCCCGCGCCCTTTGGCAGCGGCGGCGGGATCAGGGTCGCCTCGGGCGCGGTCCATTCGGGCAGGTCGGGCAAGCCTGCCACGACGGCAAAACTTGCCGCATCGGTCGGCGTCAGCGCCACGCGGATGACGGCCCCCTCTGGCGAGGTCTGCATCTCGGCGCTGACCAGCTTCACCGGTAGCGCCAGTTCCAGCACCAGCCGGGTCCAGCCGGGCCGGAACGCCCCGGCCCGCAGCGCCAACACCGCATCGGGAAGCGGCATCGCGGCAAAGCCGGTCCAGTCGACCTCACGCGTGTCGATCACCAGCCGCGGCGGGGCGTCCATGAACCGCAGGCGCCACGGCACCGGCTGGCTGATAGCAAGCCGGATGTCGATCCTGTCCCCCGCCCGGTCGATTTCCGAACCGTCCTGCAACAGACGGGCCAGCGCCGACAGCTCTTGCGCGGCACCCGGCTGGGCGGCAAGCCAGAGGGCCAGAAACACCCGGAGGATCAGCATCACATTCCGCATCGCGCGCCTTATCTCCGGTCAGGCGGGGAAAGTAAATTCCGCTCGCGCTTCACAAACCGGCGATGTCGGCCTGCGTGACTTGATCTTTCCGCCCCGCCGCTTCTATCCTGCGCCCTCCGCGTCGGCAGACGCCCGGCCCGCCACGACCCACCCCTGCCCAGACTGCTGCATCCCGCGGCGCCCCGAAAGGACGACCCCATGTTTCGCCTTGCCGCGACAACTGCCCTTGCGACGGCCCTCGCCGTGCTTCCGGTTCAGGCCGAAATGACCGCCGAAGACCGCGCAGACCTGCGCGCCGAAGTGCGCGCCTACCTTTTGGAAAACCCCGAGGTTCTGGTCGAGGCGATGAACGAGTTGCAGGAACGCGAAGCCGTCGCCGCGATCGAACGCGACGCCCGGATCGTGAACGCCCGGTCCGACAACCTTTTTTCCAGCCCCGACGACTGGGCCGGCGGCAACCTTCAGGGCGATGTCACGCTGGTCGAATTCATGGATTACCGCTGCAGCTATTGCCGCAAGGCGCA
>JANOER010000303.1:0-2869 GCA_031441285.1 Rhodobacterales bacterium
GCCCCGCGCGGCATCGACCGGGCAGTGTTGGCCCACCTCGTGGATGGCACATGGATCGATCGCCATGAGAACCTTTTGATCACCGGTCCGACCGGTCTGGGCAAGAGCTGGATCGCCTGTGCGCTCGGTCACAAGGCCTGCCGCGACGGTCGGGCAGTTGCCTATCACCGTGTCCCGCGCCTCTTCGAAGCCCTCGCCATTGCCAAGGGGGATGGGCGTCACGCCCGGCTTCTCAAGTCGATTGCCAAGATCGACGTCCTGATCCTCGATGATTGGGGCTTGGGCATACTCGCTCCGACCGAGCGGCGAGATCTGTTGGAAATCCTCGAGGACCGCCACGGACGCGGATCAACCATTGTCACCAGTCAGCTGCCCGTCGATCATTGGCACGAGGCCATCGGCGACCCGACCTTGGCCGACGCCATTCTGGACAGGCTCGTCCACAATGCACACCGCCTCCTCCTCTCAGGAGAAAGCCTCAGACGAAGGGCCAACGTCACGAAACCGCTTGACCGAACCGATCAAGCCTGACTCCATGAAGCCGTCGGCCAGCCTGCCCGCGTCCGCGAAATGGCCGCCCAAGATGGCGTGAAACGCGTGCCCAAGATCGCGCGAAATCAGTGCCCAAAGTTCGCGAAATACGCAGATTGCAGCGGAAAGCATGATGCCCGGGGTGACGGTGGCCGATGTTGCGCGCAAGCACGGCACGACCCGTTGGCAGATTTACGATTGGCGCAAGCAGATCCGCAAAGGGAACCTGGTGCTGCCCGAGAGCGTGGCGGCCCTGCCGATGTTCGCCGAATTGGTCGTCGACTATCCTGCGACTGATGCATCGCCGTCGGGTGGCGAGGCCGATCTGGAGATCATCGTGGGCGACGTCGTGATCCGCGCCGGTGCGGGTGCCGATGAAGGTCAGCTGACGCGGGCGATCAGGGCAGCACGGGCAGCAGCATCGTGATGTTCGGTCAGGGCGGGCCGGCGAAGGTCTTTGTGGCGACACGGCCGGTAGATTTCCGCAAAGGGATAGACGGCTTGGCGCTTGCGGTGCAGGAAATGTTCGGGCTCGATCCGTTCTGCGGGGCGGTCTTTGTGTTCCGGTCGAAACGCGCGGACCGGATCAAGCTGCTCATCTGGGATCAGACAGGCATGGTGCTGGTCCACAAGCGGCTGGAGGACGGCAAGTTCGTCTGGCCGCAGGTGCGCGACGGCGTGATGCGGATGTCCGGCGCGCAGTTGGCAGCGCTGTTCGAAGGGCTGGACTGGCGGCTGGTTCGGCCAGAACGTGCACGCCGCCCATTGGCGGCAGGGTGATCGGCCAGAGCCGAAAAATCCCCATATTTACTGGAAAAATGATCTGTTCCGTGATTCACTTTATACCATGGATGCTGCTGTTCTTGCCCGCGAAAATGCCCATCTGAAAGCCCGTTTGGCTCAGGTCGAGGCGGCGCTGGCCGAGGTGCAGGAGGCCAATCGTCGGCTGGAAGATATTCTGCGCACATCGCAGCGCGAGAAGTTCGGCAAGCGCTCAGAAAAGCTGTCGCCCGACCAGTTCAACTTGGCCCTGGAAGATGCCGAACTGGCCCAGGGTATGCTCGCCGCCGCGCAGGAGAGGGCTGAGGCCGCGCTGCAAAGGGCGCGCGGGGAAACGCCCCCTAAGCCCAAGCGCAATCTTGGCCATCTGCCGCTGCATCTGCCCCGGGTCGAGCGGGTGATCGAGCCCGCCAGCACGCAATGCCCCTGTGGCTGCGGCGAGATGGCCCGGATCGGCGAGGACATCTGCGAACGGCTCGACGTGATCCCGGCGCAGTTCCAGGTGCTGGTCACGCGCCGCCCCAAATACGCCTGCCGCCGTTGTTCAAAGGCCGTGGCGCAGGCGCATGCCCCCGAGCGTGTTGTTCCCGGTGGTCTGCCGACGGAGTTGTTCATCGCGTGGATCATCGTCTCGAAATTCGGCGACCATCTGCCGCTTTACCGCCAAGCCGAGATATTCAAACGTCAGGGGATCGATCTGGATCGCGGCACGCTCGGAAACTGGGTCGGTCGGGCCTGTTTCCACCTGATGCCGGTCATCAACCACATGAAGGCCCATCTGCGCCGGGCGGACCGCATCTTTGTCGATGAAACCCGCGCGCCGGTGCTGGACCCGGGCCGAAAGGCCACCAAGAGTGGCTATTTCTGGGCGGTCGTATCCGATGATCGCGGACATGGGGGTGCTGGACCGCCGATTGTGCTGTTCCACTACGCCTCCGGCCGGGGCCAGGTGCATCCGCTGAAGTTCCTCGCCGGGTATCAGGGCCGGTTCCTGCAATGCGATGCCTATCAGTCCTACAACGCGCTGGCCGAGATCACGCGCGACAATGGACCATGGCAGCTGGTCTACTTCTGGACCCATGTCCGCCGCCGCTTCGTGAAGCGCTTCGAGAACGAGGGATCGCCCATCGCCGCGGAAATGCTGCGGCAGATCGCGCTGCTCTATCAGGTCGAGAAGACCGTGCGAGGAAAGGAGGCATCCGTGCGCCTGGCCGCCAGACACGGACATTCGGCGCCTGTCATCGCCGCGCTTAAGCCTTGGCTCGAGGCCCAGCTGTCACGCATTCCGCAGAAATCCCAGCTGGCCGGGGATATCCGTTACACTCTGGCGCACTGGGCTGGCTTGATCCGGTTTCTTGAATACGGCCTGCTCGAACTGGATACCAACCCCGTCGAAAACCAGATCCGCCCCATCGCGCTGACAAGAAAAAACGCGCTCTTCGCGGGCAATGAGGTAGGCGCCGAAAACTGGGCCATGCTCGCCGCGCTGGTCGCCACCTGCAAGTTGTCCAGCGTAAACCCCGTCGACTATATCGACGCCACGCTACGCGCCATCCTC
>JANOER010000304.1:0-2010 GCA_031441285.1 Rhodobacterales bacterium
CAAACAGCCCTTCGGCCGCCAGCGCCGCCCGCCGCTTTTCCAGCATCGCCATCAAGGCACCTGCCCCGGCGGGGGCCACGTCCTCGACGATCAGCTGATATTTCGACTGGCCGGGAAAGGTGGTCATCCGGCCGGTGGCGATGACCTCCATCCCCTCTTCGGGGCGGACCTGCATCTTCGCGGCCTGCCCCTTCCAGCTGATCGCGGCAATCACGCTGCGGTCATCCTTGAGGTCGAAATACAGATGCCCCGAGGCCGGTCGCGACACCCGCCCCACCTCGCCCCGGACGCGCACAAGGCCGAACTCCCCCTCGATCACCCGCTTCACCGCGCCCGAAAGCTCGGAAACGGTGTATTCAGGCTGGTTGCCGGAGGGGGCGGGGCTGTCGTCGATCAGGTCCATGTCGGCAACGATACGCAAGAGGCCGGCCAAGGGAAAGTCTCGGAGTTTTCGAAAGCTCCGATCCGAACTCTTCGAAGGGTCGGGTCCAATTTCTTCGAAGAAATCGGTGGGGCTTGCCACCGGGCCGCGCCCTCCCTATCAGGCGGGAAAGTCAGAAGGGAAGCGGCCGATGAACATCCTGATCCTTGGTTCCGGTGGCCGCGAACATGCCCTTGCCTGGGCGGTCAAGCAGAACCCCAAGACCGACCGGCTGATCGTCGCCCCTGGCAACGCCGGGATCGCGCAACTGGCGGAATGCGCGGATATCGACATTCTTGACGGCCGCACGGTCGTCAGCTTCTGCGAAGAAAACGCCATCGACTTCGTCATCATCGGCCCCGAAGCGCCGCTTGCCGCCGGCATCGCGGACGCGACCCGCGCCGCGGGGCTTCTGACCTTCGGCCCCTCTGCCGCCGCGGCCCGGCTGGAAGCCTCGAAGCGTTTCACCAAAGAGGTTTGCGACGCCTGCGCTGCCCCGACCGCCGACTGGGCCCGCTTCACCGACCCCGCACCCGCGAAGGACCATATTCGCAAGCTGGGCGCACCGATCGTGGTCAAGGCCGATGGCCTTGCCGCCGGCAAGGGCGTCGTCGTCGCGATGACCCTGACCGAGGCCGAGGCGGCCATCGACGACATCCTTGGCGGTGCCTTCGGTGCTGCGGGCGCAGAGGTGGTGATCGAGGAATTCATGGACGGAGAGGAGGCCAGCCTTTTCGTCCTGACCGACGGCGTGACGGCCCTGCCGATCGGCAGCGCGCAGGACCACAAGCGCGCTTTCGACGGCGACACCGGCCCGAACACCGGCGGCATGGGTGCCTATTCTCCGGCCCCGGTCCTGACCGACACGATCGAGCGGCAGGCGATGGACGAGATCGTCCTGCCCACGATCCGCGAAATGGCCCGGCGCGGCACGCCCTACAGCGGCGTCCTTTACGCTGGGCTGATGATAAAGGACGGGCGTGCGCGGCTGATCGAATACAACGCCCGCTTCGGCGACCCCGAAACGCAGGTGCTGATGCTGCGGCTTGGCGCGCAGGCGCTGGACCTGATGCTTGCCACCTCTGAAGGCCGGCTGGATACGGCGCGGGTGAACTGGGCCGATGACCACGCCCTGACCGTGGTGATGGCGGCGCGGGGCTATCCCGGCGACTATGGCAGGGGCAGCGTCCTGCGCGGGCTGGAGGCTTTGCCCGAAGACAGCCGCCACATGGTGTTTCATGCCGGTACCGCCATGACCGGTGGCCAGATCACCGCGAACGGCGGGCGTGTCCTGAACGTCACCGCGCGGGGATCCACCCTTGGCGAGGCTCGGGACGCAGCCTATGCCATGATCGACCAGATCGACTGGCCGGAAGGCTTCTGCCGGCGGGACATCGGCTGGCGCGGCATGCCGTTGCCCGCGACCTGAGGCCAGACCGCCGCCGACCGGGCAAGCGCAGGCCGACGGCTGTTTCCCTTGCGTCGGAAGCTATCCCGGACCCGCATCTTCGTTCTGCGCATGGGTCACCGGGTGATCGCCCTGCCGGCTATCCGCTGGTCGGGAAGTCCCGATCGGGTCTGCCGCCACG
>JANOER010000305.1:0-10206 GCA_031441285.1 Rhodobacterales bacterium
GATCAACGACGTGGCGGCGATCTGCGCGCTGGCGCGGGAAGCGGGCGCACGGACGGTGGTGGACGGGGTAAGTTATGCTCCGCACGGGTTTCCCGATATCCCCGCCTTGGGCTGCGACATCTACCTTTTCTCGGCCTACAAGACTTATGGCCCGCATCAGGGGATCATGGTCCTGCGCAAGGCTTTCGGGATGGAGCTTCCGGGGCAGGGGCATTTCTTCAACCACGGCACGCTTTACAAGCGGCACACTCCGGCGGGAGATGACCATGCCCAGATCGCAGCCTGTGCGGGGATGGCGGACTACGTCGATGCGCTGGCCGCGCGGCACGGGATCGCCGGCGATCCGGCGGCGCGGAACCGGGGCGTGCATGACCTGATGCGGGCGCAGGAGGTGGCGGTGATCCAGCCGCTGCTGGACTATCTGGCGGCGCGCAACGATGTGCGGCTTCTGGGTCCGCGCGATGCGGGCCGCCGCGCGCCGACGGTGGCGGTGGAGCTTGGCCGTGCGGCCGAACCGGTGTCGGAGGACCTTGGTCGGCAAGGAATTGCCTGCTGGGCAGGGGATTTCTACGCCGTGCGGCCGCTGACGGCTCTGGGGATCGATCTGGAGAAGGGCGTGTTGCGGATGTCGGCGGTGCATTACACCAGCGCTGAAGAAGTGGCGAAACTGATCAGCGTCCTTGACCGCGTTCTGTGAAGATTTCTGGCGCTGGAAACCTGCAACGAATGGCTGTGCCTCTGGCTGTCCTTCGCCAATGGATATTTGTGCAAAGATGAAAGGACTTAGGTGATCCGGGCAAAGGTGCCGTGCGTATTGTTAAACAAGAAGTAGGTTGGGGCATGTCCGAAATACCGTTGATCCTGTGGTTCCGCCGCGACCTGCGGCTTGGGGACCAGCCGATGTTGTCGGCAGCGGTTGCCACGGGCCGGCCGCTGCTTGCGGTGTTCATCCTCGATCCCGAAACCGAGGCGATCGGGGCCGCAGCGAAATGGCGACTTGGTCTGTCAATCGCCGCCTTTGCCGATGCGCTGGCGCAGATCGGCCTGCCTCTGACCTTGCGACGGGGCCCGGCCCTTGCGGTGTTGAAGCATCTGGTCGCCGAGACCGGGGCGGGCGGAGTCTGGTGGTCACGGCTATACGATCCTGCCGCGGTGGCGCGGGATACCGGCGTCAAGGCGGAACTTAAGGCGGGGAGCGTCGAGGCGCGCAGTTTCGCCGGGCATCTCTTGCACGAACCCTGGGACGCCCGGACCGGCGAGGGCGGGTTCTACCGGGTCTTCACACCGTTCTGGCGGTCGATCCGTGGCAGGGCGGTGGAGGCGTCCCCCGCAGCCCCTGTGCGCCTGCGGCCGGCGGCGCCGCTGCCCGCAAGCGATCGGTTGCTGGACTGGCAGCTTGGTCGGGCGATGGATCGCGGGGCCGGGATCGTCGCCCGGCACCAGGCAGTCGGTGAAGCTGCTGCGCGGGCGCGGTTGGCGGCGTTTCTGGCCGGTCCGGTCGACGCCTACGGCGCGGCGCGCGATCTGCCGGGGGTCGCGGGCACCTCGCGCCTGTCCGAGAACCTGACCTACGGCGAGATCGGGATCCGCGACGTCTGGCACGCGGCGATGCGGTCGCGCGACGAGGGAAGCGCCGGTGCAGAGACCTTCCTGCGCGAGCTTGGCTGGCGCGAGTTCAGCTATCATCTCGTGCACCATACGCCCCACATCACGACCGGAAACTGGCGGCCCGAATGGGACGGCTTTCCCTGGCGCGGCGACACCCCGGACGCCGAGCGCTGGCGGCGCGGGCTGACGGGAGAGCCCTTCGTCGATGCCGCAATGCGCGAGATGTATGTGACCGGCACGATGCACAACCGCGCGCGGATGATCGCGGCCAGCTATCTGACGAAGCATCTGATGACCGACTGGCGGATCGGGCTTTCGTGGTTTGCCGACTGCCTGACCGACTGGGATCCGGCGGCGAATGCGATGGGCTGGCAGTGGGTGGCAGGCTCGGGCCCCGACGCGGCCCCCTATTTCCGGGTGTTCAACCCGGCCGGGCAGGCCGGGAAGTTCGACGCCGACCGGGCCTATGTCCACCGGTTTGTCGCCGAACTGGCCTTGAAACCGGGCCGCGACGCGCAGGATTACTACCGGGCCGTGCCCAGGTCCTGGGGATGTGCCCCGGGTGACGCCTATCCGGCACCGGTTGTCGACCTTGCCGACGGCCGCGCGCGTGCCCTTGCGGCATTTGCGGCACGAAAGGCTTGAGCGGGGCGCTGTATTCATGGAACCTGCCGAAACGATGGGGAACCCTTGGGGAGGGGCAATGGAATTGACGACCGTTCTGACAAGCGTGCGGGGCGAAGCCGCCCTGCCGCGCTACTTCGCCACAGCCTTCGAGGTGGCCCGCAGGCTTGGAGAGGGGCGGCTTGATTTCGTCCTGCCGGACGGCCGACGGTTCCGGGTCGAGGGCCAGGCCCCCGGCCTTGGGGCGGAAATCCGGATCGAGAACCCCGACCTTTTTGCCCGCCTTGTCCGCGAGGGCGACCTTGGCTTTTGCGACGCCTATCTGGACGGCTGGTGGACGACCCCGGACCTGCAGGCCTTCCTTGACCTGATCCAGCGTCCGGCGAATGACATGGTGAACAACGGCTATCCCGGTCTGGGCCTGTTGCGGGCCTATGAACGCCTGCGGTTCTGGCTGAACTCGAACTCGAAACGGCAGGCGCAGAAGAATATCTCGTACCACTATGACCTTGGCAACGACTTCTACCGGCTGTGGCTGGACGAGACGATGACCTATTCTTCGGCGATCTTCGAGAACCCGCAGGAAAGCCTGGAAGCGGCGCAGCGCCGGAAATACGCCAGCATGGTCGACCAGATGGGCGCAAAGGCAGGTGACCACGTGCTGGAGATCGGCTGCGGCTGGGGCGGTTTTGCCGAATACGCCGCGAAAGAGCGGGGCCTGAAGGTCACCGGCCTGACGATCAGCCAGGCGCAGCACGACTATGCGGTCGAGCGCATCGCCAGGGCGGGACTGGCAGACCAGGTCGAGATCAAGTTGCAGGACTATCGCGACGAACGCGGGGTCTATGATGGCGTTGCCAGCATCGAGATGTTCGAGGCGGTGGGCGAACGCTACTGGCCGGTCTATTTCGACAGCCTGCGTGAACGCCTGAAGCCGGGCTGCCATGCCACCTTGCAGATCATCACCGTGACCGACGCGCGCTGGCAGATGTACCGGCGCGGGGTGGACTTCATCCAGAAATACATCTTTCCCGGCGGCATGCTGCCGGCGCCATCGGTCCTGCGGGCCGAAGTCGAACGGGCAGGGCTTCGGGTCAAGGGGTCGATCGAATTCGGGACCAGCTACAGTCTGACCCTGCGCCGCTGGCACGAAACCTTCACCGACCGCTGGGGCGAGATCCGCACCCTTGGCTTTGATGACCGCTTCAAGCGGATGTGGGACTTTTACCTCGCCTCTTGCGCGGGGGCCTTCCAGGGTGGAAACTGCGATGTGACGCAGATCACGGTGACGCGTCCGACCTGAGGTGAAATGATGGGAACTCCGATGCCGACCGGAGCCAAGGGCATAGCGGCGCTCAGCTTTGCTGTCGTGGGCTGGTTGATCGCCAATGCCTATGTGCCGAACATGCCCGAAGCCGGGCAGGTCGGATTCTTCCGCGAATACTCGGGCCTGCTTGGCGGAATTGTCGGCTGGCGCGTCATGGGCCCCTCGGTCGGCAAGGGGTACAGGGCGGCGGTGGGGTCAGGCTGGAAGACGGTAATCGTGCTGGTCTTCTTTGCGCTGCTGTTGTTCGGGACCTACGAGATGCTGATGCAGTCGGTGCGGATGCGCTATGACGGTCCGATCGAAGCGGTCCTCGATGTGTTCCAGCGGATGCGGGAACGCGCCCAGCCCATGCTGTCGATCGGCGTCATGTCTGCGATGGTTGTCGGCGGCGCAATTGCGGGCGTCCTGACCGAGAACGCGAACCGGCGCTGGCGCTGAAGCAATGCACCCCGGGGTCACCGGTGCTTCGTCGCTGGGCGCGATTGTGCTTGGGTCCGGCAGCGACGCGGGCGAGGCATCCCGGCGTCTGGATTTCTATGCCGAGGTGATGGGGCTTTTGCCGGCCAAAGGTGCCGACGGTCGGCCATGCGTTGATCTTGGACTGGGCGGCGCCGGGGCCGAGGCGCTTGCCCGGCTGATCATGACGGCCTTCGGCCAGGCAAAGCCGGCAGAGACAGTCCGCCGGCGACTTGGGTCGCTGGAAGCTGCGGCGGAAAGCCGGGCAAGGGCCGCCGGGGCCGCTGCGCGTCTGCAGCGCGCGGGCACAGGCGGGGTCACTGTGGCTTCGGTGCATGCGTCCCATGCCGGGTTCTTTGGGCTGGACGTGCTGGACCTGAGCTACCGGCGGTTCGATGGCATGGAAAGCGGTCGGATCTTGCGCGAGGTCTTTGTCGCGGGCGATGCGGTGACGGTATTGCCCTATGACCCGCAGCGCGACCGGGTGCTTTTGGTCGAACAGTTCCGCGCAGGCCCTCTGGGGCGCGGCGACCCCTTGCCCTGGCAGCTTGAGGCGATAGCCGGGCGGATCGACCCGGGCGAGAGCCCGGAGGCTGCCGCCCGGCGCGAAGCGGTCGAGGAAGCGGGGCTGGTGCTTGGCCGGCTGGACCTTGTGGCAGAGTATTATCCGACACCAGGGGCGGTGACGGAATACCTTTATTCCTACGTGGCGCTTTGTGACCTGCCCGACGGGATCGATGGGGTGTTCGGCGCCGCGGACGAGGCCGAGGACATCAAGGGCCATCTGATCGGGTTCGACCGGCTGATGGACCTGGTCATTGCAGGCGAAGTGGCCAATGCCCCGCTTTTGCTGACCGCGTTGTGGTTGCAGCGCGAACGGGGGCGCTTGCGCGGGTGAATGCGGTTGCACCGGAGGGTTTCACACCCTCCGCAGTCCGCCGGTTTCTTGAACCGGTGGCGAAACCGGCTGCCTACCTGTGGGATATTTGGGCAGAAAGGAAGCACAATTTGAGTCAAATGCTTCCGATCAGAGGTTCAATCCGACCCAGGCCCCGTTCCGCGCCGAGGACCGGACGCAGGCATCGACGAAGGCCACGCCTTCAAGGCCTTCCTTCAGGCCGGGGAAGGTGGTGCCAGGGGGAAGGGCGCTGCCGGACTTGGCGGCGGTGATCGCGCGGGCGGCCTCGGCGTAGATGTTGGCGAAGCCTTCCAGATAGCCCTCGGGGTGGCCGGGGGGGACGCGGGTCATTCGCGCGGCCTCGGGACCGGACCCGGCGCCGCCGCGGGTGATCAGGCGTTTCGGCTGGCCAAGCGGGGTGAACCACAACTGGTTCGGATCCTCCTGCGCCCATTCCAGCCCGCCCTTGGTGCCATAGACCCGAAGGCGCAGCGCGTTCTCGTTGCCGGGGGCCACCTGGCTGCACCAGAGCATGCCCCTGGCCCCGCCCGAGTAGCGCAGCAGCACATGGCCGTTGTCATCGACCCGGCGGCCGGGGACGAAGGCGGTCAGGTCGGCGGCCAGCTGGTCAAGCGTCAGGCCGGACACGAAGTTCGCGAGGTTGAAGGCGTGCGTCCCGATGTCGCCGGTCGACCCGCCCGCACCGGACCGGGCGGGGTCGGTGCGCCAGTCGGCCTGCTTCTGGCCGGTGCCTTCCAGGGGTTCGCTGAGCCAGTCCTGCACATATTCGACGTTGACGAGGCGCAGATCGCCCAGATCGCCGGCTGCGACCATCGCCTTGGCCTGCCGGATCATCGGATAGCCGGTGTAGTTGTGCGTCAGCGCGAAAACCACGCCCGACGCTTCGGCGGTCTTGGCCAGCTTCTTCGCCTCGGGCAGGGTGGCGGTCAGCGGTTTGTCGCAGATGACATGGATGCCCCGGCGCAGGAACTGCATTGCCACCGGGGCGTGCATGTGGTTCGGCGTCACGATGGCGACGACGTCGATGCCGTCCTTCTTGCGCGCTTCGCGGCTGGCCATCTCGGCAAAGCTGTCGTAGCAGCGCGACGGGTCCAGGCCGAGGTCCGCGCCCGAAGCCCTGGATTTCTCGGGGCTGGAGGAGAAACACCCCGCGACCAGCTCATACTGGTCGTCGATCCGGGCGGCGATGCGGTGAACCGCACCGATGAAGGCGTCGCGTCCGCCCCCGACCATGCCAAGGCGCAGGCGGGGCGGGCGGGCGGTGTGGGCAGCGTCGATCATGGGTCTACTCCAGTCCAAGCATGTGGCGGTTGGCGGCGCGGTCGGTGCCGGAACCGGCGAAATCGTCAAAGGCCTTTTCGGTGACGCGGATGATGTGGGCGGCCACGAAATCGGCCCCTTCGCGCGCGCCGTCCTCGGGGTGTTTCAGGCAGCATTCCCATTCGACCACCGCCCAGCCGTCAAAGCCGTATTGCGTAAGCTTCGAGAAGATGCTGCCGAAATCGACCTGCCCGTCGCCAAGGCTGCGGAAGCGGCCTGCGCGGTTGACCCAGGACTGGAAGCCGCCATAGACGCCCTGCCGGCCGGTGGGGTTCAGCTCGGCATCCTTGACATGAAACATCTTGATCCGGTCGTGATAAATGTCAATGTTATCAAGATAATCAAGATGTTGCAGGACATAGTGCGACGGGTCATACAGCATGTTGGCGCGGGAATGGCCTTTGACGCGGTCCAGGAACATCTCGAAAGTCACGCCGTCGTGCAGGTCTTCGCCTGGGTGGATCTCGTAGCAGACATCGACGCCGCACTCCTCGGCATGGTTCAGGATCGGCAGCCAGCGGCGGGCCAATTCGTCAAAGGCTTCCTCCACAAGGCCAGCCGGGCGCTGCGGCCACGGGTAGATGTAGGGCCAGGCCAATGCGCCCGAGAAGGTCGCATGGGCGGACAGCCCCAGGTTCTTCGAAGCCGAAAGCGCTTTTTTCACCTGGTCGGCGGCCCATTCGGCACGGGCCTTCGGGTTGCCGCGCACCGCAGGGGCGGCAAAGCCGTCGAACGCTGAATCATAGGCGGGGTGAACCGCGACCAGCTGGCCTTGCAGGTGGGTCGAAAGCTCGGTCACCGCGATGCCGTTCTCGCGCGCGACGCCCTTCAGGTCGTCGCAATAGGTCTTGGAACTTGCTGCCTTGTCGAGATCGAACAGCCGCCCGTCCCAGGTCGGGATCTGCACGCCAAGATAGCCGCAGTCGGCGGCCCAGGCGGTGATTGATTTCCACGAGTTGAATGGCGCTGCATCGCCCGCGAACTGCGCCAGGAAAAGTGCCGGGCCCTTGATCGTCTTCATGTCATCCCTCCCATCCGGGGGCCGGGGCCCCATTCCACCTTGTCAGGAACCTCAAGCCCCTGCCGCTGGTCAAGGGTGCGCTTCTCGATTGCGGCGACAATCGCATGGGCCAGGAAGTTGCCGGCACGCCCGACATCCTCGCGCACGATGATGATGTCGCGGCGAAAGCGGCGCAGGACGGCGATGGCTTCCTTGGCCACAACGTCGAAATCCTGGCCAAGGACGCCCCCCGACAGTTCCGCCCCGGCGATCGCCGACATCGCCGCCGTGGTCGAGCCGACAAGCAGCGCGTCCGGCGGGTTCGGCTTGGAAAAGCGGCGCGCGACCGCCGCCTCGACCTGTTCGCCGCCGCTGTCCGAGGTAACCTGGTCGGCAACTTCGAACGTCAGGTCGTGCAGGGCGGCCTCGTCGGAGAAGCCAAAGGTCATGTGACGGGAATAGAGGTGCGACCGGGGCGGGGCGATCAGCAACAGCCGCTTGCGCCCCCGCGCGGCAAGTGCGCGCACGCCGACCCGGCTGAAAGCCTCGTTGTCGAAGTCGAAATAGGGATGGTCGATCCCCATGTCGCTGCGGCCATGCGCGGCATAGGGAAAGCCGTGGTCGGTCATGTAGCGGATGCGCGGGTCTTCGGGCATGGTCTGGTTCAGGATGATGCCGTCCGCACTTTCGGTTTCGACAAGGTAGCGGATCGGATCCATCGGGTCCTGATCCGGAAAATAGGGCATCACGACCATGTGGTAGGCTGTGCCGCGCAGCGCGTTCGCGATCGAATAGATCAGCCGCGAGGTGTGGTTCATCACGTCGGTTTCGGTCGACAACACCAAAGCGATCACGTTGGTCTTGCCGGTGCGCAGACGAACGCCGGCGCGATTGGGGCGATAGCCAAGCAGGGTGGCCATCTCGCGCACGCGGCGCTTGGTGTCCTCGCCGATGTCGGGGGCGTCCTTCAAGGCGCGGCTGACGGTGGCGATGGCCAGACCGGTCGCCGCCGCGATGGTCTTCAGCGTCGGGCGGCTGGTATCCGAATCGGTCTGGGGCGAGGCGGCGGGGTCAGAGGGGGCGATCATGCTTCGCCTCCGGCCCTGCACCAGCGGGAGCCGCAAATCCGGGCGGATGATTCGGCGCAGGCACGGCGATTTGCAGGCGCAGCGAACCGCAGCGGGTCAGGGCGGAAAACCCCAAGTCCCGCAAGGCGCGCGCTATGTCTTTTGCACCGCAGCATCTGTCCGTCCTGGCCCGTGAATCCCGCGAAATTGCGCGCATTCCTTTCGCAATCAAATCTTTTGCCCGCCGGACGAACAAGCAAAAAGATTGATTGATCGGGAAAACTATAACGTTATAGATCGTGCCTATAACGTTTCAGAAACCGGGAGGAACGGATGAAACTGTCTAAATGGATTGCAGTTCTTGCGACTTCGGTGGCACTGCCGACGCTGGCAGGCGCTGCCGAGCTTGAGGTCACCCATTGGTGGACCTCGGGCGGTGAAGCGGCCGCGGTGGCCGAGTTTGCCAAAGCGTTCGACGCCACTGGCAACAAGTGGGTCGATGGCGCGATTGCCGGCTCGGGCGACGTGGCCCGGCCGATCATCATCAGCCGGATCCTTGGCGGCAACCCGATGGGTGCGACCCAGCTGAACCCCGGCAAGGATGCGGACGATCTGATCGCCGCAGGCCTGATGCAGGACCTGACCGAACTGGCGACGGCGGAGGACTGGGCCACCATCCTGCGCCCGAAATCGCAGATGGACAGCTGCACGCTGGACGGCAAGGTCTATTGCGTCCCGGTAAACCTGCATTCGGGTCAGTGGATGTGGACCAACCGCAAGGTCTATGAAGATGCGGGCATCGCGCCGCCGACGAACTGGGCCGAAATGGTTGCCGCAGCGCCCGCGCTGAAGGAAAAGGGCATCATCCCGCTGTCCTTGGCCGAAGGCTGGCCGATCGGTCTTCTGACCGAGAACCTGATCATCGCCACCGCTGGCGTCGACAACTATGTCGCGGTCTATCAGGACCGTAACCTGGAAATGGCACGCGGACCTGAGTTTGCGGCCGTCTTCAAGGCCATCGACGAAGCCCGCCAGATCGCAGACCCCAAGGCGACCGTTCCGCAGTGGAACGACGCCGTGGCACTCGTGATCCAGGGCAAGGCTGCGGCGAACGTCATGGGTGACTGGGCCGGCGGCGAGTTCGCAGTGGCCGGGCTGGTTGCAGGCAAGGACTATGACTGCCTGCCGGGTCTGGGTGTCGAGCCGGTGCTGGGCACGGGCGGCGACGTGTTCTACTTCCCGAAAAGCGAAGATCCGGAAGTGACCAAGGCGCAGCTTGCCATGGCTTCGATGATGGTGACCAAGGAAGTTCAGGTCGCTTTCAACCTGAAGAAAGGCTCGCTGCCGATGCGTTCGGACGTGGATCTGTCCGCGGCCAATGACTGCATGAAGAAAGGCCTCGAGATCCTGGACAACGGCACGAAAGTGTTCCCGAACAACTCGCAGATGCTGGACCGCGACTCGCTGAACCAGATCAACGACGTGATGAAGGAATTCTTCTCGGACCTGACGATCACGCCGGAAGTTGCACAAGAGCAGTTCGCCGCGATCATCGAAGCCGCGCCGAAGTGATCTGACCTTCGATCGGAAAAGACGAACCGGCCCGGCAGAAATGTCGGGCCGTGTTTCTACCGGTGCGGGGTGATGAAGGAACCTGTCCAGATGAAGCGGCCAAATCCCCTGTTTCGGAACATGACGTCGAAAGCGGCGTCCACGCCGATGATCTTCATCGTGCTGGTGGTGTTCATCGGCAGCACCTTCTGGACCGTTGCGTCATCCTTTACCAACATCAAGACGCTGCCGATCTTCACCCCGCGCGAATTCTATGATGCCTGGGTGGGATGGGACCAGTATGTCAGGCTGTGGAACACGCCGCGCTGGATCA
>JANOER010000306.1:0-5378 GCA_031441285.1 Rhodobacterales bacterium
AACCCGGCGGCGATGGAGCTGATCAAGTTCCTGCAGACCCCGATCGCGCATGAAGTCTGGATGGCGCAGTCGGGCTTCCTGACGCCGCACAAGGGCGTCAACACGGCGGCCTATGCCAATGACGTGCTGAAAAAGCAGGGCCAGATGCTGCTGGACGCAACCACCTTCCGCTTCGACGCCTCTGACCTGATGCCGGGCGGCGTCGGTGCCGGCACCTTCTGGACCGGGATGGTCGACTACGTCAGCGGCGCGGACGCCGCGACCGTGGCAGGCGAGATCCAGAAGTCCTGGGACGCGCTGAAGTAAGACAAGGGCACACGGCCGGGCAAGACATTGCCCGGCCGTTTCATTCCGGGGGGAGGGGACGATGGAGCAGGTTGGTCAGGCACTGATCACGATCGCCATAGGCGTCGGTGGCTGTGCGCTGTGGTACTGGGTGTCGAACCTGGTGCTGGATACGGTCTACCCCGCCCGGGGCGACAACGCGGGCCGCAACATCAACAAGGCCAACCTCATCCGGCCCTGGCTGTTCGTCGGGCCTGCGGTGGTCATCCTTGCAGCCTACCTGATCTATCCGGTGTTCAACACCTTCATGCGGTCCTTCATGGACAAGACCAGCACCGATTTCGTCGGCCTGAAGAACTACGGCTGGCTCTTGTCGGACGGCAAGTTCCATGAGGCGATGCTGAACCAGTTCCTCTGGCTTCTGATTGTGCCGGCGCTGGCCACCTTCTTCGGCCTTCTTGCCGCACAGCTGACCGACCGCATCCGCTGGGGCAACATCGGCAAGGCGCTGATCTTCATGCCGATGGCAATTTCCTTCGTCGGCGCGGGCGTGATCTGGAAATTCGTCTATGCCAATTCCGAGGGCAACCAGATCGGCCTGCTGAACGCGATCGTGCAATTCTTCGGCGGCGAGGCGCAGCACTGGCTGCAACTGCCGTTCTGGAACAACATCTTCCTGATGGTCGTGCTGGTCTGGATCCAGGCCGGCTTTGCCATGGTCATCCTGTCGGCCGCCCTGCGCGGCATTCCCGAGGACACGATCGAGGCTGCAATCATCGACGGCGCCAATCCCTTGCAGATCTTCATGAAGATCAAGGTGCCGCAGATCGCCGGAACCATCGGCGTTGTCTGGACCACCATCACCATCACCGTCCTCAAGGTCTTCGACATCGTCTTCGTGATGACCAACGGCGAATGGGGCACGCAGGTGCTGGCCAACATGATGTATGACCTTCTTTTCGATCAAAGCGACTACGGGCGCGGCTCGGCCGTCGCCATCGTGATCATGTTCCTGGTCCTGCCGATCATGTGGTGGAACGTGCGCAACGCCCGGAAGGAGCTTCGCTGATGGATGGCATGGCTGGCAAAAATCCCGCGCTGACCTGGGCGGTGAACCTTTCGGCGGCTCTGCTGGTGCTGCTCTGGCTGATCCCGACGGTCGGGCTGTTCGTCACCTCGTTCCGTGACAAGGACCAGATCATCGCAAGCGGCTGGTGGAACGCGTTCTTCAGTTCGCAGCAGACCGAACGCTTCCGCACCGATCCCGGCACCCAACTGCAGGACGGCGCGCTTTGGGTGATCGACGGGTCGGCCCTGCCGCCCGGCGCGTCCGAGGTGTCGGGCTGGGGGATCAAGACCACCGAGCCCGGCGCCTATGCGCCCGGCGAGACGGTCGAGCTTGACGGCGGCGCGTCGCTGACCGTGAACGCGGACGGCTCGTTCCGGCTGACCTCGGCCACGAAGTTCGACGACGACCAGCGCATCTTCTCGCAAGGCACGGTGCCGCCGAAGTTCAGCTTCTCCGGCTACGAGCGGGTCTTGCAGGGCGAAGGCATTGCGCAGGCCTTCTTCAACACCGCGACGGTGGCCATTCCGGCGACGATCATCCCGATCCTGATGGCAGCCTTCGCGGCCTATGCGCTGGCCTGGATGGACTTCAAGGCGCGCGGCTTCCTGATCGCGGTGATCGTCGGCCTGCTGGTCGTGCCGTTGCAACTGGCGCTGATCCCGATGAAGCTGCTGCATTCGTCGCTGGGCATCACTGGCTATCTGGGCGTGTGGCTGGCGCACAGCGGGTTCGGTCTGCCGCTGGCGATCTATCTCTTGCGCAACTACATGGCCGGCCTGCCGCGCGACATCATCGAGAACGCCCGCGTCGACGGTGCGACCGAGTTCCAGATCTTCTTTAAGATCATCCTGCCGCTGTCCTTCCCTGCGCTTGCCAGCTTCTCGATCTTCCAGTTCCACTGGACCTGGAACGACCTTCTGGTGGCCAAGGTCTTCCTGCCCTCGAAAGAACAGGAGGTGCTGACGGTCGGCATCGCCAAGATGATGGGCTCGAAGGGGGGCGAATGGGATCTGCTGGCGGTGGCGGGATTCGTGTCGATCATCGTGCCCCTGATCGTGTTCTTCTCGCTTCAGCGGTTCCTGGTGCGGGGTTTGCTGTCGGGATCGGTCAAGTGAGCATGATGGAGAGAGAAGGCAGGTCGGTGCTGGCAGCGGATCCCGATTGGTGGCGGGGCGCGGTGATCTACCAGATCTATCCGCGCAGCTTTCAGGACAGCGACGGCGACGGGATCGGTGATCTGGCCGGGATCACCGGGCGGCTGGAACATATCGCCGACCTTGGGGCGGATGCGATCTGGATCAGCCCGTTCTTCACCAGCCCGATGAAGGACTTCGGCTATGATGTGAGCGACTATTGCGACGTCGATCCGATGTTCGGCACTCTCGCGGACTTTGATCGTCTGGTTGCCCGCGCGCATGACCTGGGTCTGCGGGTGATGATCGACCTGGTGCTGTCGCATACCAGCGATCAGCACCCCTGGTTCAAGGAGTCGCGCCGCGACCGGACCAATCCAAGGGCCGACTGGTTCGTCTGGGCCGATCCGCGCCCCGATGGCACCGCGCCCACGAACTGGCTGTCGATCTTCGGCGGGTCGGCCTGGGAATGGGATACCCGGCGCGAGCAGTATTACCTGCACAACTTCCTGACCTCGCAGCCCGACCTGAACTTCCACCACGCTCCGGTGCAGGATGCCCTGCTGGACGTGGCACGGTTCTGGCTGAAGCGGGGGGTGGACGGGTTCCGGCTGGACACGATCAACTTCTACGTCCACGACAAGTATCTGCGCGACAACCCGGCGCTGCCAAAGGCGCTGCGCAACAACACCATCGCGCCGTCGGTGAACCCCTACAATCACCAGCTGCATCTCTTTGACAAGAACCAGCCGGAAAACCTTGAATTCCTGCGGAAATTCCGCTCTGTCCTCAACCCCTACAATGCCGCTGCGGTGGGTGAGGTGGGCGATGCCCAGCGCGGCCTTGAAATCATGGCCGAATACACCTCGGGCGGCGACAAGGTGCAGATGTGCTACCCGTTCGAGATGCTGCAACCAACCCGCCTGACCGCGCCCGCGCTGGTCGAGGCCTTCGCCCGGATGGCTGCTGCGGCCCCCGATGCCTGGCCCTGCTGGTCCTATTCGAACCATGACACGGTGCGCCACGTCACCCGCTGGAACCTGTCGACCGAGGCGGCCAAGACCTACGCCACTCTGCTGGTCACCTTGCGCGGCTCGCTTTGCCTGTATCAGGGCGAAGAGCTTGGCCTGCCCGAATCCGAGCTTGCGCTTGAGGAATTGCAGGATCCCTACGGCATCCAGTTCTGGCCCGAATTCAAGGGCCGTGACGGCGCACGCACGCCAATGGTCTGGGTCACGGACAACGAAAACGGCGGCTTTTCAAAGGGTAAGCCCTGGCTGCCGGTGAAGCCGCCACATTTGGCCTTGTCGGTGGCCGCACAAGACCGCGACAATACCTCTGTCCTGGCACATTACCGCCGCGCGTTGGCCTTTCGGCGCGCCCATCCTGTCCTGAGCAGCGGGTCGATGGACGACATCGCTGCTGTGGGTGGGGTAACGAGTTTCCGGCGCAGAGGGGATGACGATCTCTTCTGCGCCTTTAATCTTGGCGACAGCCCGGCCGAGACCGCGCTGCCCGAGGGCACCTGGACAACAATCGGAACAGACCTGGGAAGCCAGACCGCCACCGGGGGCCGCGTCTCGCTGCCGGCCTGGGGCGTTTTTCTGGCCAAACGGGCTTAAGGGGGGAATAGGGAAATGGCTGATCTGGTCCTGAAGAACGTCGAAAAGGCCTATGGCGAGGTCAAGGTGTTGAAAAACATCGACCTTGACATCAAGACAGGCGAGCTGATCGTCTTCGTCGGCCCCTCTGGCTGCGGCAAGTCCACGCTTTTGCGGATGATCGCGGGGCTGGAGCGGATCACCGGAGGCGATTTCAGCATCGACGGTGTGCGGATGAACGACGTGCCCCCGGCGCAGCGCGGCATCGCCATGGTCTTCCAGTCCTACGCGCTGTACCCCCACATGACGGTGCGCGACAACATGTCCTTTGCGCTGAAGATCGCCAAGAAGACTCCGGCCGAGATCACCGCCGCCGTCGACAAGGCCGCGCGCATCCTGCAGCTGACGCCCTATCTGGACCGCCTGCCCAAGGCGCTGTCGGGCGGCCAGCGCCAGCGGGTCGCGATCGGGCGGACCATCGTGCGCGATCCCAAGGTCTATCTCTTCGACGAGCCGCTGTCGAACCTTGATGCGGCGCTCCGCGTGGCGACGCGGATCGAGATCGCGCAGCTGAAAGAGGCGATGCCGAACGCGACGATGGTCTATGTCACCCATGACCAGGTCGAGGCGATGACTCTTGCCAGCCGCATCGTCGTGCTGGCCGGCGGCGGGATCAGCCAGGTCGGCAGCCCGCTGCAGCTTTACGAGCGTCCCGAGAACGAATTCGTCGCCCAGTTCATCGGCAGCCCGTCAATGAACCTTTTGACCGGCGAAGTGGTCGCGACCGGGCCGGAGACGACGGTCCGGCTGGACAATGGCGGCATGGCCAAGACGGCCATTGCGACACAGGACGCGGACAAGGGGCTGAAGGTCAAGATCAGCGTCCGGCCAGAGGATTTCGTCGAAACCAACAGCGACGCGATCCACAGCGGCGAGGTCGAGATCACCGAGGCGCTTGGCGAGGTCACGCTGCTGTATTTCCGCAAGGCGGCGGATGGCGGTCAGGTGGTGGCAAAGCTGCCGGGCATCCGTCCCGAACTGCGCCACATGACGGTGAAGCTGACGGCGGATCCAAAGAAGGTGCATCTCTTCGCCAATGGAAAGTCGCTGGCCTACCGCTGAACCAGGGCTACCAGCCCCAGCCAGACCAGGCTTAGTGCCAAGGCCGCGATGACCGGCACCCAAAGCGTCAGCCTGGGGGTCGGGGCAGGGGTCTGGCGCAGGGACCGGCGTTTCATGCGCTGATTAACGACATGGAAACCTTGATGTTCCCTTAATCCCGGCATGGAT
>JANOER010000307.1:0-8910 GCA_031441285.1 Rhodobacterales bacterium
GCTTGGCGTCGTCACCACCTACGGCGCGTCGTGGCACCGGGCAACGCTGGCGGGCGATCCGCCGCGCCGACTTGTCACCCGCGCGATCCGTCATGAGGCGAAACCTGATAGGCTGCTCTACATGGCGCTATACGACATGAACCGGGCCGATCAGGCCAAACGCGCGGGCTATCTTGCCCGCGTGGAACACGGCATGAGGCAATTCTGATGCGTGCCCTGGTCGTCTATTGCCACCCCACCCCGGACAGCTTCACTGCCGGGGTCCGCGATGTCGTGCTGACGAAACTGCAGGCCGCCGGGGCCGAGGTGCGGCTGCACGACCTTTATGCCACCGGGTTCCAGCCGGTCCTGACCGCGCCGGAATGGCAGGGCTACCTTGACTGCCCGCAGAACTGCACCGCGGTCGATGCCCCGGTCGCCGACCTGCGCTGGTGCGATACGCTGATCTTCGTCTATCCGACCTGGTGGTATGGCCTGCCCGCAATCCTGAAGGGCTGGCTGGACCGGGTGATGCTGCCCGACGTGGCCTTCCTCATGCCGGATGGCGCGAACAAGAACATCCGCCCCGGCCTGCACCACATTTCCCGTATGGGCGTCTTCACCACCTGTGGGGCCAGCCGACTGCTGACCTGGGTCGTCGGCGCGCCGGGCAAGCGCACGCTGATGCGCGGAGTAGGGTTCCTGCTGAAACCGCGCAAGCGGACAGTCTTTGCCGCGCATTACCTGATGGACAGCTCTACCGCCGAAAGTCGCCAGCGCCACTTGCACCACGTGGCGGCGAAGATGGATAAGCTGATCGGCAGACCAGTCTTGGCGCCTCTTCCACAGCCGCAAGGCACCCGGGTAACCTCATGAGACGCCGCCTTGACTGGGCCGACTTCCGCGCCCCCGAATACGCCGCCATCGACCCTGCGCGCACCATCGCCATCCTGCCCACGGCGGCGATCGAACAGCACGGGCCGCATCTGCCCGTCGGCACCGACACCCTGATCGCCGAGGGGTTGCTGGCCCGCCTGCGTGCGGCCTGTCCCGCGGATCTGGATATCCGCATCCTGCCGGTGCAGGCGGTGGGCAAGTCGAACGAGCACCTCTGGGCGCGCGGCACGCTGACGCTGACCGCGGCCACCGCCCTTGCCGCATGGACCGAGATCGGCCTGTCCGTCGCCCGGGCCGGGGTGCGGAAGATCGTGATCATGAACAGCCATGGCGGCAATCTTGACCTCTGCTCGATCCTCTCGCGCGAGCTGCGGGTGCAGGCCGGCATGCTGGCGGTGAAGACGCAATGGGGCAGCATGGGGATGCCCGAGGGCGTCTATTCGGCGCAGGAGGCCCGCTACGGGATCCACGGCGGCGATGCCGAAACCTCGCTGATCCTGGCGATGTATCCCGAATGCGTGGACATGTCCGCCGCATGTGATTTCCGCTCGGCCGCCGAAACTGCCGTCATTCCGCCGACCGGGCCGGTCAGCCTTGGCTGGGTCGCGTCGGACCTGAACCCCGCCGGCGTGGTGGGCGAGGCGCATCTTGCGACAGCGGAAAAGGGCGAAGCGACGATCCGGCACATCATCGACCGCACCATAGCACTTCTGCGCCAGGTCGAGGCCCTGCCGTTGGACGGCTACGCCCCGGTCACCGGTCCGGGCTTGCCCTGAAGCCGTCCCCCGCATGTCTTGCCCGGCCGCTCATCAAGCCCTTGCGGGCTTTCTTCGCTTTGCGACACCGAAGAAAGCCCGCAAGGGCTTGATGAGGGGTCGCCGATGCGCGCGATCAAGCGCGAAGTGTTTCAGCCCGCGATCTGCACGCCGGTCCCCCAACCCTCGCATTTCCGCGCCAGGTCGGGCGGAAGCGGCTGGTCGGTGAAGATCGTGGCGATCTCGGACAATGAAGCCAGTCGGGCAGGGGCGGACCGGTCCAGCTTGGAATGGTCGCAGACAAGGTAGGTCTTGCGCGATTGCTGCACGATCGCCTTCGACACCCGCACCTCGGCCAGGTCGAAATCCAGAAGGTCGCCGTCCCGGTCCAGCGCGGAGACCCCGATCACCGCGTAGTCGACCTTGAACTGCTCGAAGAATAGCGTGGTCAGCTCGCCCACCAACCCGCCGTCGGTGCGGCGCAAGGCACCCCCCGCCACCACGATCTCGCAGCCCGGATTGGCGACAAGGATGTTCGCCACGTTCATGTTGTTGGTGATCACGGTGATGTTGCGATGGCCCAGAAGCTCGCGCGCGACGGCCTCGGTCGTGGTGCCAAGGTTCATGATCAGGCTGCAATTGTCGGGAATGGCCGCTGCACAGGCCCGCGCGATGGCGGCCTTTGCGCCCTCGTTCATCCGGCGTCGCGCCTCATAGCCGATGTTGGTGACCCCGGTGCGCAGCATCGCGCCGCCATGCACCCGGTCCAGGTGGCCTGCGTCCGCTAGGTCGGAAAGGTCGCGCCGGATGGTCTGCAAGGTGACGTCAAAACGCTGGGCCAGATCTTCGACCATGACCCGACCCTCGACCCGGGCGAGTTCCAGGATCTCGGTCTGACGGAAGTTCAACGCCACGTTCCTTTTCCTTCGTAACCCGCGTTTTTCCGTTCTTGCACGGGAAACCGTGTCTGTCAGTGCTTTTCTGAGGGAAATTTGACGTTCGTTTGTTTGCGGATATAGCAATGATACAGTGCAAGTGCAGCAATCTAGCGGAATTCGGACGCGTGAATGTTCGATTTACCTGAAAACGCGCCAAAGCGAAAGAAATGCGTTGACGAAATTGTGACAATAGGATCAGCCTTTGCGTCGGGGGAGGAACCCAATTGAAAGACGTGCAGGCAGAGGTCGTCAGCGACCTTTTCATCATCGGTGGTGGCATCAACGGCTGCGGAATCGCGCGCGACGCGACGGGCCGGGGCTTGTCGGTGACGCTGGCCGAACAGGGCGACCTTGCTCAGGGGACATCCTCGGCCTCGACAAAACTTTTCCACGGCGGCCTGCGCTATCTGGAATATTTCGAGTTCCGTCTGGTGCGCGAAGCGCTGGAAGAACGCGAGACGCTTCTGGTCGCGATGCCGCACATTTCCTGGCCGATGCGCTTTGTGCTGCCCCTGTCGCCCGACATGCGGTTCGAGAATGACACCCCAACCTCACGCCTGTTGCGCTGGGTCATGCCCTGGGCCAAGGGCCGCCGACCGGACTGGCTGATCCGCCTTGGTCTATACATGTATGACACGATGGGGGGACGGAAGATCCTGCCCGCGACCCGCAGTCTTGACCTGACCCAGGATCCGGCGGGCAAGGCGCTCAAGCCGGGGTTCCGCAAGGCCTTCGAATACTCCGATTGCTGGGTCGAGGATTCGCGCCTGGTTGTCCTGAACGCCCGCGACGCCGAACAGCGGGGCGCTCGGATCATGACCCGCACCCGTGTCATCAGCGCCGAGCGGGCCGACGGGCTGTGGCACATCACCACCGAAGGCCCGCATGGCCGCGCGGATTACAAGGCGCGGGCGCTGGTCAACGCGGGCGGTCCCTGGGTCGAGGACGTGATCCGCAATGTCGCGCGGATCAACTCCAGCGAAGGCGTGCGGCTGGTGCGCGGCAGCCATGTCGTCACCCGCAAGCTGTTCGATCACGGTCGCTGCTATTTCTTCCAGGGCACCGACGGGCGCATCATCTTCGCCATTCCCTATGAGCAGGACTTCACCCTGATCGGCACCACCGACAAGGATCACCAGTCGGCCCCGAAGGACGTGGCCTGCACCGATGAGGAACGCGATTACCTGCTGGCCTTCGCCTCGCAGTATTTTGCGAAGCCGGTCACCAAGGACGATGTGGTCTGGACCTATTCCGGCGTGCGCCCGCTGTACAACGACGGCGCCAAGTCGGCGACGGCGGCAACGCGCGACTATGTGCTCAGCCTCGATGTGACCGGCGCGCCGCTTCTGAACGTGTTCGGCGGCAAGATCACCACCTACCGCAGGCTGGCGGAAAGCGCGCTGACGAAGCTCGCTCCGCATTTCCCGCAAGCCAAGGCCGCCTGGACGGCGCGCGTGGCCCTGCCGGGCGGGGATTTCCCGCAGGACGGGGTGGCGGCACTGACTGCGCGGCTGACCGCAGCCTATCCGTTCCTGACCGCCTACTGGGCCGGCAGGATGATCCGCGCGTACGGGACCGAGGCTTTCGCGATCCTTGGCAAGGTCACGTCGATCGAAGCACTTGGCCAGGATTTCGGCGCCACCCTGACCGAAGCCGAGGTGCGCTGGCTGATGGCGCATGAATACGCGGTGACGGCCGCCGACATCGTCTGGCGACGGTCGAAACTTGGCCTGCGCCTGACCGCCGACCAGATTGAGACGCTGGACCGGTTCATGGCAGGCAACGCGTCCCGGGCGATCAGCCCGGCGGCGGAATAGGGGGGCCGGATGGCACTGGAACTGCAGAATGTTTCGCGGTCGGTCTCCGGTAGGGTGCATATCCAGCCGACAGACCTGACGCTGGAAAACGGCACGATGAATGTGCTTCTTGGCCCGACCCTGTCGGGCAAGACTTCGTTGATGCGGCTGATGGCGGGCCTCGACAAGCCCTCGACCGGGCGGATTCTCTGGCAGGGTCAGGATGTGACCGGGCTGCGCGTGCAGGATCGTGGCGTGGCCATGGTCTACCAGCAGTTCATCAACTACCCCGGCATGACGGTCTATGAAAACATCGCCTCGCCTTTGCGGCTGATGGGCCGCTCGACGGCCGAGATCGACACCGCCGTGCGCCAGACCGCCGACATGCTGCGCCTGACGCCGATGCTGACCCGCAAACCGCTGGAGCTTTCGGGCGGCCAGCAGCAGCGCTGCGCCCTTGCCCGCGCGCTGGTCAAGGGGGCCGGGCTGGTCCTTCTGGACGAACCGCTGGCGAACCTTGACTACAAGCTGCGCGAAGAACTTCGGATCGAGATTCCCCGCATCTTCGAAGCCTCGGGCGCGATCTTCGTCTATGCCACGACCGAGCCGGAAGAGGCGCTTCTCCTGGGCGGCAACACCGCCGCCTTGTGGGAGGGTCGCGTCACCCAGTTCGGCCCGACGCCGCAGGTCTACCGGCTGCCCGAGGACGCGACCACCGCGCGCGTCTTTTCCGACCCGCCGATGAACTTCCTGCCCTGCCGGAAAGAGGCGTCGCGCCTGACCTTTGGGGAAAGCGCCCACGCGCCCGCCGCCGGGCCAACCGCTATGCTGCCGGATGGCACCTATCTGGCCGGTTTCCGGGCGAACCATCTGCGGCTGAACCGCCATTCCGGCGACGCCGTCGAATTCCGCTGCACTGTCGGTGCGACCGAAATCACCGGATCGGAAACCTTCGTCCACCTCACCCATGGCGCGGACCGCTGGGTCGGGCTGGTCCATGGCGTGCATCCCTTGACCGCCGGGACACAGACCTCGATCTGGATCGATCCGGCGCATGTCTATCTCTTTGACAGTGCGGGGCGTCTGGTCGCCCCCGCCCCTTACGCGATGGCGGCCTGAATGTCCCGGATCACGCTTTCCAAGCTTGCCCACAGCTACTTTGCCCAGCCAAAGGGTGACGCTGACTATGCGCTGAAGGAAATGGACCACGTCTGGCAGGACGGCGGGGCCTATGCGCTGCTGGGGGCCTCGGGCTGCGGCAAGACCACGCTTTTGAACATCATCTCGGGGCTGGTGCGGCCCAGCCATGGCCGGGTTCTCTTCGGCGACACCGACGTGACCGATGCCGAAACGACGGCGCGCAACATCGCCCAGGTGTTCCAGTTCCCGGTCGTCTACGACACGATGACGGTGCGCGACAACCTGGCCTTTCCCCTGCGCAACCGGGGCATGGACCCCGCCTACATCGCCCGCCGGATCGACCAGATCGCCGCGATGATCGGGATGGAGGACATCCTGAACCGCAAGGCCCAAGGTCTGACGGCGGATGCCAAGCAGAAGATCAGCCTTGGCCGCGGCATGGTGCGCGAGGACGTGAACGCGATCCTCTTCGACGAACCGCTGACCGTCATCGACCCCCACATGAAATGGGAGCTTCGTACCCAGCTGAAATCGCTGCACCGCGAGTTCGGCCATACGATGATCTACGTCACCCATGACCAGACCGAGGCTCTGACCTTTGCCGATAAGGTTGTCGTCATGCACGAAGGCCGCGTCGTCCAGATGGGCACGCCGGAAGAACTGTTCGAGACGCCTGCGCACACTTTCGTCGGCTATTTCATCGGCTCGCCGGGGATGAACCTGCTGGACGCCGAGATTTCGGGCTCCGAAGCGCGACTGCAAGGCTTTTCGGTGGCGCTTGGCGCAGGCTACGGGCCGACGACGGGTCGCACCCAGATCGGCATCCGCCCTGATTACGTCACCGTTTCGGACGAGGGCCTGCCAGTGACCGTGAAGCGGGTCGAGGACGTCGGCCGCCACCGCATCCTGCGCGCCGAACTTGCCGGCCAGCCGCTGAACGCGATTCTGCCCGAGGGCATGTCCCTGCCGTCCGATCCGCGCGTTACCTTCCCTTCGGCCAAGGTCAACGTCTACGCAAACGACTGGCGCATCGCGCCCGCAGAAACCCGTGGGGGGGCCTGAGCCATGGACAAAACCCAGAACAACAAGGCCTGGTTCCTGGTCCTTCCGGTCCTTCTCATTGTCGCCTTTTCGGCCGTCCTGCCGCTGATGACGGTGGTGAACTACGCCTTCAACGACACCTTTGGCCAGAACGAATTCTTCTGGGAGGGCTTGGGCTGGTTCGAGGAAATGGTCACCTCCGACCGCCTGCATGCCGCCCTTGGCCGGCAGATCCTGTTCTCTTGCATCATCCTGCTGATACAGGTGCCGCTGGGCATCTACATCGCGCTCAACATGCCCAAAAGTGGCTTCTGGGCGTCGTTCTGCCTCGTCCTCATGGCGCTGCCGCTGCTGATCCCGTTCAACGTGGTCGGCACGATCTGGCAGATCTTCGGCCGGGTGGACATCGGGCTGCTGGGCCACACGCTGGCCGCCATGGGCATCGACTACAACTACACCAACGACCCCATTGACACCTGGATCACCGTGATCGTGATGGATGTCTGGCACTGGACCTCGCTGGTGGCACTTCTGTGCTACGCGGGCCTGCAGTCGATCCCGCAGGCCTATTATCAGGCCGCCAAGATCGACCAGGCCACGCGGTGGTCGGTCTTCCGCTACATCGAGCTGCCCAAAATGAAGGGCGTCCTTCTCATCGCGGTCCTTCTGCGCTTCATGGACAGCTTCATGATCTATACCGAGCCTTTCGTCCTTACCGGCGGCGGCCCGGGCAATGCGACCACGTTCCTGTCGATCGACCTTGCCAAGATGGCCACCGGCCAGTTCGACCTTGGCCCCGCAGCCGCCTTCAGCCTGATGTACTTCCTTGTCATCCTGTTGATCTCATGGGTCTTCTATACCGTGATGACCAACATGGACCGGGAGGAGAACCGCTGATGCGCTTCAAATCCTCTGCCATCGTGATGTCGATCTACCTTCTGTTCCTGTTGATCCCGATCTACTGGCTGATCAACATGAGCCTGAAGACCAACACCGAGATCACCTCGACCTTCACGCTTTTCCCGCAGACTCTGACGCTGCAGAACTACGTGACGATCCTGACCGATCCCTCGTGGTACATGGGCTACGTCAACTCGATGATCTACGTCACGATGAACGTGGTCATCTCGCTGACGGTGGCGCTGCCGGCGGCCTATGCCTTCAGCCGCTACAGCTTCATGGGCGACAAGCACCTGTTCTTCTGGCTGCTGACCAACCGGATGGCCCCGCCCGCCGTCTTCGCGCTGCCGTTCTTCCAGCTTTATTCGGCGCTTGGGCTGATCGACACGCATATCGCCGTGGCGCTGGCGCATTGCCTCTTCAACGTGCCGCTTGCGGTCTGGATCCTGGAAGGCTTCATGCGCGGCGTGCCGAAGGAAATCGACGAGACCGCCTATATCGACGGCTACAGCTTCCCGCGCTTCTTCGTGAAGATCTTCATGCCGCTGATCGCCAGCGGGATCGGCGTCGCCGCCTTCTTCTGCTTCATGTTCTCCTGGGTCGAGCTGCTGCTGTCGCGCACCCTCACCACCACCGACGCCAAACCCATTGCCGCCGTGATGACCCGCACGGTCAGCGCAAGCGGAATGGACTGGGGCGTGCTGGCCGCCGCAGGGGTGCTGACCATCGTGCCCGGCGCGCTGGTGATCTACTTCGTCCGCAACTACATCGCCAAGGGCTTTGCCCTGGGGAGGGTGTGATGACCGCAACCCGCTGGACCCCGATCTATCTTACCCTGGGCCTGGTCATGGCCGCGATCCTTGTTCTTCTGTTCTGGGCCGTGCCCCTGGATGACGACGGCGTCCGCGAATGGACCGGGCAGTTGATCCCCGGCTTCTGGATGGCCTGGACCTTTCCGGTCGCCCTCTTTTTCTGGTGCATCGCCGGACTGCTGATCATCATGACGCTGCTGGCGATCCGGTTTCCCGAGACACCGCGCGTCGGCATCCTGCGGATCGAGACCACACGCGGAGACCGGCTGTTCATCTCGCTTCTGGGATCGGCCTTCATCCACCTTGGCTGGATATTCTTCTTCGGCACGCCCCTCATTCTGGGCGCGCTGGTGCTATCCCTCGTCTACGCCGCAGCGGTGTTTCGCTGGGTCTGACAGGGGACGTGACGGCCTTGGGACGGGCAAGCTGGCCTGACCCGGGGAAGACCAAAAGAAAGCGTCTCACATTCTGGGAGGAATCACATGAGACTTCGGCAATCTACCACCGCCATGGCGCTTGCGCTTATGGCCATGAACGCCCCGGCCTGGGCGGACATCGAGGCGGCGAAAGCCTTCCTTGATGCCGAAATCGGCGACCAGTCCACGCTGGACCGCGCCGGCCAGGAAGCGGAACTGCAGTGGTTCATCGACGC
>JANOER010000308.1:0-6982 GCA_031441285.1 Rhodobacterales bacterium
ACCAGCCATCGGCCAGGAACGGGATGGGCGACAGCCAACCGCCGAAGAAGAGAAGGCTGATCAGCGCGCACATCAGGAAGATGGCGATGTATTCGCCGGCCATGAAGAGGAGATACGGCGTGGACGAATATTCCACCATGAACCCGGCGACGAGTTCGCTCTCCGCTTCCGGAAGGTCGAAGGGCGGGCGGTTGGTC
Organism: Rhodobacterales bacterium; assembly: GCA_031441285.1. Lineage (GTDB taxonomy): Bacteria > Pseudomonadota > Alphaproteobacteria > Rhodobacterales > Rhodobacteraceae > Tabrizicola. The sequence goes on from JANOER010000308.1 coordinate 198, forward strand.
TCGGCGAGGGCGCTGATGAAGAACAGGAACACCATCGGGAAATGCGGCAGCCAGTACCAGTTGAAAAGGCCCCAGTCGCCGTCCTGCGCCGCGACGATGGCGCTGAAATTCATCGCCCCGGTCGAGATGATGACCCCGATGATGATCAGGCCCAGCGAGACCTCGTACGAGATCATCTGCGCCGCCGACCGCAGCGAGCCGAGGAAAGCGTATTTCGAGTTCGAGGCCCAGCCGCCCATGATCACGCCGTAAACCTCAAGCGAGGACACGGCGAAGACGAACAGCAGGGCGACATTGATGTTGGCCAGAACCCAGCCGTCATCGAAGGGGATCACCGCCCAGGCCAGGATCGCCAGCACGAAAGACAGCATGGGTGCCAGGAAGAACACCGGCCGGTCCACGCCCGCCGGGACGACGATTTCCTTCACCACATACTTCAGCGCGTCGGCCACCGATTGCAGCAGACCAAATGGGCCAACCACGTTCAGCCCCCGCCGCATCTGCACCGCCGCCCAGATCTTGCGGTCACCATAGACCAGAAACAGCAGGCTGATCATCACGAAGGCCACGATCAGAAGCGCCTGTGCCGCGATCAGCACCAGCGTTCCGAACCCCGTGGAAAGAAACTCCGTCATCTCGGTCCCTCATGTCCTGTCGCGGGTCTCTCGACCGCCGTTCCTCTGGCACCTCCGCCGGGGCTGCGCAAGCCCTGACCGTGTGCCTAAATAGCCGACGCCGTTGCCCGGTGGGCCGTAGCGCGCAAGTCGGTCATTCCGCTGCCATCGGGGCTTCGGCCCGCGCCTTTGCCATTGCCGAAAGGTCCGCCATGACCGCAGAGGCCCGTGCAACCGGGTTGGTCAAGTAGAAGTCCTTGATCGCGTTACGGAATGTGGCCTTGCCCAGCGCCCTGACCGGCAGCGCCTCCGGGGCGTTCTCGGCCACCACATCCACCCGGCCCAGATGCGGGTGCGCCGCAATCAGCGCGCTGCGCAAGGCGGCCAGGCTGTCCCACGGAAGCGTCTGTCCAAGTTCACCAGACAGCGCGCGCAGGATCGCCCAGTTCTCTTTCGCCTCGCCCGGCGCAAAGCCGGCGCGAAGGGCCAGTTGCGGGCGGCCCTCGGTGTTGACGAAAAGGCCGTTCTCTTCGGTCCAGGCGGCACCCGGCAGGATGATGTCGGCTCGCGCGGCACCCCGGTCGCCGTGCGATCCCTGATAGATCACGAACGGGCCCCCATTCTCGGATCGGGGTGCGATGTCCACCTCATCCGCGCCGAGGTTATAGATCACCTCCGCGCCGTCGGTTGCCGCCACAAGGCCGCCTTCAGTCGTGCAGCCCACATCCATCGCGCCGACACGGGATGCGGCGGTGTGCAGGATCAGAAGCCTGGAGTTCGAGTTCTCGGCCAGCCGCATCGCATGGGCCAGCACCGCCTCGCCATCGGCTTCGTTGATCGCGCCCTGCCCGACAATCACAAGGCTGGGCTTGGCCCTGGTCTCGTCGCTGATCTTCTGCGACGACAGCTTTTCCAGCGCCGCACGGTCGGCGCCGACATGGATGTAGTCATAGGTCAGATCGACCGCCTCGCCGACCAGACCGATGGTCGCGCCGTGGCTCCAGGCCTTGCGGAGCCGCGCGTTCAGGACCGGAGCCTCGACCCGAGGGTTGGTGCCGATCAGCTGGATCATCCTTGCGCTGTCGATATCCTCGATCGTCGCCGTGCCGACATAGGCAGAGCGGTTGCCTGCGGGCAGCTTTGCGCCATCCGTCCGGCACTCCACATGTCCGCCCAGCGCCTCGATCACCGACTTCAGGCTAAACGCCGCCTCGACCGGGGCCAGATCGCCGATCAGACCCGCGACCTTCTTGCCTTTCATCGCCGCCGCAGCAGCCGCCAGGGCTTCGCCCCAACCGGCCTTCCGCAAGCGTCCGTTCTCACGGATATAGGGGGTGTCCAGCCGCTGGCGGCGCAGGCCATCCCAGACGAAGCGGGTCTTGTCGGAAATCCACTCTTCGTTCACGCCGTCATGGTTGCGTGGCAGGATGCGCATGACTTCGCGGCCCTTGGTGTCAACGCGGATGTTCGAACCAAGCGCATCCATCACGTCGATGGTTTCGGTCTTGGTCAGTTCCCACGGGCGGGCGGTGAAGGCGTAGGGCTTGGAGGTCAGGGCGCCGACCGGGCAGAGGTCGATGATGTTGCCCTGCAGGTTCGAATCCAGCGTCAGGTTCAGGTAGCTGGTGATCTCGCTGTCTTCCCCGCGCCCGGTCTGGCCCATCTGGGTGATCCCGGCGACCTCGCTGGTAAAGCGCACGCAACGGGTGCAGGAAATGCAGCGGGTCATCTTCGTCTCGACCAGCGGGCCAAGGTTCAGGTCTTCGGACGCGCGCTTCGGCTCGCGGTAGCGGCTGAAATCGACACCGTAAGCCATCGCCTGATCCTGCAGATCACATTCGCCGCCCTGATCGCAGATCGGACAATCCAAGGGGTGGTTGATCAGCAGGAACTCCATCACCCCTTCGCGGGCGCGTCTGACCATCGGGCTTTTGGTCTTGACCAGCGGCGCCTCGCCATTCGGGCCGGGGCGCAGGTCGCGCACCTGCATCGCGCAGCTTGCGGCGGGCTTCGGCGGGCCGCCGACAACCTCGACCAGGCACATCCGGCAGTTGCCCGCGATGGTCAGGCGTTCGTGATAGCAAAAGCGCGGGATCTCGACCCCGGCAACCTCGGCCGCCTGAATGATGGTCATCGCGCCATCAACCTCGACCTCGATGCCGTCGATGCTGATCTTCTTTAGGTTAGACATGAGCCCGGTCCTTCCGCAGCAGCGTTTTCGCCATTTCACGCAGCCGGGCGAACAGCCCCGCTTGCGGCCCGGCGGCTGCCTGTTTCGTCGTATCCTGTTCATATGACAGGTGTTTCACACGCGCGTCGAGGTCTCGCATCTGGTACTTCGGGTCAAGATTGCCGTAACACATCGCGCTACTCCGCCGCCATTTGGGTGCAGCCGTGGGTTTTCCACAGCTGTGCCTCTTTCAGGTATTTCCAGCCGAAGGCGTGGTCGCTGTCGCCGGTCGTCCGCAGATGCTCCAGCCGCGCCAACGCCTCGTCCAGCGTGGGCCTGTGTCCCGCAGGCACCCACCACATGACGAAGTGCATCTTGCCCAGCACCTCGAACCATTCTTGCCGCCGCTCATAGAAGGTGCGGTGGACGGTGTTCCAGACGAACGCCTCCAGCGTTTCCACGCTTTCCCAGACCGTCAGGTTCGACACATACTGCGGATCACCGTCCAGCTTCGCTTCGGTATTCCCGGTGCCCGGCTCACCCGAGCCTTCCATCATCCAGACAAAACCCGGCATCCGCTTGCCCATGCCGTTCACCCGGTCGAGTGCTGCCATGAATTCGGCCACGCGGGGGTCGCCGGTGGGGGCCAAAAGGCGCCCCACGTTCAACTCGGCCAGATGCATCCCGGCGGGCTGGTTCATTTCGTCGACCTCAGAAGGTAGCCTACGAGTGTTTCCTTTGCGATTTCCGCTTCGCCGATCTTGCAATAGGCCTCTGGATTGCCGGGTTCGGCCCCGCGCGCCTTCAGCCATTCGGCGGCAAGGGCCTTGCCCTTGGCCTTCTCCTCTTTCGAGGTGACCAGCGCCCGGATTTCCTCGGAGGAATAGCCAAGGTCAAGCGCATGGTCGCGCAGCTTGTTCAACTCGCCCAGTGCGCGCAGCTTGCGGGCTTCGATAGTGTCGCAGTTGTCGTCGATGGCGTCACCGATGAACCCCTGCAAGAGGGTGTCGATGATCGTCGGCTCTTGGTTGATCGGCACCAGGGCCAGCGCGGGCTGTGCGATGACGATAACGGCGAGCGGAAGGATGAAACGTCTCATGAGGGCCTCCTTGGCGATACCTGCCGCAGAGATGGGGGCTAACTGCTTTGATATGCCATGACAAACCCGGCCCATGGGCGGTTTGTGACCAGAGCTGGCGGAGCTTGTCATGCACAGCCCCCCGGATAGACCCAGGCGCCTGTGCTGCGGTCATAGCGGTCGTAAATGGTCGAGCGCACGCCGCGCGGGCCACATTCTGCGTCCGCCGCTTTGCGCGCCGCAGCACCGTCCCACATCTGGAAGGGCTGACCGCCATTCGTGACACGCACAGGCTCACGCGACGGCGGACCGGCGGGGGCCGTCGCCACGCAGGCGCCCTGGGCAATCGTCACGGAAAGGGCCAGCGCCATCCGCATCACTCTGCCGCGACCGCCGAAACGCGGCCGGTGCGCCTGGCCTTGATCCGGTCCTCGATCTCGTCGCGGAAGGCGCGGATCAGGCCCTGGATCGGCCAGGCGGCGGCATCGCCGAGGGCGCAGATCGTGTGGCCTTCGACCTGCTTTGTCACGCTGAGAAGCATGTCGATCTCCTCGACTTCGGCCTCGCCGCGCACAAGGCGGTCCATGACCCGCATCATCCAGCCGGTGCCTTCGCGGCACGGGGTGCACTGGCCGCAGGACTCATGCTTGTAGAACTTCGACAGCCGCCAGATCGCCTTGATCACGTCCGTGCTCTGGTCCATCACGATCACCGCCGCCGTGCCAAGGCCGGACCGCTGCTCGCGCAGCCAGTCGAAGTCCATGATCGCATCGTCGCATTGCGTCTTGGTCAGCAAAGGCACCGAGGACCCGCCGGGGATCACCGCCTTGATGTTGTCCCAGCCGCCGCGCACGCCACCGCAGTGCCGTTCCAGCAGCTCCTTCAGTGGGATCGACATTGCTTCTTCGACGACACAGGGCTGATTGACATGCCCCGAGATGCCGAAAAGCTTGGTGCCGGTGTTGTTCGGCCGGCCGAAGGATGCGAACCAGTCCGACCCGCGCCGCAGAATGGTGGGGACGACAGCGATGGATTCGACGTTGTTCACTGTGGTCGGGCAGCCGTAAAGGCCGGAGCCCGCCGGGAACGGCGGCTTCATCCGGGGCATGCCCTTCTTGCCTTCAAGGCTTTCCAAGAGGGCGGTTTCCTCGCCACAGATGTAGGCGCCGGCGCCGTGGTGCAGGTAAAGTTCGAAGTCCCAGCCCGATTTCGCGGCATTCTTGCCGACCAGCCCGGCGTCATAGCATTCGTCTATTGCCGCTTGCAGCGCCTCACGCTCGCGGATGTATTCGCCGCGGATGTAGATGTAGCAGGCGTTCGCGCCCATCGCGAAGGCGGCGATCAGGGCACCTTCGATCAGCGTATGCGGATCGTGGCGCATGATCTCGCGGTCCTTGCAGGTGCCGGGCTCGGATTCGTCGGCGTTGATCACCAGGTAGCTGGGCCGCCCGTCCGACTGCTTGGGCATGAACGACCACTTGAGGCCGGTCGGAAAGCCCGCGCCGCCCCGGCCTCTGAGACCCGAAGCTTTGATCTCCTCGACAATCCAGTCGTGCCCCTTGTCGATGAAGGTCTTCGTGCCATCCCAGCAGCCGCGCTTGAGGGCTCCCTCGAGCCCCCAGTCGTGACGACCATAGAGGTTCGTGAAAATCCGGTCCTTGTCGTGAAGCATGCGGTCAATCCTCTGCCGGACCTATCCCACTGGCCCGGTTAAGTCGCCTTCCCGCCGATTCGGCTGGGGTCCGCGGGAGGTGAGGAGGTTTTAGCGGCGGGCGTTTTTAATGCAAGCAGGGGCCGCTCGACAAAGTGCCACGACAGGACCGCCAGCAGCAGCGTGACCGGGGCCGCTATGAGGATGTTGAGCCACCATGCGGGCGGGGTAGGCCAGAGGGCCACCATCGCCTGTTGCAAGGGAAAGGCGTAGAGATAGACGCCATAGGAATAGTCGCCGGTGGCCGTGACGCGCCGGGGCCAATCGGCCGCCGCATAGGCGAGCGGGGGAATGGTCAGGCCGATGCCGACAGCCGCTAGAGGGAAAAAGATCGGCGTCTGCGTTGCGACGAGTAGCAGCAGGAGACCCGCCGTAAACGCGAGCCAACCGGTCGGGGCCAGATCACGGCGCAGCCAGCACAACATGCCGACGCCGAAAAAACTGAACAGGTCGGCGGAATGACGCAGGACCGGGGCGCCCCGCACGCCGCGCAGGGCTTCGGGATAGGCGATGAAGGCGATGCTGATCGTCAGGCTCGCCAGCAGCAGCAGCGCCGTCACGCGCCAGGAGAGCAGCCCCAGCATCCCGAGCCCGGCGACCAGGACGTAACAGCGGACCTCGTAGGGAAGCGTCCAGAGGCTGCCGTTGACAGCGCGCGCGAACGGCACCGTCTCGAACACACCCGGCAAGACGTCACGCGTCCGCAGCGCACCGTTCTGCAGGTAGTCCCAGGTGCCAAGGCTTGACAGATACTCGCCGGGAGAAAGTCGCGTCATCGCCGGCCCGAGGATGAAGACCGTCAGGAGCACCGCCACGACCAATCCCGGGAAGAGGCGCAGCGCCCGCTTCCAAGCAAAGTTTAGGACGCCTGTACTCCTCTCGTAGCTCTGCGTGACGAGAAGACCGCTGACGAAGAAGAAGACACCGACCGCAAGGAAGCCGAACGGCGCTTGTCCGTGCGTCAGTCTCCACAATGGTTCGCTGGAATTGTCGCCCATGGTGAGCGGGAAAGCGTGTGACACGAGCACGAGCGTCGCGGCGACAAGCCGGATGAAGTCGTAGTTGTTGGCGCGAGCCCCGCGCTCGGCAATGACGTCGCCGATGCTGGCCGGACTGCCGCTCATCCGAACTTCTGGCGCAGCTTCTTGGCGACGAGACGCAGGTCGGTGAACTTGCGCAACTTCGTCAGCTGGTCGCGATAGTCGCCATAGC
>JANOER010000309.1:0-3153 GCA_031441285.1 Rhodobacterales bacterium
ACCCCGCCGTCAAGGGCGCAGGTTAACGGCCGGATGGCGGTGACCAAGACCGGGGAGGGTCTGGCGCAGGCGACCGTGACCTATGAGCACGAGCTTCTGGCGGCAAGCCTGACGCGAAAGCAGATGCTGCCCTACCGCGCCACGATCCGCGCCCGCAATATCGAGGAATTCGATGGCTGGGTCCGGCATGACGGCGAAGAGTTCCTGTTCGTGCTGACCGGCGTTGTCCGGCTTTTCACCGAATTCTACGAACCCGTTGATCTGCGCCGGGGCGACAGCGCGTATTACGACGCCTCGATGGGGCACAATGTGATCAGCCTGTCGGACGAGGACGCGACGATCCTCTGGGTCACCTCGCTGGTCTAGCTTTGGCCGGGGTTGATCTGGCTCATGGCGCGTGCCGTGTCACCTGCCTATCAGAAGGCGCGTCCGGGGGTCTGAAGGGGGGGCGGAATGAAGCTTGCGATCCTGACTGACATCCACGCCAACCGTGAGGCTTTCCAGGCCGTGCTGGAGGACGCCCGCGCCCATGGCTCCGACCGGCTGGCGCTGCTGGGCGACCTTGTCGGCTATGGCCCCGACCCCGAATGGTGCTGCGAGACGGCAGCGCGGCTGGTGGCGGAAGGCGCAATTGCGGTCCGGGGCAACCACGACAACGCGGCGGCGGGTGCGGCCGAGGCGATGTCCCCCCTTGCCCGGGCTGCGGTCGACTGGACCAGCGCCCGGTTGTCAGCCGCGCATCGCGGCTTTCTGGCCGGGCTGCCGATGACCGCAACCGAAGGCGACACGCTGTTCGTCCACGCCTCGGCCAGCCACCCCGAAGCCTGGAGCTATGTGACCTCGGACACCCGCGCGGCCCCGTCGTTCCGCGCGGTGACGGCACGGCTGATCCTGTGCGGCCACACTCATGTCCCGCTTCTGGCCAGCGCCGACCGGACCGGCATGGTGCGCGAACAGACCTTCCGCAGCGGCCTTGCGATCCCGCTTCTGTCCAGCCGGCGCTGGCTGGCGGTGGTGGGGGCTGTCGGCCAGCCGCGTGACGGGGTGGCGCAGGCGGGCTGGGCGCTTCTGGACCTTGCGCGCAACCACCTGACCTTTCGTCGCACGCCCTATGATGTGGCGGCCACGGCGGCCAAGCTGCGGGCGCATGGGCTGCCCGAGGCACTTGCCCTCCGGCTAGTGAAGGGGAAATGACCCGATGCCTACCCGGGCGCATTCCGGACTGATCATCGACGGCTTCACCCTTGGCGACAGGCTACACACCGGGGGCTTTGCCACGATCTGGGAGGTGACGCACCCCGATCACAGCCTGCCGATGGTGATGAAGGTGCCGAAGATCCTTGACGGTCATGACGGACCGACCATCGTCGGCTTCGAGGTCGAACAGATGATCATGCCGCGCCTGACCGGGCCACATGTGCCGAAGGTGATCGGCCTCGGCGATTTCGACGTGATGCCTTATATCGTGATCGAAAAGATCGAGGGCGACAGTTTTCTGACAGTGTTCCAGCGTGCGCCCCTGCCGCTGTCGGACGTGATCGACATCTCGGCGCGGATGGTGGCGGCGGTGGCGGACCTGCACCGCCAGCATGTGATCCACCTGGACCTCAAGCCCGAGAATTTTCTTCAGCGCAAGACCGGCGAGGTCGTCGTCGTCGATTTCGGCCTCAGCCGGCATGACCAGTTGCCCGACCTTCTGGCCGAGGAATTCACCATTCCGATGGGCACGTTTCCCTTCATCGCGCCCGAGCAATACCTGCGCTGCCGCGACGACCTGCGATCAGACATCTTTGCGCTTGGCGCGATGATCTATGCGCTGGCGACCGGGCGCAACCCCTGGGGCACGCCGGAAACGCTGCGCGGCGTGCGCAAGCGGCTGTGGCGCGACCCCAAGCCGCCCCGGGCGATCCGGCCGGAAATTCCGGAATGGCTGCAGGAGATCATCCTGCGCGCGCTGTCGGTCGATCCGATGCGGCGCTACCAGACGGCGGCGCAACTTGCGTTCGATCTTGGCCATCCGCAGCAGGTCAAGCTGACGGCGCGGGCGCACAAGCTGAAACGGGACGGCTGGCTTCGGGTCTGGGACCGCTGGCGCTACATGCGCAAGATCCGCCGCTTTGCTGCGCCAGAGTCGGTCGCGGCCCAGCTAGCTTCAGTTCCGGTAATCGTGGTCGCGGTCGATGTCTCGCCCGAAGGCGAGGCTCTGGCCGGGGCGTTGCGCACGGCGGTCCAGCGGATGCTGACGCTGGAACCGGACGCCCGCGTCGCCTGTGTCAGCGTGATCCGGACCGCGCTTCTGGGGATCGACCAGGGCACCGATGATCAGGGCAACAACCTGTATGTGAAGCGGCTGGTGGCGTTGAAGGCATGGGCGGACAGCATCGACCTGCCGGACCACCGGTTGACCTATACCGTGCTGGAACATCACGATCCCGGCCAGGCGATCCTGCATTATGCGACGGCAAACCACGTCAATCATATCGTGATGGGCGCGCGCGGCCATTCGACGACGCGGCGTTATCTCGGTTCGGTGTCGGCGCAGGTGGTGGCCGAGGCCGAATGTTCGGTCACCGTGATCCGGCTGCCCGAACGGCGCGAACCGGCAGCGACCTGAACCGGACCCCTCATCCAGCCCTTTCGGGCTGTCTTCGGTCAGCGCAGCGAAGACGGCCCGCCTTGGCTGAATCGGGGGCCGGATGAGCGGCCTACAGCATCCCGGCGACGGTATCCGCGCCGGCCGAGATGTCTTCACCGACGCCGCCGATGGTGTTGCAGGCCGAAAGCACCAGCAGTGCTGCGCCGATCAGTACGATTTTCCGCATGGGTCTACCTTGAACTGTGCTGCCCGGTGGTCATTCTTCGTACCACCACAAGGCCGGAAGATACGAATTTCCCCAGTCGCCGTAAAGCTGGACCGTTGCGGGCTGCTTCAACTCTTTGCGGTGAACGATCAGGTTGCGGTCGGCGAACCAGAACGGCACCACAAAGCGCCCGGCGGTCAGAAGCCGGTCGAGCGCCTGTGCCGCAGTCGCCGCGTCCTCACGCGTGCGTGCGGCCAGCATGGCAGCAATGGTCGCGTCGATCGCCGGCGACTTCACCCCCATCCAGTTGCGCGAGCCTTCGGTGTCGGCGGCAGCGCTGCCCCAGTAGAGG
>JANOER010000310.1:0-12495 GCA_031441285.1 Rhodobacterales bacterium
ACCAACACCGTCCAGAAGGTTCATGATCTCTCCCTCGAAGACCTGACCGACGCGGCCAAGCGTGACACCCTCAAGGCCTGCTTCACCGATCCCGAACGGCTCAAGCCGCAAAAAACCCGGCAACTACTGACGGAAGAGGCCGCCCAGCGCTTTGCCACCTTGGCCCAGCGCCTGCGCGGGCGGGGGCACGACCCGCAGGACGTGGCCCATTTCGTCAATCGGCTGGTCTTCTGCATGTTTGCCGAAGACACCAACCTGCTGCCCGACAAGATGTTCGAGCGGATGATCAAGACCGCCCGCCCCAAGCCCGAAACCTTCGGCATCCACGCCAAGACCGTTTTCGCCGCCATGAAATCCGGCGGCCTTGTCGGCTTCGAACCCGTCGAATGGTTCAACGGCGGGCTGTTTGACAGCGACGAAACTCTGCCCCTGACCTGGGAGGATATGGATGATCTGATCCGCGCCACGACGCTGGATTGGTCCGACATTGACCCCTCCATCCTTGGCACCCTTTTCGAACGCGGGCTTGACCCTGACAAGCGCAGCCAGCTTGGCGCGCATTACACCGACCGCGACAAAATCATGCAGATCGTGCGCCCGGTGATTGTGGAACCGCTCATGGCCGAATGGGCAGATACGAAAGCCCGGATCGTGGCCGAACTGGACAAGGCCGCCAGCGCCCCCTCCAAGGCGGTTGAGACCAAAGCCCGGAACGAAGCCCAACGCCTGCGCAGCGCCTTCATGGAACGGCTTCTGGCCTTCCGCGTGCTGGACCCGGCCTGCGGATCGGGCAACTTCCTTTACCTCGCCCTGCTGGAACTGAAGAACATCGAGCATCTGGTGAACCTTGAATCCGAGGCTCTGGGCTTTCCCCGCGAATTCCCCCGGATCGGGCCCGAGGCCGTGCTGGGGATCGAGCTGAACCCCTACGCCGCCGAACTGGCCCGCGTGTCGGTCTGGATCGGCGAGATTCAGTGGATGCGCCGCAACGGGTTCGAGGCCGCCCGCAACCCCATCCTGCGCACGCTGGACACGATCCAGAACCGCGACGCCGTGCTGGGGCCGGACGGAGGGCGGGCCGAATGGCCGAAGGCCGACGTGGTTGTGGGCAACCCGCCGTTTTTGGGTTCGAAGCGGATGCGCAGCGAACTTGGTGACGCGAACGTCGACGCCCTGTTCGCTGCTTACAAAGGTTTGGTGCGGCCGGAATCAGACCTTGTCTGCTACTGGTTCGCCCGGGCATGGGAGCAGATTGGCAAAGGCGACCTCAACCGTGCCGGGCTTGTCTCGACGAATTCCATCCGGGGCGGCGCAAACCGTGATGTGCTGAAGCCAATCGCGGACGACGGGCGGATCTTCGCGGCTTGGGGCGACGAGGCTTGGACAGTTGATGGCGCGGCTGTCCGTGTATCGCTCATTTGCTTTGACCGGGCTAAGGGTGGTTCTGCCCGTCTTGATGGCGTCGAAGTTGCCGAGGTCCATGCTGACCTTACGGCCCGGCGGGCCGATGGGGCCGGGATCGATCTGACAAAGACCAAACGTCTGGCCGAGAACCGAGGCGTCGCGTTCATGGGCGATACCAAGGGCGGAGCGTTCGACATTCCCGGCGAAAAGGCTCGCGAGATGCTGCGTCAGCCGCTGAACCCGAACGGGCGACCCAACTCAGACGTTCTACGGCCATGGGTGAACGGAATGGACATCACGCGGCGACCTTCGGACAAATGGATCATCGATTTTGGCTGGACGATGACCGAAGGCGACGCTGCGCTTTATGAGGAACCATTTCGGCATTGCCTGCTGTTCGTGAAACCAGAGCGCGACAAGAATCGGCGCGATGCTTATCGCATCAACTGGTGGCGTCATGTCGAGGCTAGGCAGGGGATGTGGGCCGCGCTTAAGGGCTGCGCCCGGTTCATCGTTTCGACAACAGTCTCGAAACATCGACTGTTTGGTTGGCTTTCAGAAGGGGTTTGTCCTGACCACCAGCTTATCGCCATTGCCCGCGACGATGACACCACCTTCGGCATCCTGCACTCACGCTTCCATGAACTCTGGGCGCTGCGCATGGGCACCTCACTTGAGGATCGGCCCCGCTACACCCCCTCTACCACCTTCGAAACCTTCCCCTTCCCCGAAGGCCTGACCCCCAACATTCCCGCCGCCGATTGTGCCGCCGATCCCCGCGCGCAAAAGATTACTGCCGCCGCCGCCCGGCTGAACGACTTGCGGGAAAACTGGCTGAACCCGCCCGATCTGGTGAACCGCGTGCCCGAGGTCGTCCCCGGCTACCCCGACCGCATCCTGCCCCGCGACGACAAGGCCGCCGCCATACTGAAAACCCGCACCCTCACCAACCTCTACAACGCCCGTCCCGCCTGGCTGGACCATGCCCACAAGGCGCTGGATGAAGCGGTGGCCGAGGCTTACGGCTGGGGCGACGACTTTCGTGCGGGAAAGCTGAACGACGACGAAATCCTCGCCCGCCTGTTCCGGCTCAATCAGGAAAGGGCCCAGACATGACCGCTGGACGTGGCCTGCCGACGATCCGTCTGGGTGAACTTCGGCCCGTCCTGGATGCCATCAAGCTGACCAAGGGCCTCAGAAGCGGTCTGGTGGGCGGCCGAAAGCAAACGGCGCGCTTGCGTCCGACCGAGGGCGGCCTGACGGTTGAGATCTATGGTAGCGGGACGTTCGTGCCCTGGGCGTCGGGATCTCTGGCGCAAGAACTGGCCGTTGATCCCGGCATGTTGGCCGGCTTCATCACCAAGACGTCCAAGTCATTCCATCCCGCAGAACTGGTGACCTTCGACCTTAGCGCCGACCATCTGAGGCTGGTCTGCGGAACGCTTGAGGCGACGTTCAAGCTTCTGGTTGCGCCGCCCGCACCTTGAGTAAGTCCGGGCTTGGTTTGCTCATTCGCCCGGGCCGGGCCGGGCCGGGCCGGCACTGCAACGTCATCGGCGCAGCCCAAGGTCATCGGCCACTCTGCCGCCTTCGGGTGCTTAACGAGAGCGAAATCATCGTTGCCCGCCGTGGCGCTTTGGAGCCTACTGTCGAGACCGTTTCAGACTCATGAGGTTTGCAGTGAAGCTGTTCGAGGATGAAAGGTTTTGTGTCAGCCAAGGGTTTCTGTCGGGGTGGAGAATTGAAGACAAGCTTTCCAGAACGACCCTAATCCCAAACTGGCTGATGAAGGAGCGGATTGGTCTCGTATGGATGCAAGTCCGCCGGACGAGGAAGGCATCTTCGATCAATAGCCACTTCTCTGAGCGGGTGATGTTCGAGAGCTTTGCCATCGGTGTTGCAGAGCCCACGTCGACGGAAGGTCGGTTCTGGGCGGATCACACGCCGAACGAAATTGCCGAAGAGATCATCACCGCGGCGAATGCCTTGCTGCGACCATAGCCAAGTACGGGATGTCTGGCGCAAGACTACGCCGGCACCGCCTCGTCATCGTCAGGGCCGCCAAGGGACGGCGGGCGCTTGTACCTGTAGCCGGTTGGAACCTCTGCATGGCGGGCGTCAATATGGACCGCAACCGCCGAGACTTTGGCGTCACTGGCAAGGAATTCGACTATCCGAGCCCTGATCGCCTCGCTCTTGCTGTTCAGCATCAGATCGAGCGCAACCTCCAGCGCCTTGCCCTTGAGGAAGGCCTTTTTTGCATCCATCGCCTCGATGAAGTCTCGGCGGACCTGCCGGATCAGGTTCTGAGTTTCCGACCGCTTGATCGCCTTGTACCAAGCCGCCCGGCTGAGCCCGGCCTTGCCACAGGCGTCGGTCACGGACAGGCCTTCTGTCTCGTGCAGGCGGATAGCCTCACGAAGCTTGTGGGACACGCGGGCGGGGCGCTGGTGCGCAAGGGTGATGATCTTGGACATGGGCAGATTACGCCATGCAAAACGACATAGGCCAATGCACAAACGATCTCATTCTCTCCCGATGCACAACCTACTCGCGCGCTGAAAATATGGGAAATTTCTGAAAACTCGCGAGCCTGGGAGTGGAGTAGAGGTCCGAGCCGCCGGAATTTTTCCCCCACCCCCCCTCTGCGCAGGCCCCCCGGGGTATGCCGGAGAGCCGCATCGATCTGGCTGCGGGGCCAGCCGGGTTTGTGGCTCCCGCTGTTCAGGCTACTCCGCCGCCTCAGCCAAGGGCCCGGCGCTCATCGCCCGCCATTCCGCCTCGTGGCACTCGCTGAGCTTGGTCATCTGTGATTTCAAGGCATCGATCAGAGCGAAGATCGCACCGGCTCGGGGGTCAGGCGTGTTGAGGGCTTCATTGTCGGCCGTCAAATCGTCGAGGGCGACCAGAAGCCCCGCGATCATCAAGAGCTGTCGTCCGGTGTCATTGTGCGCTTGGAACAGGTCCGGGGGAATCGCTTGCATAGGTCGTCGTCTCCTGCGTTCCGCCAAATGGGCGGCGGCGTGACACGGCCCGCACCACGCGGGCCGGGGGCGACAAAGGGGGTATCGGCGGCATTTTGTGGAGCGGAATGTGGGTCGATGAGCGGAGTTCATCAACTATTCCGTTTCAAATCAATGCAATGCGCAGGATGATTGGCGGAGGCGGTGGGATTCGAACCCACGGTAGGGTTCCCCCTACGCTCAGTTAGCAACCGAGTGCTTTCGGCCTCTCAGCCACGCCTCCGACCCTTCTCATTTAGCCGCGCGGCAAGAAGGGGGCAAGGGGGAAAGGGGCGACTGCCAGGGGTTGATGCGACGGCGCGCTGCCTGATCCTGAAATCGACCGCAGTTCCCTGGAATGAAACGCGGCAAGGCGCTTTCGTTTCGCGGTCATTCAAGACAATCGCAGGGGCATGCCGGATCGCACTCCTGTCCTGCCTTTTGACTTTGGGACCTGTCCGACCGGCCGCCGCCGAGTTCGCCTGCTCGGCTGCATGTCTTTCCAGCTTTGACGAGCGTCTTTCCGACGGGGGCTGCGAAGTGGTGCATTCCGTCCCGATCCCCGGGGGTACCGGGCATCTCGACCCGGCGCTTCTTGCGCCACGCAGGGCCAACTCACAGGGCAGAAGACCGGATCCCGTCCGTCGACGAACGGACCGCGCAGGCTGACGCGGCGGTGCGGGCCAAGAGCGGTGTGCGGTTGACACCAGCGTCGGGGCCCGCTCACTGGTCGGAACCTGAAAGCCGGCACCGGAAGCAGTAGCCGCCGCAGGCTGATCGACACGTAGCGATCACGTCAGCGGCGACTGGCTCCTGTGCTTTGGAGGCGACCGGACCGGCAGCAATGCCCTTGATGGCAACCGCACCCGCGTTCCGGTCACGTCCCCGCAGGTCGGGCTTCAGCCCTGATCGCTTGGGAAAACCCGCCCCAAAGGTCAGCCGCTGAACAGGAAGTGCAGCACGTCGCCGTCCTTGACTTCGTAGGTCTTGCCTTCCACCCGGAACTTGCCGGCTTCCTTTGCGCCCGCCTCGCCCTTGCCGGCGATGTAGTCGTCGTAGGCCACGGTTTCAGCGCGGATGAAGCCTTTCTCGAAGTCGCCGTGGATCACGCCTGCCGCCTGCGGGGCCAGCGTGCCTGCGGCAATCGTCCAGGCGCGGGCCTCCTTGGGACCGACGGTGAAATAGGTCTGCAGGCCCAGAAGCGCATAACCCGCCTTGATCAGCCGGTCGAGGCCCGCCTCGTGCAGACCCATCTCTTCAAGGAACATCGTGGCCTCGTCCGGAGCAAGCTGGCTGATCTCTTCCTCGATCCGGGCGGAGATCACCACCGATGCAGCCCCCTGGGCCAAGGCCATGGCCGCCACCCGCGCGGACTGGGAATTGCCCGAGGCCGCCGAAGTTTCCTCGACGTTGCAGACGAACAGTACCGGTTTTGCGGTCAGCAATTGCAGCATCCGCCACTGCTTCTGGTCGTCGGCCGCGACCTTGACGGTGCGTGCGGGCTGGCCGGCCTCCAGTGCGGCCAGGGCTGCGCGCAACAGCCGGTCCTGATCCAGCGTGTCCTGATCGCCGCCGCGCAACTTCTTGGCCAGCGCGGTCAGGCGGCGTTCAACCGACTCAAGGTCGGCCAGCATCAGCTCGGTCTCGATGGTTTCGGCGTCCGCAACCGGGTCGATCCGGCCTTCGACATGGGTGATGTCGCCGTCTTCAAAGCAGCGCAGCACGTGGGCGATCGCGTCACATTCGCGGATGTTCGCGAGGAACTGGTTGCCCAGCCCCTCGCCTTTCGAGGCCCCGCGCACAAGACCCGCGATATCAACGAAGGTCATCCGGGTCGGAATGATCTGCTTTGACCCGGCGATGGCCGCCAGCGTGTCGAGACGCTGGTCCGGGACGGCGACCTCGCCCACGTTCGGCTCGATCGTGCAGAAGGGGAAGTTCGCCGCCTGCGCCGCGGCGGTCCGCGTCAGCGCGTTGAAGAGGGTGGACTTGCCCACGTTCGGCAGACCCACGATGCCCATCTTGAAACCCATCATACCCTCCAGTGGCGACGGGCCGCTTCTAAGGGGGCCGCGTCGCAGGATCAAGCAGTCCCGGGATCCCTCTTCAAGCCTGACGGCTTTCATCGGTGCGCCCCAGCCAGCGAAGACGCCCGGCAACGGGCGGATGAGCGGCCCCATTGATTTCCCCGTCGCGGGCATGGCAGATGGGGCCGCAAGCCACGGGGGACCAGCATGACCAGGATCGACGACACCTTTGCCCGCCTCCGCACCGCGCGGAAAAAGGCCTTCGTCGCCTACATCATGGGCGGTGATCCGGACGAAGCGACCAGCCTTGCAGTGATGCGGGGCCTGCCAGCCGCCGGGGTCGATGTGATCGAGCTTGGGCTTCCCTTCACCGACCCGATGGCCGATGGTCCGACGATCCAGCTTGCCGGCCAGCGTGCGCTGGAAGCTGGCATGACACTGGACAAGGTCCTGGCCATGGTCCGCGCCTTTCGGGTGCAGGACAATGCCACGCCGATCGTCCTCATGGGCTATTACAACCCGATCTATTCGCGCGGGGTCGACCGCTTTCTGGCCGATGCGACATCCGCCGGGATCGACGGCCTGATCATCGTCGACCTCCCGCCCGAGGAGGATGACGAACTGTGCATCCCCGCCCAGAAGGCCGGCCTGAATTTCATCCGCCTCGCCACCCCCACGACCGACGACAAGCGCCTGCCGAAGGTGCTGCAGAACACCAGTGGCTTTGTCTACTACGTCTCGATCACCGGGATCACCGGAGCAGCGGCGGCGCAGGCAACCGATGTCGGCCCCGAGGTCGCGCGCATCAAGCGGTCGACCGACCTTCCGGTGATCGTCGGCTTCGGCATCACCACGCCGGATCAGGCCCGCACCATCGCCGCCGTGGCCGATGGCTGTGTCGTCGGCTCTGCCATCGTCAGGGACATCGGCGCGGGCCTGCCAGTGGCCGACGTGCTGGCCAGGGTAAAGGCTCTGGCAGACGGTGCGCATTCCGCCTGAGATTGCCCGCTCAACGCCGGGGTTGCGCGGGCTCAGGCACCAATAGTGCGGGCGGCATAGGCCAGGCTAAGCCTTCGTGGCGGACCTGAAGGGGGGGCCCAGCACTGGATCTCGACAAAGCCGGCCCCGTGCAGGGCAGCGCGAATTTCGGCCTCGCGATAGCGGCGGTGTCTCCAGGCCAGCCAGACCAGCCAGCTGCACCAATGCGGCCGGCTGACAACCAGAATGACCAGCCCGCCCGGCCGCAGGAACCGGCCTATGCGAGCAAGACCCGCTTCCGGTCCGGCCAGATGCTCCAGAAGATGCGCCGAAACCACGACATCATAGCCGCCCGTGGGCGGGTCCGCCGCGTCAAGTTCTCCCTCGATCAGCCTGGCGCGGCCAGGCCCCAGGCGCAGGTCGGCGGCCTGCAGCATCGCGGCCGAGCAGTCCAGAAGCGACAGCGACAGCCGCGGTCCGATCCGGTCGGCCAGGGCCTCGGCGAAGGCTCCATCGCCGGCCCCAAGATCGATGGCTGTCATGGGTCCGGCTCCGGGCGGAAAGCGAAGTAAGGCTTCGGCCATGATCGCGCGATACGCGGCGGGAAAGCCCAGGTGCCGCATCCGCCGCCCCCAGGTCGGGGCGGCGGCATCATAAAGCGCGGCTAGAGTGCGGGCCATGGGCCTGCGGGCTCGATCCGGGTCACGGTTCCGGCTGCGCGGCCGGCCGGATCGATGTAGGTCAGCCGCCCCACCTCATGGGCGATCTGCCAGTCGCCGGATGGGCCGTCCTGCCATGAAACATGGTATCCCTTTGGCAAGAGGTGCCAGTTGCCCTGCATCGGATCCTTGCCCGGAAGGACCATGCGGGCCTGTCCTGCGGCCCCGTAGCTGATGGTCGCTTCCGCGCCCTGGCCAAGATCGACGTAGTGGGTAAAGCCGGGCAACAGGACGTCAAGCACGGCGTGGTCGAGAACGGTCATTGGTAGTCCTTTCAAAGCGCCGCCTCGCTGGTTGCGACGACAGTTGGCAGCGGTGACAGTTTGGTCTAGTAACTTGACTAATGCGCCTTGCACGACAAACTGTCAAGTCACTTGACTATCGGAGCTCGAATGTCCGACCCATCCGCCGACCGCACTCCAGATCGCCTTCCCGACCACATCGGCTGGACGCTTTGGCGTGCATCGCAGGCCTGGCGGACCGAGTTCACAGCGGCAATGGTCGCAGCCGGCTATGGCTGGTTCGGCCAGGCGCGGGCGAACCTGCTGGCCCATATCGGCCCAAGTGGTCTGCGGCAGGGCGACCTGGCAGACCGCGCCGGGCTGACCAAGCAGGCGGTGCAGCAGTTCGTGGACGAGCTGGCCGCCGACGGCATCCTGACGCGGACGCCCGACCGGACCGATGCCCGCGCGCGGCGGGTGGTTCTCACCGACGCGGGTCTGGCCGCGATGCGGGATGCCGACCGGATCAAGGCGGACATCGAGGCACGCTGGCGCGCGCGGCTGGGCAATGACGATTTTGACCAGCTCGATGCAATACTTCGACGGTTGATCGGCTAAAGCCTGTCCGGCAAAATCGGCTAAAGCCTGCCCGGCAAAAGTGGAATCCGGTTTTATCGAAAGCCAGGCGACCGACAAGGACTCCAGAAGCCTGTCCGAAAGTGATAGAAACGTCGGACAGACTCTGGGTCTGCCTGAACCTCCGCCACTGGCCCGGATCGGCAGCATCCGCCGCACCATCGCGTCGACCGCCAAGGCAACGCGGGATTGCAACGCTCCCCGCAGATTGGTAATCAAAGATGACCAATCCACGAGGATGCCCATGCCTGTCATCACCTGCATCGAGGATCTGAAGCGTCTGCACCAGAAGCGCACGCCGAAGATGTTCTGGGACTACTGCGAAAGCGGCAGCTACACCGAACAGACCTTCCGCGAGAATTCATCGGACTTCACCAAGCTGCGGTTCCGCCAGCGCGTCGCGCGCGATCTGACGGGGCGGACCCTGCAAAGCACCATGGCCGGGCAGACCGTGGCGATGCCGGTCGCCCTCGCGCCGGTCGGCAGCACCGGCATGCAGCACCCGGATGGCGAGATCCTCGCCGCCCGCGCCGCCGCGAAATTCGGCGTGCCCTTCACCCTGTCCACCATGTCGATCTGTTCCATCGAGGACGTCGCCGCCGCCAGCCCCGAGCCGTTCTGGTTTCAGATCTACGCGATGCGCGACGAGGACTTCGTCGAAAGGGTCATTGAACGCGCGCGGGTGGCGAAATGCTCGGCGCTGGTCGTGACGCTGGATCTGCAGTTGCTGGGTCAACGCCACAAGGACCTGAAGAACGGCCTGACCTCGCCCCCGAAGCCCACGATCCCGAACCTGATCAACATCGCCATGAAGCCCCGCTGGGCCTTGGGCATGCTGCAAACCCCACGTCGCAGCTTTCGCAACGTCGTGGGGCATGTGAAAGGCGTGAAGGACCTGTCGAACCTGACCGCCTGGGCCAACGAACAGTTTGACCCCAAGCTGGACTGGGCCAAGATTGCCCGCATCCGCGATCAGTGGAAAGGCAAGTTTATCCTGAAGGGCGTGCTGGACGCTGAAGACGCGAAAATGGCCGCCGACGCCGGGGCCGACGCGGTGATCGTCTCGAACCACGGCGGGCGGCAACTGGACGGAGCTCTGTCGTCGATCCGCGTGCTGCCGCAGGTCGTCCGTGCGATCGGCAACCAGACCGAGGTCTGGATGGATGGCGGCATCCGGTCGGGTCAGGACGTGCTGAAGGCCCTCGCCATGGGCGCGAAAGGCACGATGATCGGGCGCGCCTATATCCACGGCCTTGGCGCCATGGGCGAGGCAGGGGTCACGAAGGCGCTGGAGGTGATCCAGAAGGAAATGGACGTCACCATGGCCCTGTGTGGCGAGCGCGAGGTGACCGCGATGGGCCGCCACAACCTGCTGGTGCCGGAAGATTTCGAAGGCCGCTGGGCCTGACGCGCCGCTCTGCGCTCCCTCGTCGGGCGCTTATCGCTGGGTCAGCGACGAACGCCCGCAAGGGAGTGAGGAGCGGGCCTTGCAATTTGATCAAATTCGCGCGCATAAGGGCCGGAACTGCTGGAAGGCCAAGTCCATGCCCGAAACCCTGATCGCCGGTATCCCCGCCGACCGCCTGACCGACTTCGCCAAGCGTGAAGCGGCGATCTATGCCAAGGCCCGGCCGAAGTCGGCCAAGGCGCTTGCAAAGGGTGCCGGCACCTTTCTGGGCGGCGTTCCGATGCACTGGATGACCGACTGGCCGATGCCGCATCTGCCACTGGTCGCCCGCGCCACCGGCGCGCGGATCGAGGATATCGACGGCCACGCCCTTGACGACTTCTGCCTCGGCGATACCGGGTCGATGTTCGGCCATTCCCCCGCCCCGGTCGCCAGGGCAATCCGCCAGCAGGCGCGGCTTGGCCTGACCTACATGCTTCCGGCCGAGTCCGCGCTGGAGGCCGGGCGGCTTCTGACCGAACGCTTCGGCAGCTTCCACTGGCAGATCGCCACCACCGCGACCGACGCCAACCGCTATGTCCTTCGCGTCGCCCGCGCAATCACCGGGCGGCCAAAGGTGCTGGTCTTCAACGGCTGCTATCACGGCACGGTGGACGATGCCTTCGTCAGTCTGAAGGACGGCAAGACCGTTGCCTCTCCCGGCCTGCTGGGCCAGGTGACCGACCTGACGCAAACCGCCGTCGCCTGCGAATTCAATGACCTTGCCGGGGTCGAAGCGGCCCTGGCCAGGGGCGACGTCGCCGCGATCCTGACCGAACCCGTCATGACCAACTCCTGCATGGTCCTGCCGCAGCCTGGGTTCCATGACGGGTTGCGCCGGCTGTCGCTGAAATACGGCGCGCTCTTGATCATGGACGAGACGCACACCATCTCGTCCGGGCTTGGCGGCTACACCCGCGTGCACGCGCTGCGCCCCGACATCTTCGTCGTCGGTAAATGCGTGGCGGGCGGGATGCCGACCGCCGTCTGGGGCCTCAGCCCGTCGACCGCCGCGCGCTACCATCTGGCCAACGGCGCCCGCGAACCGGGCCGCTCGGGCATGGGCACGACCCTGTCGGCAAACCCGATGCAGTTCGCCTGCCTGGTGGCGACCCTGGCAAAGGTGATGACCCCGGAAAACTACGCCCATATGGAACGGCTGGCCGAACGCCTGTCCCATGGGCTGCGCAAGGTGATCGACCGGCACGCGGCCCCCTGGCATGTGGTCCGGGTCGGCGCGCGGGTCGAATTCATCTGCGCCCACGGCCCGTTGCGCAACGGGTCGGACGCGGGCCAGGCACATCAGCCCGACATCGAGGCCGCAATCCACACCGGCCTGATCAACCGGGGCTCGCTGATCGCGCCCTTTCACAACATGATGCTGGTCAGCCCCGCGACCCGGAAATCCCAGGTCGACCGCCTGATTGCCAGCTTCGATGCCATCCTTTCCGACCTTTTCAAAGCAGCTTGAACATGACCCTGACCAGCCCCTCCGGTTCCACCCCTGCCGAAGCCGAAGCCTTCCTTGCCGCCCATCCCGAAATCGAGGCTTTTGACATAGTCCTGCACGACGCCAATGGCATCGGGCGGGGAAAGATCATCCGCCGGCATGAGCTTTTGTCCTTTTACAACAGTGGCCGCCACCTGCCGATCTCGATCCTCGGACTCGACATCTGCGGCGAGGATGTGCACGAGACCGGCCTGATCTGGGATCAGGGCGATGGCGACCTTCGCGCCTGGCCGATCCCGGGAACGCTGAAACCCCTGCACAACACCCAGCCCCCGCGCGGCGAGGTGTTCATGTCGATGTACACCCTCGACGGCGCGGCCATGACCTCCGACCCCCGCCACGCGCTGCAGCGTCAGGTCGACGCGCTGGCCGCCGAAGGCCTGCACCCCGCCGGCGGAGGGAAAAAATGAAGCGGAAAATCGCGAGCTAATGGGATTTTAAGTAGCCAAATTCGAGATAATAACTTTTTATTACATCTCTCCCTCTCCTCGCGTGTGGGCCTTATTTACTAAATCGGGTTAGTCTCGCCCGCTTAAAATGCCTTCCTTCTC
>JANOER010000311.1:0-5420 GCA_031441285.1 Rhodobacterales bacterium
GGGTGCCCGCCTCCTCCGGCGCCCCGAGAACGTCGGCACCATCGGCGCGAACTATCATTTCCTCGACCGCTGGAACATCTACACCCCCAGCGTGCCAGCCTGTGCGGGACCCCGGCGGATGCTGTCCAGGGTCAATGCCCCCAGAAGCTGGCTGTCCTCACGCCGGACCAGCAGCATCGGCAGTGCCGTGCCCTGGGCCTCGGCCCGCTGCGCCCAGTAGACGCGGTTGGTAAAGGACCGGCGGGTCAGGTGGTCATTGGCCCAGACCGGCTCCCATTTCGACAGGAACTCGGCCGAGGCGTCGCGCAGGTCCGACCATTGCCGCCAATCGGCATGGTCCGGCAGGCGCAGTGTCAGCCGTTCGGTTTCGACCCGGACCCGTCGCTTCAGGCCCAGCATCAAGACCCGAGCCCGCGACGGATCTCCTCGATCCCCGGTGCGGCGGCCACCGGACCGTAGATCGCCAGGGCGGCGCGGGCGGTGGTCAGTCCCTCGGCAAAGCGGCACAGCGACCCGGTATCGACCGCATCGATCTTGATGACCGCTTCGGCCGCGTCAGGAATGCGGCCCCAGATCGACAAGAGCCGCGCGTTACGTTCGGCCCGCGACGAGGGGCTTTCCAGCCCCATCAAGAGCCCGGCCCGAAGCTGCGCACGCGCTCGGGCCACTTCCGCCTCGGTCATGTCCTCGGCCGCGCGTTTCAGCTCGGCCAGGGTCAGCGCGGTCAACTCGCCGATCTCTGCCTTCGAGGTGCCGGCATAGATCGTCACATGCCCGGTATCCTCATAGGCCGAGGCCTGGGCATAGATCGAATAGCACAGCCCCCGATCCTCGCGGATCTTCTGGAAGAGGCGGCTCGACATGCCGCCCCCCATCGCAGTTGCATAGACCTGGGCGGTGTAGACCGCATCGTCACGGTAGCCCGGCCCTTCCAGCGACAGCGCAAAATGCGCCTGCTCCAGATCCTTGACCTCGCGCCGCTCGCCCCCCACGAAGCGGGCGGCCTGCACGGCAGACCGGCCACGCGGCTGCAGTGCGCCGAAAATCCGTTCGGCAGCCGTGACGATGGCGTTGTGATCCACCCCGCCTGCCGCCGACAGGATCATCTGGTCGGGCCCGTAATGCGCATCGGTGAAGCCCGCAAAATCCGCCTTCCGGAACGCGGCCACCCGCTCTTCCGGACCGAGGATGGTGCGGCCGA
Source organism: Rhodobacterales bacterium (assembly GCA_031441285.1). Lineage (GTDB taxonomy): Bacteria > Pseudomonadota > Alphaproteobacteria > Rhodobacterales > Rhodobacteraceae > Tabrizicola. The sequence continues at coordinate 1,202 of JANOER010000311.1, forward strand.
AGGGCTGGTCGGGATAGCTTACCTCATGCAGCCAGTCGAAGATGATGTCATCCGGCGTGTCCAGCGCCTGGCCGATCTCTTGCAGGATCACATGGCGTTCCGTCTCGATATCCGCCTTGCGAAACAGCGGGTTCAGCACGATGTCCGCGATCACGTCCAGCGCCATCACCACGTCCTGCGACAGCACGCGGGCATAGTAGGCGGTCATTTCGCGGCTGGTGTAGGCGTTGATGTAGCCGCCGACATCCTCGATCTCCTCGGCGATCCGAAGGGCGGACCGGCGGCGGGTTCCCTTGAAGGCCATGTGTTCAAGGAAATGCGCGATGCCGTTCTGTTCGGGCGTCTCGTGCCGCCCCCCGGCCTCGACCCAAAGGCCGATGGAGGCAGATTGCAGGCCGGGCATCGCCTCGGTCACGATGCGGAAGCCGTTCGGCAGGGTGTGAAGCTGTTCGGTCACCGGGCCACCCGTTCGCGGACAAGGGCTTCGATGGCGGCAAGGTCGTTCGGCACGCGGGTCATCCGTTCGGGTTTCTGGAAAAGGTCGGCCATGTGCGGCGGCAAGGCCGGGCGCTTGCCGGTCGCGCGTTCCACGGCATCGGGGAACTTCGCGGGGTGCGCGGTGGCCAGTGTGATCATCGGGCTTGTCCCCAGGTGTTCTTCGGCCACCTTCACCCCCACCGCGGAATGCGGGCACAAAAGCTCACCCGTGGTGCGGTAGAGGCGTTCGATGGTTTCCAGCGTCTCCGCCTCGCTGCACCGCCCCGAGGCGAAGCCGTCCCGCAGGCTTTCCAGCGCGCCCTGACTGATGTGGAACCCGCCCGCCTTCATCTCGGCCATCAGCGCGGTGACGGCACCGGCGTCGCGGCCATAGGCGTCGAACAAGGCGCGCTCGAAGTTCGAGGACACCTGAATGTCCATCGACGGGCTGATCGAGGGCTTGACCCCGTTGGTGCGGTAGTCTCCGCCACGCAGCGCGCGGTCAAGAATGTCGTTCTGGTTGGTGGCAATCACCAGCCGGTCGATGGGCAACCCCATCCGCCGCGCGATGTCTCCGGCGTAGATGTCGCCGAAGTTGCCGGTCGGCACGGTAAAGCTGACCGCCCGCTGCGGCGCGCCCAGCGCCACGGCCGCAAAGAAGTAGTAGACGACCTGTGCCAGCACCCGCGCCCAGTTGATGCTGTTCACCCCGGCCAGCCGCACGCCGTCGCGGAAGGCAAAGTCGTTGAACATGTCCTTTACCCGCGCCTGGGCATCGTCGAAATCACCCTCGATCGCCAGCGCATGACAGTTCGCCTCGGAGGGTGTCGTCATCTGCCGGCGCTGCACCTCGGACACCCGGCCATGCGGCAGAAGGAAGAACACATCGACGTTGGACAGGCCCCGGAACGCCTCCATCGCGGCCGACCCGGTATCGCCCGAGGTGGCGCCGACGATGGTGATCCTTTCGCCCGAGCGCGCCAGAGCCGCCTGCATCATCTGCCCGATGATCTGCATGGCGAAGTCCTTGAAGGCCAGTGTCGGGCCGTGGAACAGTTCCAGCAGGAAATGGTTCGCCCCCAGCTGCACCATCGGCGCGCGGGCAGAGTGGTGAAAGCCCTGATAGGCCTTGTCGATCAGGCCGCGAAATTCGTCATCCCCGAAGAACCCGCCGATGTAGGGCCGCATCACCCGAAAAGCGACCTCTTCATAGGACAGACCCGCCAAGGCCGCGATTTCGGCCTGCGGCAGGACCGGAACGGTCTGCGGCACGTATAGCCCGCCGTCACGGGCGAGGCCGGTCATCATCGCCTCGCCGAAACCAAGCACGGGGGCGGTTCCCCGGGTCGAGATGTAGCTCATCATCCTGCCTTCAGTCATTCTGCCTTCACACCGACCGCGTTCTGATACGCCACAGAAGCAGCACTGTCATCCCCAGCCAGACCGCCGCCAGCGAAAACCAGGTGATGGCGTAGTTCTGGTGGTCATTGCGAAAGCTGGCGGTGGAAACGCCGCGCGGCAGCACCCCGTCGCCGGTGTCGCTGCGCGCGATGACCAGCAGCGGTTCAGTGCCCAGAAGGGCCGCAATCCCGGCCACGTCGCGGCCATACCAGATCGCGCGTGCAGCGTCATAGGGCGGGGTCGAGGGCGTCACGTCATCGGGCCAGTTCAGGTTGCCGGTCACCTTTGTGGGGCGGGGCGGGCGGGGAGCGGCCTTCTCCGTTTCCGCCACGAAGCCCCGGTCCACCAGGATCAGTCGGCCCGCCTCGGTCTCGAACGCCGCGATCACCAGAAACCCCGGCCCCGCCTCGCGGGTCGAGGTCAGGACATGGGCTTCCTGCCCCGTGAAGGCGCCAGTGACGTAGACGGCGCGGTAGCGGTCAGAGGCGGGATCGGGCGTCGCGGGCACGGCGACCGGGTCGGCGGCGATCATCGTCTCGGCGGCGGCGATGATGCTTTCCTTCCATTGCAACCGCTGCACCTGCCAGAAGCCCAGGCCGGCCAGCACCCCTGCGCCGGACAGGCCAAGGATCAGCGCGAAGATCGTCTTGCGGATCATCTTATCCCCTTCGAGCCAGCCCCGGAAAACGACAGCGCAGGCCCGAAGGCCCGCGCTGGAGATTGCTCGGGTCGGCTACAGGTCAGCCCCGGCCCCAGACATAGACTGCGGCAAAGAGGAACAGCCAGACCACGTCGACAAAGTGCCAGTACCAGGCGGCAGCCTCGAAGCCGACGTGCTTTTCGGGGGTGAAATGACCCTTCATCGCGCGGATCAGGCAGACGGTCAGAAAGATCGTCCCGATGATGACGTGAAAGCCGTGGAAGCCGGTCGCCATGAAGAAGCTGGCGCCATAGATGTTGCCGGCAAAGCCGAAGGCGGCGTGGCTGTATTCGTAGGCCTGCATGCCGGTGAACACGACGCCAAGGCCGATGGCCAGGATCAGCCCGTTCTTGAGATCCTTGCGGTTGTTCTCATGCACCAGCGCGTGGTGGGCCCAGGTCGCGGCGCAGCCCGACACCAAGAGGATCAGCGTATACATCCGCGGCAGGTGCCAGGGATCGAAGGTCTCGATCCCGACCGGCGGCCAGGGGCCGTCGACGGCCGGGCTTTCCGGCCCCATCGGATACATCCGGTGCTTGAAGAAGGTCCAGAACCACGCGACGAAGAACATCACTTCGGACATGATGAACAGGATGAACCCGTATTTCAGGCCCAGCCGCACCACCGGGGTATGGTCGCCGACATGGCTTTCATGCACGACCTCGGCCCACCAGGCATACATGACGTACAGGACGCCGATGAGGCCGACAAGCGCCAGCCAATAGGTCCGCAGATGGTCGATGAACCCGTAGGGCGTGTCCGGCGTCGGGTCGGTTCCGTGCATCCCCATGACCGCACCGAACAGCATCAGGATCGCGGCGACGGCCCCTGCAAGCGGCCAGATCGATGGCGGCAGGACATGGTAGTCGTGGTTCTTGGCATGGGCCATGGCGGACGGTTCCCTCGTTTCTTGTCGGTCAGTTCAGCGCGCCTGCTTCGGGCGCGTCGGATGGGGTCAGCGCCGCCTGCACATCGGGCAAGGGCGTCTCATGGAAGGTATAGCTCAGCACGATCTCTTGCACAAACCGGCCTTCGGGGTCATCGACCATCGCCGGATCAACGTAGAAGCTGACCGGCATCTGCACGGTCTCTCCCGATTGCAGGATCTGCTCCTGGAAGCAGAAGCAGTCGATCTTGGTGAAGAACCCGCCGGCGGCATAGGGAAAGACGTTGTAGCTTGCGGTTCCCGCGACCGGGCGGCTGGTCGGATTGTGCGCCTCGAAGAAGGCAAGTCCGGTCTCGCCGATCCGGATCTCCATCGACGGGACGACGGGCCGGAAGGTCCAGGGCATCCCCTGTTCCAGCGAGGCGTCGAAGCGCACCTTCACCGTCTGGTCGAGGATCCGGTCGGACCCGGCCTCGGCGACCGCGGTCGACCCGGCAAAGCCGGTGACGCGGCAGAACCAGTCGTAGAAGGGCGGGATGATGACAATGGTGGTGAAGGCCAGCGTCGCGACCATGGCCACCAGAAATGCCAGCGTGCGGTTCGGACCCGAAAGACGCGGAAAGATCATGACCCGTCCTCCGGCTTTGCCGCCCCGGGCTGCACCACATGGTCATAGCCCTGCAAGGGATCGCCCCGCGTGACCTTGACCACGGTCAGGGCGAAGACCAGGGCCACGAAGGCCACCAGAGTCAGGC
>JANOER010000312.1:0-1762 GCA_031441285.1 Rhodobacterales bacterium
TCCGGTGCAGATGCTGGGCACCCATGTCACCGGCAAACGGGTGGGCATCATTGGCTTCGGCCGGATCGGCAAGGCAATTGCCCGCCGCTGCCATTTCGGTTTCGACATGGAGGTGGTGTTCACCAACCGCTCGCGCGTCGAGGATCCCGGCCTGCCCGCCCGGCAGGTGGAGATGGACGAAGCGATGGCCGCCGATTTCGTGGTTGTGGCCGTGCCTGGGGGCAAGGAAACGTATCACCTGATCAACGCCAAGACCTTGGGAATGATGAAGAAATCCGGGATCTTCGTGAACATCTCCCGCGGGGATGTAGTGGATGAGACGGCGCTTGTCGAGACCTTGAAAAAGGGGCAGATCGCCGGGGCGGGGCTGGATGTCTACGAGTTCGAGCCGAAGATTCCCGCAGCCCTGATCGCGATGCAGAACGTGACGCTGCTGCCCCACCTCGGCACCGCCTGCCTTGAGGTGCGCGAGGGGATGGGTCTGATGGCCGTGGCGAACCTGATCGCATGGGCCGAGGGGAAAGTGCCGCCCAATCTGGTTAATCCCTGACCGGATCGGCCTGCAGACCGGCTGTTTTTTCAGTCTTCAACGCGTCTTCCTTGCATCTCTACGCGCGTAGAGACGCAAGTTCGTTAACCAATAGCGGCCCTGGACCCGCTCATCGGCCCTGACGGGCCTTTTCGCTGCGGGGAAACGCAGCGAAGAAGCCGGTCACGGCTGATGAGCGACAGGTCAGGCGGCGGCCTTTTCGCCCCCGAAGCGGCCATAGAAGGTCTGGCCCTTCTCGGCCATCTCGCGCAGCAGCGCCGGCGTGTGGAAGCGCGGACCGAACTGGGCGGTCAGGCCACGGCAGATCTCGACCGCGCGGGCAGGACCCATCATGTCAAGCCACGAGAACGGTCCGCCAGACCACGGAGCGAAGCCCCAGCCAAGGATCGCGCCGACGTCGCCTTCGCGGATGTCGGTGAGCACACCTTCCTCAAGGGCGCGCACCGCCTCCAGCACTTGCGCAAACAGCAGGCGGTGCTGCACGTCGGCAAGCGAAGGCTGCATCTTGTCGGCCGGATACTTCTGCTCCAGCCCGTCCCAAAGGCCAAGCCGGTCGCCCTTTTCATCATAGGCAAAAAAGCCGGACTTCGACTTGCGTCCCAGCCTTCCCTGATCGGCCAGCCAGAACAGGACCCGGTCCACCGCCTCGTCGGGGTAGTCCGCGCCCATCGCCTGCCTGGTCGCCTTGGCGATCTTGACCCCAAGGTCGATCGAGGTTTCGTCCACCAGTTGCAACGGCCCCAGAGGCATGCCGACCAGCTTGGCCGCGTTCTCGATCAGGGCCGGTTCCACCCCTTCGGCAACCATGCGGATGCCTTCGTTGAGGTAGGGGATGATGCAGCGGTTGGCGTAGAAGAAGCGCGCGTCATTGACCACGATCGGGGTCTTGCGGATCTGGCGCACGAAATCCAGCGCCTTGGCCACCGCCACATCGCCGGTCGCCTTGCCGCGGATGATCTCGACCAGGTTCATCTTGTCGACGGGCGAGAAGAAATGGATGCCGATGAACTGGTCCGGGCGTGCGCTTGCGCCGGCCAGACCGGTGATCGGCAGGGTCGAGGTGTTGGTGGCGTAGATGCAATCCGCTCCGGTTGCGGCCTCGACCTTCGCGGTCACCTCGGCCTTGATCTTCGGATCCTCGAAGACGGCTTCGACGATCAGGTCAACGCCGCCAAGTGCCGCGTAATCGGTGGTGGCGGTGATGCGGGCCAG
>JANOER010000313.1:0-2636 GCA_031441285.1 Rhodobacterales bacterium
CGACAAATGCGCCGTAGTCGGTGATGTTGGTCACGCGGCCCATGTGGACGGATTCCAGCGGGAATTTGCCTTCGACGGCATCCCAGGGATCGGATTGCAACTGCTTCATGCCAAGGCTGATGCGATGCGTTTCCTTGTTGATCTTGATGACCTGAACCTTCAGGGTCTCGCCGATCGACAGGATTTCCGACGGGTGGTTGACGCGGCGCCAGGCCATGTCGGTGACGTGCAGCAGGCCGTCCACGCCGCCCAGATCGACGAACGCACCATATTCGGTGATGTTCTTCACCACGCCGTCGATGGTCTGGCCTTCGGTCAGGTTGCCGATCACTTCGGCGCGCTGTTCGGCGCGGCTTTCTTCCAGGATCGCGCGGCGCGACACGACGATGTTGCCACGGCGACGGTCCATCTTCAGGATCTGGAACGGCTGCTTCATGCCCATAAGCGGGCCGGCGTCGCGCACGGGGCGCACGTCGACCTGGCTACCCGGCAGGAACGCAACAGCGCCACCAAGGTCCACGGTGAAGCCGCCCTTGACCCGGCCGAAGATCGCGCCGTCGACGCGCAGTTCGGCGGCATAGGCTTTTTCAAGCCGGTCCCAGGCTTCTTCGCGCTTGGCTTTCTCGCGGCTGATCTGGGCTTCGCCGCGGGCGTTTTCAACGCGGTCAAGATAGACCTCGACGGTATCGCCGACGTTGATCTCGGGCGTCTGCTCGCCGGGGTTCGCGAATTCTTTAAGGTCGATGCGGCCTTCCATCTTGTAGCCGACATCGATGATGGCCTGACCCGCTTCGATCGCGATGACGCGGCCTTTGACGACAGTGCCCTCTTCGGGCGTGTCAATCTCGAAGCTTTCCTTCAAAAGGGCTTCGAAGTCTTCCATGGTTGCTTTAGCGCACATATAGATCAGTTTCCTTTTCTCGTGTTTTCACAGGCCTTGCGGTTGGCTCCGCCGGTCTTTGCCCTGAACGAAAAAAGCGGCCGTCCGGCAAACCGGCGGCGGCGAGTCCCTTCAGGATGCGGGGTATATAGTGCGAAAACCCCAGTGGGGCAAGGGAAAGCCGCCGGGCTGTCAGGCCGCCCAGTCAGGCCGCCCAGTCAGGCCGCTCCATCGTGCCAGGCATCCTGCCCAGCATCCGGCGCGAGATCAGGCCCGCCATCCGGCCCGCCATCCGAGGCGTCCGGGCCGTCCTCGCGGCCCGAGGGCAGCAGGAAGGCCAGCAGGATCAGCGCCAGACCACCGGCGAACAGAAGGATTGACCGGTGGTTGGTGGCGGCCGGTTCGGACGGTGCCGCGCTGGCCCTGGCCTGTGGTTCACCGCGCAGCAGCGTGCTGGCCGCGTTGACCGCCGTCGCCGCCCAAAGCGCCCGCGTCATCGCACGCTGGTCGGCGGTGCTGCGGTTGCGCGCTTTCGTCAGCCCGACGATTGCCAGCGCAAGCACGACTAGACCGGCGGTCACCGCGAAAAGCGCGCCCAGCGTTCCCAGATACCCGGCCACAAGCACAACCAGCGCCGCCACCCCAAGGACCCAGGCCGTCAAGAGCAGGAACGCCGCTGCGATCACCACGCCGATGGTCGCCGCCCGGTCCTGCACCGCGCCGAAGACCATTGCCTTCATACCTTGAAGCAGCACTGTGCGATCCTTTCGGGCCTTGGGCGCCTCAAGCGGCCCGGATTCAGACTGCCCGAACCGGGACTGCCCCGCAAGGCTGGGCCGGCCAGCGGGTCAAACCCGCCCCAAGCGCGCGGCAACGACCGCGCCGGCCGCCGCGACCGCCTCAGTGATCGTCTGCGCGCTGGTGTCGATCACCACGGCATCCGGTGCCGCCCGCAGCGGCGCATCCGCCCGGCCCATGTCGCGCGCGTCGCGCTGGGTCACTTCGGCAAGCACCGCTGCCGGATCGCCCCCGACTTCAAGCCAGCGCCGGTGGGCGCGGACCTCGGGGCTGGCGGTCACGTAAAGTTTCACTTCGGCCTCGGAGCAGATCACCGTGCCGATGTCGCGGCCGTCCAGCACCGCGCCGCCCTCGGCCCGGGCAAAGCGTCGCTGGAAATCGATCAGAGCGGCCCGCACCTGCGGGATCACGGCGACCCGGCTGGCCGCCTGTCCGGCCTCAAGGGTGCGAAGGTCGTCGCGCGCCAGGTCGTCCGTCAGAAGGCCCAGCGCCGCCGCAACCGGATCACCGCCCTTGACCCCGACCGCCCGGTACAAGAGCCCGGTGTCCAGATGCCGAAAGCCGAAGCGTTCGGCCACGGCGCGGGAGATCGTGCCCTTTCCCGCCGCCGCCGGACCGTCGATTGCCACCGTGAAGATCATGCCAGCCGTCCACCCGTCGCGCGCGCATCCGGCGTGGGATGCCTCCGGCGGGAGTATTTCGAAAAGAGCATGGCGAAAAGTGAAATCTCGCCGTGCCGCCTTGCCCGCAAGCGCCGTCAGCCGCGCGCGATCACCGCACCCAGCCCGGTCATCAGCCCTTCGAACAGCGGGAACGAGGTCTGGATCGGCGAGCCGTCATCGATCCCGACCCCGGCCTTCGAGGCCAGCCCCAGAACAAGGAACGACATCGCGATCCGGTGGTCGATGTGGGTGGCGCAGGTGGCCCCCCCCGGCACGCCGCCCGGTCCCATGCCGTG
>JANOER010000314.1:0-37629 GCA_031441285.1 Rhodobacterales bacterium
CGGTCTCGCGCCTGCTGATCCCCATACACCGCGCGGAAGTTCAAACGGGGCGCCGGCGAGGACGCAGGCACGGTCGATGCCGTATCCGACGGCGCGGGCGTCAGGCCGGCTTCGGCCAGATTCGCCAATTGCCATAGTCGCGTGAACGGGGACGATCCATTCGGCGGCCATGTCCAAGTGGATGAACCGGCAACGGTGGCAAGAGCGGCCAAGGCACACTTGAACGCCGTGCGTCGTGAGATGTTGATTGACGTCGCCATGGCCCCTTTTCTGTTGCTGATGCGCAAGGAGAAATTGCTCGTGCTTTAGTATAGGCATTTCGCCGTATCCCTCAAGAAGAATTCCTTAGTGTGCAGGAGCCGGTACGCTCAAAAACCGCCGCAACGCATCGGTGAACTGCGTCACATCTTCCACTTGGGGGCTGTGGCCCATGTCGTTCAACACGAGCAGCGTAGGATCTGGCAACAGGCTCGCGAGCGTCCGGCCCTGGACGAGGGGTGTGCGCCGTGTCATGCGTCACAGGATTTTCTGCCCTCATCTGCGCGCGTCCGCAGAAGGTACTCGTTGGACGAACGGTTTGAGGGCTAGCCAGGCCGCCTGCCTTCCGGCTAGCGGATCGTTTCAGCATCCTGTTAAAATCTCCCGCCATGCCGGTCCAAACGCACGCACCCAAAGGCGGAAATCGACGGCCACCTGATCATTGCGGCTGCGGGCGGTGTGCAGCCGCTTTCCGGGCTCGCCGATCAGTTCGGTCAGCCGGTGTTCGATGTTGAGGTGGATGTCTTCCAGATCGACCCGGAACGGAAACGTCCCGGTTTCAATCTCTGACAACACCGTGAGAAGGCCTTCCCTGATCGCCTCGGCGTCCCTATTGCTAAGGATGCCCGTCGCCGCAAGCATTGCGGCATGGGCCCGGCTGCCCGCGATATCCTGCGCGTAAAGCCGCTGGTCGAACCCGATCGAGGCGTTGATCGCCTGCATGATCGCATCCGGCCCGCTGGCGAAACGCCCGCCCCACATCTGGTTGGCGGCAGGGTTGGTGGGGGGAACGGACATGGGACAGGCCTTGCGAGGGAAGATGCTGCGAAAAACTCTGCTGGTCGTTTATACGGCCTTCCTTCTTGGTGCAAACGCGGTGGCGGCCGATGTGGCCGCCTTGCGCGACGGCGACATGAAGAAGCTGGCCTTTCACGATGCCCCGGTCCCCCTGGCCGACGTCGTGCTGGTCGATGCCGACGATGCGCCCCGGTCGCTGGCTGACTATCGCGGCAAATGGGTGGTGCTGAACTTCTGGGCCACCTGGTGCGCGCCCTGCCGGTCCGAGATGCCCTCGCTGGACCGCTTGCAGGCGGCGATGCCCGAAATCGCGGTGGTGCCGGTGGCCACCGGCCGCAACGCCGTGACCGGGATCAAGCGCTTCTTTCAGGAAGAGGCGATCGCAAACCTGCCGATCCTGCGCGACCCGACGTCAGAGCTGACACGAAGCATGGGAATCGTGGGCTTGCCGGTCACCGTGATCCTTGATCCCGAGGGCCGGGAGGTTGCCCGCCTGATCGGGGACGCCGAATGGGACAGCGCCAGCGCGAAGGCGATCCTGAGCGCGTTGGCGGCGGGGAACTGACAAATTCCTTCGAAGGAATTTGCAAATCTTTTCGAAAAGATTTGCGCCTAAAGGTCGAACGTCGCGAACACTGGCACATGGTCTGACGGCTGGGTCCACCCCCGTGCCGCGCGCAGGATCCGGCTGCCGTGCGCCGCTCGCATGATATCGGGTGTTGCCCAGATGTGGTCCAGCCGGCGGCCCTTGTCGGCGGTGTCCCACTCGGCGGCGCGGTAGCTCCACCAGCTGTAAAGCTTGCCCTCGGGCACATCATTGCGGGTCACGTCCTGCCAGCCCCCGGCCTCCATCACCGCGTTCAGGTGCTCGACCTCGACCGGCGTGTGACTGACGATCTTCAACAGCGCCTTGTGATCCCAGACGTCGTCCTCACGCGGGGCGATGTTCAGATCGCCCACCAGAATGGCGCGGTCGGGCCGCTTCCAATGGAAGAAATCGCGCATGTCGGTCAGGAAATCCAGCTTCTGGCCGAACTTCACGTTCTGATCGCGGTCCGGAATGTCGCCGCCTGCGGGGACATAGCAGTTGTGGATCGTCACCCCGTTCTCCAGCCGCGCCGAGACGTGGCGGGCGTGGCCAAGCCGGGCAAAATCCTGTTCTCCCGCATCCATGATCGGCAGCTTCGACAGGATCGCGACCCCGTTGTAGCCCTTCTGCCCCCGCGCCACGATGTAGCGGTAGCCAAGCGCCTGGAACTGCGCCAGGGGGATCATCTCCACCGGGCTTTTGCATTCCTGCAAGCACAGGATGTCGGGGCTGTTCTCGGCCATCAGCCGGGCGACCAGCCCTTCGCGCAAACGGACCGAGTTGATGTTCCAGGTGGCAAGGGTAAAGGTCATGGGGCCTCAGGGGGTCAGGTCGGCAAGCGCCGAGATCAGCGCGGCCTGAAATTCGGCCGGCGCTTCGATCTGGGGAATATGGCCGACGTTGGTCAGGATGAAAAGCGGCGCGCCGGTCAGGCTGGCCAGACGCTGGCCATCTTCAAGCGGGGTCGCGCTGTCACGGTCGCCCCAGATCAAAGCCAGCGGCAAGGGGAAAGCCTGCCAGCTTTCGGGCCGGGTGGACAGAGCGCCCGCCGGAGGCACCAGAAGGCTGGGCAGCCAGTCGGCCAGGGCCGCCGTGGTGCCGGCACGGCGGTTGGGGCGGTTCAGCATGTCGATGACTTCGGGTGTCGCCGCGTCCTTGCGATGCAGGAATTGGCGCAAGAGCATCCCCATCGCCGAGGGATTGGTCACCGTGGCAGACACCGCCAGCTCGCGCAGGAAGGGATGGCCAAGCGGCCATGGCGGCGTCATGCCTGCCCCGTCGGCGTCAAGACCGATCGCGCCCGACACGACGACCAGCCCGGCAAGCGCATCGTGCGCCCGCATCGCCGCCTCGGCTGCAGCACCCGCGCCGAAGGAATGGGCGACAACGACCGGCCGGACCTTCAGCGCATCGACCAGCGCCAGCAGCCGCGCCCCTTGCATCTGGCGGCTGTAGTTTCCGGCAGGGTCGCGGAAGGACCAGCCCATCGGCGGCATGTCGAACGCGATGGCGCGGTAGCCTTCGGCCGCCAGCGCCACCTGCGTTGGACGCCAGATCCGCGACCAGCCGACCGACCCATGGACCAAAAGCACCGGAGGGCCATCCGGGGGGCCAAGCTCCTCGACGTAGACCGGGCCAAGGCTTGTCTCGACGATCAGCCCCTCTGCGGGGATCCGGACCGGCAGGACGCCGACTTCGCGGATCATTGCCGCAAGCCGCAGGCTCAAGAGCAGCACCATGGCAAGGCTGGCAAGGATGACCAACAGGGCGACAACGGTCCGCATGATCATTGGCTAACAGCGACGGCCTCAAAGGGCAATCGCGCCAAAAAAAGGCCGGGCAAACGGCCCGGCCAGGTCCAACAGGGAGGATGCCGCGCCATAACCCCGACGCGACAAGGGGAACTCGTTGCACAACCTGTGCATGTCACAAACCTAGCAAGCAATTCCGGCAACAATAAGCCCCAATGCGCAAGATTTCAGGGCTGTTGCATGGCGGACGCAGCAGGCGTGTCGGACGGGCCACGAAAAAAGGCCGGGCGCACTGCCCGGCCAGGTCCAACAGGGAGGTGCCGCATCAAACCCCGACGCGGCCAGGGGACCCGTGTGGAAAAGCTCAGGCAACCAGCCGGTAGCCACCGCTTTCCGTGACCAGCAGCCGCGCGTTCGAGGGATCGGGCTCGATCTTCTGGCGCAGGCGGTAGATATGGGTCTCCAGCGTGTGGGTGGTGACCCCGGCGTTGTAGCCCCAGACCTCGTGCAGAAGCACATCCCGCGCCACCACGCCCGATTGCGCGCGGTACAGGTATTTCAGGATGTTCGTCTCTATTACGGTCAGTCGGATCTTCTTTTCCTTCTCGACCAGCAGCATCATCTGCGCCGGCGTGAAGGTGTAGGGGCCCATCTGGAAGATCGCATCTTCGGACTGTTCATGCGTGCGAAGCTGGGCGCGGATCCGGGCCAGAAGCACCGGGAACTTGAACGGCTTGGTCACATAGTCGTTAGCACCTGCGTCCAGGCCCAGGATCGTGTCGCTGTCGGTGTCGTGGCCCGTCAGCATCAGGATCGGGCATTTCACCCCGCCCTTGCGCATCCGGCGGCACAGCTCGCGACCGTCGGTATCGGGCAGGCCCACATCGAGGATCACCAGATCAAAGAGCCCGGCCTTGGATTTCTCCATGCCCTCGGCGCCGGTGCGGGCTTCGAACACGTCGAAATCCTCGGTCATCACCAGTTGTTCGCTCAGCGCCTCGCGCAGGTCGTCATCGTCGTCAACCAAGAGGATCTTCCGAAGTCCAGCCATAGCAACCTCCATCGCCTGTGTGAGGGACATGCGGCCCGATCACGCCCGCTGCAAGATTTGCGACGGAAATCTCACGCGGTCGTGTCGGCTGGCCGGGCAATGTTTCAATTTCGTCACCCGGAGGGTAAGAAGGCGGGTATGAACCTGACCCTTTCCATTGCCGAACGGCTGACCCGCGCCCGCGCCCGCGCGGACCTGCGCATGGGCGTGCCGGTCGTCCTGTGCGGGGCGGACGGAGCAGCCCTTGTCGCCGCGGTCGAGACGCTGGACACCGCGCGGCTGGCGACGCTGCGCAGTTTCGGCGCGCCGGTGCTGGCCGTTACCGCGCGGCGGGCCGAAACCCTGAAAGCCCGCGCCTATGACGGCGACCTTGCCCGCATCGTCCCGCCGTCCGACGCGGATCTTGGCTGGCTGCGGTCGGTGGCCGATCCGGCGGATGACCTGCGCTCGCCGATGAAGGGGCCACTGCAAAGCCTGCGCGATGGTCCCGCCGACCTGCACCGCGCGGCGCTTGCGCTGGCAAAGTCCGCGCATCTTCTGCCGGCGGCCCTAGTGGTGCCGGTGGCGGACGCGGTTGGCCTGTCCGGTCGCAACAGCCTGACCCTCATGACGCTGGCCGAGATCGCCCCCGGCCTTGCCGCGCTGCCGGCCCTGGACCGGGTGGTGTCCGCCCGCGTGCCGCTGGTTGCCAGCGACGCGGGCCGCGTCCATGTCTTTCGCCCCGACGATGGCGGGGACGAACACTATGCCATCGAGATCGGCCGGCCGGACCGGGATCAGCCGGTGCTGGCGCGGCTGCATTCGGCCTGCTTTACCGGCGATGTGCTGGGCAGTCTGAAATGCGACTGCGGCCCGCAGCTTCGGGCTGCCTTGCAGCATATGGGCACCGAAGGCGCGGGCGTGCTGCTGTACCTCAATCAGGAAGGCCGGGGAATCGGCCTTGCCAACAAGATGCGCGCCTATTCGCTTCAGGATCAGGGCTTTGACACGGTCGAGGCCAATCACCGGCTTGGCTTCGAGGACGACGAGCGCGATTTCCGCATTGGGGCGCAGATTCTGCGCAAGCTTGGCTTTGCCTCGGTCCGGCTGATGACCAACAACCCAAGGAAACTGGCGATGCTGGAGGCGTGCGGCCTGCGCGTCAGCGAACGGGTGCCGCTGCATGTCGGCATCACCGACGAAAACCGCGCCTATCTGGCGACCAAGGCAGCGAAATCCGGACACCTGTCGTGACGCCCGCGGACATCGTGGTCTCGCCGTCAGGCGCACGGTTTCTGGGCCGGCGGTTTGCCTGCACCATCGGGCGCGGCGGGGTCGTTTCTCCGGGGCAGAAGCGGGAAGGCGACGGGGCCACTCCCTCAGGTGCGCACCGGATTGTCGGGATGCTGTACCGCCCCGACCGGATGGCCAGACCGGCGGACTGGGCCCTGCCGATCGGGCCTTCGGACCTATGGTCGGACGACCAAAGCGATCCGGATTACAACCTCATGGTCCGCGCGCCGCACCCCTATGGTCACGAACGCCTGCGCCGGGCCGATCCAGCCTATGACCTGATCCTGATCACCGACTGGAACTGGCCCCACGCCGAACCGGGGCGCGGTTCGGCGATCTTTGTCCACCAGTGGCGCCGCCCCGGAGCGCCAACCGCCGGCTGTGTCGCCTTTCCCCGACGCGACCTGCACTGGATCGCGCCGCGCATCACCCTTCAGACCCGGCTGATCATCCAGAGCTGACTCGCCTCTTTCCAAACCGCTTTGGATTGCCTAGTCTGGCCCAAAGGGGAGGATGATCATGGCCAGAACGCCGTCCAGCGCGGATGACGACCTTTTCGAGATGCGGCTGGCCCGGTCCACCCCTGACCTCTTTCCCATGCTGGAAACGCTGTACGGCGCCCGCGCTGACTATCCGGCGTTTCGGGAACGACTGCTGAAGGCGCTGCGCAAGGGCTGGGCCGACCGGCCTGCTGATCTGAAGCGGCTGGACATGATCCGCGACCTTGAACCCGACTGGTTCCAGCGTCCGGGCATGGCGGGCTATGTCTTCTACATCGACCGGTTCAACGGCACGCTGCAAGGCATCCTCGACAAGCTGGACTACCTTGAGGATCTGGGCATCACCTATGTCCACCTGATGCCCTGCCTTCGCCCTCGTCCCGGCGACAGCGACGGCGGCTATTCGGTGATGGACTACCGCCAGATCAACCCGGCCTTCGGCACGATGGCGGACTTCGAGACGGTCAGCGCCGC
Organism: Rhodobacterales bacterium; assembly: GCA_031441285.1. Lineage (GTDB taxonomy): Bacteria > Pseudomonadota > Alphaproteobacteria > Rhodobacterales > Rhodobacteraceae > Tabrizicola. The sequence goes on from JANOER010000314.1 coordinate 6,694, forward strand.
CTTGCGCGCGCGCGGCATGTCCTTGTGCGTGGACCTCGTGCTGAACCACACCGCGAAAGAACATGCCTGGGCGAAGAAGGCGGCAAAGGGCGATCCCGCCTTTCAGGATTACTACCTGATGTTCGACACGCCCGACAGGCCACAGGCCTACGCAGGCGCGCTGGTCGAGGTCTTCCCCGACAACGCGCCGGGCAACTTCACCCATTACCCGAAGATCGGGAAATGGGTCTGGACCACGTTCAACGAACACCAGTGGGATCTGAACTGGGCCAATCCCGCCGTCTTTCTGGAAATCGTCGAGGTGATGCTGTTTCTGGCCAACAGGGGTGTCGATGTCCTGCGCCTTGATGCCGTGGCCTTCATGTGGAAGCGCATGGGCACCCGCTGCCAGTCGGAACCCGAGGTGCACATGCTGCTTCAGGCCCTGCGCGCCTGTTCCCGCATCGCATCCGCCGCCGTCATCCATCTGGAAGAGGCGATCGTCGCCCCGGCCGAGATGCTGCCCTACCTCGGCCGGGGTCGCCATGACGGCCGCGAAGGCAATCTTGCCTACCACAACAGCCTGATGGTGCAGTTCTGGTCGTCGCTTGCCACCCGGGACACGCGGCTGATGACGCATGTCCTTGGCGCGCATTTTCCCGACCGGCTGACCAACGCGACCTATGCCACCTACATCCGCTGCCACGATGACATCGGCTGGGCGGTGACGGACGAGGACGCGGCCGCCGTCGGCGCCTCCGGCCACGGCCACCGCGGTTTCCTGTCCGATTTCTACGAAGGCAGTTTTCCCGGCACCTTCGCCAAAGGCGCGCTCTTTCAGGTCAACGAGGCGACCGGCGACAAGCGGATCTCCGGCAGCTTCGCCTCGCTTGCGGGGCTTGAGCGGGCGGTCGATGCCGGCGACGCGGCGGGGATCGAGATGGCCATCCAGCGCATCCTGATGGGCCACGCGCTGATCGCGGCCTGGGGCGGCATCCCGTTGATCTACATGGGTGATGAGTTGGCGCTGCCAAACGACCACGGCTATCTCGACGTGCCGGAACACGCCCATGACAGCCGCTGGATCCACCGGCCCCGGATGGACTGGACCCTTGCCGAGGCGCGGCAATCCGGCGACTCAGCGTCTGCGCGGGTCTTCCGGGGCACGAAGCGCATCCTTGCCCGCCGCAGCGCCACGCCCGCGCTGCATGCCGGCGTGCCGATCCGCGTGCTGTCCAGCGGGTCGGATGCCGTGCTGGCGTTCCAGCGCCTTGCACCGACGGGCGCGCTGATCGGCCTTTTCAACTTCACCGAAGGCTGGCGGCACGTGGACGCGGCCTGGGCGCAGTCCCTTGGCGTGACTGCGATGCACGACGCGCTTTCCGACCATCCGGTCGAAACTCACGAAGGCCGGATCATCCTGCCGCCCTATGCGCGGGTCTGGCTGACCTGACGCCGCCCCTGCCATCTGGAAAAGCTGACTGGACGCGCGTGGGCCGGTCGGCGATGCTTCTGGCGCAACAAGCGAAAGGTGCCCGATGGCGCTGACAAGACGGGCGGCGCTGTTCGGGGCCGGTGCAGCGGCAGGTGTGGCAGGCAGCCGCTGGATCGGGTCCGCGAACCCCTCGCTGGATGGGGTGGCGATCCTTGCCCCGACGGGCGGCGCGACCACGCTGAACGACGCCTCGCTTTTGTCCCAGACCCCGGTCTTCAAGCACATTGTGGTAAAAGATCTGCCCGGCGGCGCGCTGCTTGCCACCTTGCGCGCTGAACTGAAAGCCGCCGAAGCCGAGGGTCGTCCCGTCAGCATCGGCGCGGCCCGCCATACGATGGGCGGTCAGGCGATCCCGCGCGACGGCCACGCGATCACCTTCGACGCGCCCTTTGTCGAACCGGATGGCGAGGTTTACCGGGTTCAGGCCGGCACCCGCTGGCATCAGGTGATCGCGGCACTGGACCCGCTGGGCCTGTCGCCCAAGGTCATGCAGTCGAATTCGGATTTCGGCGTCGCCTCGACCTTTTCGGTCAACGCGCATGGCTGGCCGATGCCCTTCGGCCCCATGGGCTCGACCGTGCGCGCGGTGCGGATGCTGCTGGCCGATGGCAGCCTTGTCACCGCGTCCCGCACCGAAAACGCCGATCTTTTCGCCGCCGCGATGGGGGGCTACGGCTTGATCGGGCTGATCACCGAACTTGAGGTCGAGGCAGCAGCCAACCAGCTTCTGGAGCCCGCGTTCCGGACCCTGCCCGCCGCGGACTTCGCCGCCGCCTTCGTGGCCGCTGCCGACGGGACGATCCCGATGGCCTATGGCCGGCTGAACATCGACCGCGAGGGGTTCTTCGACGACGCGATGCTGGTCACCTGGCGCCCCGTCGGTGGAGAGATCCCGCCTGCCGCGGGCTCGGGCATGCTGTCACATGTCTCGCGGGCGATCTTCCGGGCGCAACCGGGCAACGAATGGATGAAACGCCGCCGCTGGGGGATCGAGACCGGGATCGGCGCCAGCCTGCAAGGTGCCGCCAGCCGGTCCAGCCTGATGAACGAACCCGTCCTCACGCTGGATGACCGCGACCCGACCCGCACCGATATCCTGCACGAGTATTTCGTCGCCCCGGACCGCTTTGCCGACTTCCTGACCGCCGCGCGCGAGATCATCCCCGGCAGCTATCAGGAACTGCTGAACATCACGCTGCGCTGGGTGGCGCAGGATCCGACCTCGGTCCTGTCCTATGCCCCGGACGGTTCCTGCATCGCGTCGGTCCTTCTGTTCAGCCAGGAGATGACCGCGCGGGCCGAGGCCGATATGGCCCGGATGACGCAAGCCATGATCGAGGCGGTGCTGGCGATCGGCGGCAGCTATTACCTGCCCTACCGGCTGCACGCGACGCCGGACCAGTTCGCCCGCTGCTACCGCCGCGCGCCCGAATTCGTGGTTCTGAAGCGGCGGGTCGATCCGGGCCTGCGCTTGCGCAACGCGCTTTGGGATACCTACCTGGAGGGGATGTAGGATGGTTCTGCAACGGAAGATCGCCCTTGGCTATGCGGTGGTGCTCGCGCTGGTCGCCGCACTGAATTACCTGCCGATCCCCGGCCTGGTCGACGCCGAGGGCCGCACCTTCGGCATCTTCGCGCTGGATATCTACGACGACGCGCTGCATCTGGCCTCGGCGCTTTGGGCGCTGGCCGCTGCGGCGATCTCGGCCCGGGCGTCGCGGATGTTCCTGATCCTGTTCGGCGCGCTTTACCTGGCGGACGGCATCCTCGGGGCCTTTACCGGGTCCGGGTTCCTTGACCTTGGCATCTTCACCTGGGGCGTGCTGGACATCCCTTTCACGCTGAAACTTCTGTCCTCGCTGCCCCATATCCTGCTTGGCGGCTTTGCCCTGGTCATGGGGCTTCGGCGGTGAGGCTCCTTGTCCGCTGGGCCGGACGTCTGGTCCTGCTTCTGGGGGTCCTGATCCTCGGCCTGCTGTCGCCGCTTTTGTACATCGAGACGATGTGCCGCCCCGAAGGCGCCACGGCAGACCATGCCCCGCTTGTCGGCCCCGACTGGCAGCGCGCCGAGGGCCGCACCCTTCTGACCTATCCCGAATGGCACATCGTCCATGCCTATGACGACTACGCCGAGGTGATCCGAACCACCGATCCGCACCGTTTCGGGTTTCTCGGGTCGATCGGCGGGTTCTGGACCTCACTTTGTGCGCTGTCGCAGGCGTCGGGTCCGCATGGCGGCTTCGACTGGACCACAAAGCAGACGATCTACACCATCGGCGTCAGCTTCACGGCCGAGCTTCTGGCCAAGGCCGCTTACGAGGAAACCTTTGGCCGCGCCGCCACCTCGGTGCGCGGGACCGGCCGCGCGCCGCTGGACGAGGTGTCGGCGCGGCAGGCCGGGGACTACGCCACCTTCCTGCAGCAGGTGCCGTGGTACAAATGGGACTTCACCGCCGATGCCGCTGCCCTGGACGCCGCCGCGACCGGCGCGTTCCGCGACCGCGAACGCCGGTTTGCGCTGGGGGTCGAATACCGGGTCAAGGCAGCCTATGCCGGGGTGATCGCCGCTGCGGTCGCGTCCGTCGGGGAAGACCCGCTGCGCCTGCGGGCCGTGGTCACAGGCCTGCCCGAGGCCGCATTGGCCGCCCTGCCCGAGGTCACGGTGATCGTAATCCGGCCGGAAGGCACCGTGATCGAGGCCCCCCGCTACCGCGCCTTCACCCGCATCGCCGACAGTATTGCCCGGGCCGGCGGCAGCTTTGTCGAGATCGCGGGCAACGACGACATCCTCTTTACCATGATCAGTACGGAACCGGCCCCGCCGGGGGCGCTGTATTCCGTGCGGCGGCAGGGCAATTCCGGCAACCGCAGCCTGAACCTGGTGCCGGTCGCCGATCTGGCCGCCGCCCTCCGCGCGCTGCCGGACGGTGCGTTGGAGCATGTGCATGACTATTGACCTGCGCCGCTGGCTGATCGCCCTGCCGCTGGTCGCGTCGGGCTGGATCGGCACGCTGGCGCTGGTGATGCGGCTGGGCGGCGAGGCGCCGGCGGCGCTGGTGATCCTGCCGCCCGAAGGGCTGATCCGCGCCCTGCCTGCCGGGGTTTCGGTGGTCAGCACCGGGCCGGTCAGCGTTACCCTGCGCGGCGGGGCGGGGCTGGTCGGAACGCTTTACGCGCTTGGCGCGCCGCTGGTGTTGCCGGCGGGGCTGACGGGCTGCCTGCCGCGGGACGGCTGACCCGCTCATCCTTCCCTTGCGGGCCGTCTTCGCTTCGGATCAGCGAAGACCGCTGCGAAGCGAGGGATAAGCGTCCCCTCACGCCGGCTGCGCGCGCGCGCCGAAGATCGCGCTGCCGACGCGGACATGGGTGGCACCCATGGCAATCGCCGCCTCGAAGTCGCCGCTCATCCCCATCGACAGGCCTGACAGCCCGTGATCCGCCGCCATCCGCGCCAGCATGGTGAAATGCGGGGTGCTGTCCTCGGCGTCGGGGGGGATGCACATCAGCCCGACCGGGGTCAGATCCATCGCGCGGCAGTCCTTCAGGAACCCCGCAAGGCCGGCGGGCAACACGCCCGCCTTCTGCGGCTCGGCCCCGGTGTTCACCTGCACGAACAGCGCCGGCAGGACGCCCCGCGCCTGTTGCAGCGCCGCCAGCCGGGTCGCCAGCGACATCCGGTCCAGCGTGTGGATCGCGTCGAACAGGTCGACCGCCTGCTTGGCCTTGTTCGATTGCAACGGGCCGATCATGTGCAGGTCGACCTTGCCGAACCGCGCGGTCCATGCCGGCCATTTCGCGGCGGCCTCCTGCACATAGTTCTCGCCGAACACCCGGTGCCCGGCTTCCAGCACCGCCGTCACCCGGTCATGCGGTTGCAGTTTTGACACCGCGATCAGCCGGACCGACCCGTCCGCCCGCCCCGCCGCCTGTTCTGCGGCATGTATCCGCGCGGTGATCTCTGTCAGTGCCATGCTGTCCCCGTTCGCCTTGCCAAAGCCTAGCGCGGGACCGCGCGGGATGGAACCACCGGCAGTGCAAACGAAAAGAGCGGACCCGAAGGCCCGCTCTTTCCAATTCTGTCCGATCCCGAGGGATTAGAACGAGAACGACACACCGAAGTCGAAGGCAGTGTCGCTGACCGAAGCGCCAGCACCGTCCTGAAGCTCCGAGTCCACGATACCGCCGACGACCGATGCGCCGCCGCCGAGGTCGTAGGAAGCACCAAGGCCCATCGATTCACGCGACAGGACGTTCGCACCGGCTGCGTTGTCGAACTGCTTGTCGGCGTAGAAACCGGTGACCGAGATGGCGTCCATCGCATAGGTGCCCGAGAGCGACCACTGGTCGAAGTCGGTCGGAGCGGTAGCAATCGCAAGACCAGTCGGGCCTGTAGCGTCGATGCTTGCCTGGCCCCAGCGTACCTTGGCAGTGAAGGCGCCGAAGGTGGCATCCGCACCAAGGTAGAGGTGATCGGCGCTGAGGTTGCCCAGCGTCGTCGTGCTGTCGACGTCGAGATCTTCATAGCCGATGCCGAACTTGTAGGCGTCGGTGGAGTAGTTTGCACCGATCGACCATGCAACGCCGTCCGTGGTTTCTGCGGTCACGCCGTCAAACGGGAACGAGCTTTCGAAGCCGGGGTTGGTCACGCCGACGAAAAGGCCGATGTTGCCGGTGGTGTATTCGTACAGGACCGACGGGTCGCCGGTCAGTGCGAAGTTGGTGGCAAGCGAGTCGAGGTCGGTCAGATCGTCATCGGCAAGGCCGCCGTTGCCGATGAAGGCCGATTCGTTCAGATCGCTGAGGCCGGTAAGGCCGACACCATCAACATGGCCGACAGCCGCGACGGCAGCGCCGTCAACGTCGCCCATGGAGATCTTGCCGAAAGCGCCCGACAAGAAGACCGAGCCAGCTTTGCCGTTGGCAGCGTTCGACGAGTTGTCAGCGCGGAACGAAGCGCCGAACGACAGGCCGCCATCGGTTTCGCCCGAGAAGTTGAAGGCGACGCGTGCACGGCTGGTGAAGCCCAGATCGTCGTCAGCGCCTGGGGCGTAAACGAAGTCGTCAAGGAAGCCCATGCGGGCGTCGCCCGACAGGGTGATCTCAGCGGCTGCAAGACCGGCGGTGCCCGCCAGGATGCTCGTCGCAAGAAGAAGCTTTTTCATGTTTTTCCCTCTTTCTTCAAGGTAAGCCCTCCGCAGGGGAATCCGCAGCGGGAATGGTGTGTATTTCAACCGTGCCGCCCCGGATTGCAACGCCAAGCAAAAGGTTGGCGAAAAACGCCGGAAAGTTGGTGCAGCAAAGCCACAGGTCGGTAGTGTCCGGCCCCGCCCCCCGGGCCGCCGCCACCCGTCTGCTTCCGGGCTGCAAAAGGCCTTGGAAAGGGGCATCGGCTCGGATAGACAGCAAAACACGGCAATTCAGGGTGTCCGGATGGGCTTGCAGAACGTCACACGCATCGCTTTGGCCCTTGGGCTTGCCGGCCTGCTGTCGGCCTGCAGCGGTGGCGGCTGGTTCAACCGCCAGCCCGGGATCCCGTCGGCAACGCAAGCGACCCAGAAGGAACGCGCCGACGCCCAGCGCGCCCGGATCGAAGAAGTCAGCAACGCCGGCTATGAATATGGCGAGAGCGATGGCGACTCGAGCATTTTCGACCTGTTCGAGAACAAGGACGATCCGAACACCACGGTCGAGGTGAACAAGTACATCTGGCAGGCCTCGCTTGAGGTGCTGAATTTCCTGCCGATTGAATCGGTCGACCCGTTCACCGGCGTCATCGTCACCGGCTATGGCCGCCCGCCCGGCGGAGGCCGCGCCTACCGCGCGACGGTCTATGTGCAGGACCCGGCGCTGGACGCCCGCAGCCTGAAGATCGCGATGCAGGGCCAGGGGGGCGGTGCGGTTGCCCAGGAAACCGTGCGCGCGGTCGAGGATGCGATCCTGACCCGCGCCCGCCAGCTTCGGGTCCGCGACAGCAAGCTTTGACGTCGGCAGCGGGGGTTTTGCACCCCCGCACCCCCGCAGGATATTTTCGCAGAAAGGAACGGGGGGTGGACCTTTCCTTTTCGCGCGGTGTAATTCCGCGCGGAGCTGTCTGAAGAGGCCCGCAAGATGTCGCGCTATGAACCATCGGTGATCGAACCGAAGTGGCAGGAGGCCTGGGACAAGGCCGAGGCCTTCACCGCCCGGCGCGATCCGGACCGGCCGAAGTATTACGTGCTGGAGATGTTCCCCTATCCGTCCGGGCGCATCCACATGGGCCATGTGCGCAACTACACCATGGGCGACGTGGTGGCGCGCACCAAATCCGCCCAAGGTTTCAGCGTGTTGCACCCGATGGGCTGGGACGCCTTCGGCATGCCGGCCGAGAACGCCGCGATGGAGCGGGGCGGCCATCCCAAGGACTGGACCTACGGCAACATCGCCGACATGAAGGCGCAGATGAAGCCGCTGGGCCTGTCGATCGACTGGTCGCGTGAGCTTGCGACCTGCGACCCGGAATATTACGGCCAGCAGCAGGCCATGTTCATCGACATGATGGAGGCCGGGCTGGTCTACCGCAAGGCGGCGGTGGTGAACTGGGATCCGGTCGACATGACCGTGCTGGCCAACGAGCAGGTGATCGACGGCAAGGGCTGGCGGTCGGGGGCTGCCGTTGAACGGCGGGAACTCACGCAGTGGTTTTTCCGGATCAGCGACTACTCCGAGGAGTTGCTGAGCGCGCTGGACGGGCTGACCAACTGGCCGGAAAAGGTGCGCCTGATGCAGGCGAACTGGATCGGGAAATCGCGGGGGTTGCAGTTCGGGTTTGAGACCGTGGGGGGTCCTGCGGGGTTCGAGACGCTGGAGGTCTATACCACCCGGCCGGATACGCTGATGGGCGCATCGTTTGCCGCGATCTCGCCGGATCATCCGCTGGCACGGGTGCTGGAGGGGGACCCGAAGGTGGCGGCGTTCCTGGCAGAGGCGCGCAAGGGCGGCACCACGGCCGAGGCGCTGGAAACGGCCGAGAAGATCGGCTTTGATACCGGCATCCGCGTGAAGCATCCGCTTGATCCGACATGGGAACTTCCGGTCTGGATCGCCAACTTCATCCTGATGGACTACGGCACGGGTGCCATCTTCGGCTGCCCGGCCCACGACCAGCGCGACTTTGACTTTGCCACGAAATACGGGCTGCCGATCAAGCCGGTGTTTCTGGGCGAAGCGATGGAGGAGTCGCTGGCCGAGGCTTACGTTCCGATGAAGTCGGAACGTGTGACTTATGTCCGGGGCTTTGCCGGGGCCGCCACCCAGACCGGCGACGACGGCGTTGCCACCGCCATCGCCCATGCCGAGGCGCAGGGCTACGGCAAGGGCGTCACCAAGTTCCGCCTGCGCGACTGGGGGGTTTCCCGCCAGCGCTATTGGGGCTGCCCGATCCCGGTGATCCACTGCGCCACCTGCGGCGTGGTGCCGGAGGCGAAAGCGAACCTGCCGATCGAACTTCCCTACGATGTCAGCTTCGACATCCCCGGCAACCCCTTGGACCGCCACCCGACCTGGCGCGACTGCGCCTGCCCGAAGTGCGGCGCTGCCGCCCGGCGCGAGACGGACACGATGGATACCTTCGTGGATTCCTCGTGGTATTACGCCCGCTTCACCGCGCCGCGCGCCACCACTCCGACCGTGATGGAAGACGCCGCCTACTGGATGAACGTCGACCAGTATATCGGCGGGGTCGAGCATGCGATCCTGCACCTCCTCTATTCCCGCTTCTTCGCCCGCGCGATGATGAAGACCGGCCACCTGCCGGCGATGGCGGTGGAACCGTTCAACGCGCTGTTCACGCAGGGGATGGTGACGCATGAAACATATGAAACCACCGAAGTAACTGGTCCGAACGATCCCCGCGGTGAAGGGATCAAATTCCAAAAGTATCGCTTTCCCGAGGAAGTGGAGCACCGAAGTGGCAGCGCATTTCTGAAATCCTCGGGCGCGCCCGTAGATGTCAGTCCACCTTCCAAGATGTCGAAATCGAAAAAGAACGTCGTCGACCCGATGAACATCATCGCCTCTTTCGGCGCTGACACCGCGCGCTGGTTCGTGATGTCGGACTCGCCGCCCGAGCGGGACGTGGAATGGACCTCCTCGGGCGCGGAAGCTGCGTTCAAGCACTTGTCCCGGGTCTGGGCGCTGTGCAGCCGCATCGGCGACATGCCCGCCGACCACAAGGGCGAAGGCGACGCCGATCTGGCCCGCGCCACCGCCCGCGCCATCGACGAGGTGACGAAGGGCATCGAGGGCTTTGCCTTCAACAAGGCCATCGCCGGGCTTTACGGATTCACCAACACCATCGCCAAGGCCAACGCCTCTACCCCGACCATGAAGCACGCAATCCGCACTTTGGCGCAGCTTATGTCGCCGATGACCCCGCATATCGCGGAATCGATCTGGACCTACCAAGGCGGCGCGGGCCTTTGCACCCAAGCCGCCTGGCCCAAGGCTGACCCCGCTCTCCTGATCGACGATACCGTGACGCTTCCAATCCAGATCAACGGCAAACGGCGGGCGGAAATCAGCGTGCCGAAGGACATGCCCGCGCCGGAGGTTGAAAAGCTGGCGCTGGCGGATGAGGATGTGGTCAGGTTCCTGGCCGGTCAGCCGGTCAAGAAGATCATCGTCGTCCCGGGGCGCATCATCAATGTCGTCATCTGAAGCCAGCCCCCCTACAGATGGATGCCTCTCCGCCCCATCCCTCTCCCATGGCGGGGGGAGGGGCGCGCTGTCCCGCCGGTCGATCCTTTTCTTGCCACTGGCCCTTGCCGCCTGCGGCTTTACCCCGGCCTATGCCCCGGGTGGTCCGGCAACCGGGCTTCTCGGCGCGGTCTGGGTGCAGGACCCGACCGACAAGAACGGTTTCGACCTTGTCGAGCGGCTTGAGGAACGCCTGGGCCGGCCCGAGGTTGTCCGCTACGACCTTGCCTTCACCATTTCGACCGAAGCGGTGGGCGTCGGCATCACCACCGAAAACGAGATCACGCGCTACAACCTGAAGGGCGTGGTGGACTTCACCCTGACCGACCGCGCCAGCGGCACGCGCGTGGCGGGGGGCCGGGTGCAGAACTTCACCGCTTATTCCGCCACCGGGTCCACCGTCGCGGGGCTGGCGGCCGAGGAAGACGCCGCCGTTCGGCTGATGCGCATTCTGGCCGACCAGATCGTCGCCCGGCTGATCGCTGTCGCGGCCGCCGCGCCATGATCCTGAAGGGGGCCGAGGCCGCCCGCTATTGCGCAAGGCCCGACCCGGCCCGGGCGGGCTTGTTGATCTTCGGCGCCGACCCGATGCGCGTGGCCCTGAAGCGGCAAGAGGCGATTGCCGCCCTGATCGGCCCGGAGGGCGAGGCCGAGATGCGCCTGACCCGCATGTCGGGGGGCGATCTGCGGCGTGACGGCAGCCTCCTTCTGGACGCGATCAAGGCGGTCGGTTTCTTTCCCGGTCCGCGCGTGGCCTTTGTCGAGGACGCGACCGACGGCCTTGCCGAACCGGTGGCCAACGCGCTGACCGACTGGAGGCCGGGCGATGCGGTCATCGTGGTCACCGGCGGCGGGCTGACCGGGAAATCCGCGCTGAAGACCCTGTTCGAAAAGCACCCCTCGGCGGTGTCGATCGGGCTTTACGACGACCCGCCCAGCCGCGAGGAAATCGAGGGCGCGCTGAAAAAGGCCGGCCTTGTGAACATCGGCCGCGAGGCGTCGGCGGACCTGACCACCCTTGCCCGCGCGCTGGACCCCGGCGATTTTCGCCAGACGCTGGAAAAGATCGCGCTGTACAAGTGGGGTGACGCTTCGGCCCTGACCCCGGCCGATGTCGCCGCCATGGCCCCCGCCACCATCGAGGCCGAGGTCGACGACCTGATCGACGCCGTCGCCGAGGCGCGTGCACCCGCCATCGGCCCGCTGTTCCGCCGGCTTGAAGGGCAGGGCGTGCTGCCGGTGACGATCTGCATCGGTGCGCTGCGCCACTTTCGCATCCTGCACGCCGCCGCGACCGACCCGCAGGGGCCGGCCGTGGGCATCCAGCGGGCGCGGGTGAACTTCAAGCAGAAGGACGCGATGGGTCGCCAGGCCGGGCAATGGGGGGTCCGCGCGCTGGAAGCGGCCGTCTCGGTGCTGCTGGAAACCGACCTGACCCTGCGTTCGGCCAGCCGCGCGCCCGGCATGGCGCTGATGGAGCGCGCCTTGATCCGCATCGCCATGACCCGGCGATGACCGCCGCTTCTCGCTCCCGTGCGGGCGCTCGTCGCTGACACCCGCCGCCACGTCGCCCCCACTTCGGCCGCAGAAAGGACCGCCCGCATGTCCAAGGCTTCCCCTACCCCGATCGAGGCTTTCCTTGCGCCCCTGGCACAGCTGGCCCGGACCTATCCCGAGATCGAAGGCCTGGTGTTCTGGGGCACCGCCGAGGGCTGGTCGGCAACCCCGTCCGAGGCGCTGGAATCCGAAGAGATCGCGTTCTACGCCGAAGGTCTGCTGATCGACGGCTTCGCGATGCACTGGTCGGCGATGGCCTTGCCCGACTCCCCCGACCTGCCAGACCACATCCGCCTGCAGTTCTGGCAGGAGGGCGACCCGGAACCCGGAACCGCGTCGGGCTGGGTCTCGCTGCAATCGGGACTCTGGCCCGCAAACTGACCCAGATCCCTGACCCCGATCCTTGGCGCCGGCCTTTCAGCCCTTGCCCTGAACTCTGGAATCGTCAGACTGCCTGGGGTCATTCCTGTCCCCGACCATCCCGCAAGGGGCGACCCCCGGCACCCTCCGTCAGAACGATCCGATGGCCTTTACCCTTCGCCAGCTTCAGTTCTTCGTCGCCGCCGCCGAGGCCGGGTCCGTCTCGGGCGCGGCGCGGATCCTGTCGATCAGCCAGTCCTCGGTCACCGAGGCGATCCGCAGCCTTGAGGACGACCTTGGCGTGACGCTGTTCGACCGCCAGGCGCGGGGGCTGTTGATCACGCACAAGGGCTCGGCCTTCCTGCGCCATGTCCGCAAGATCCTGTCCGAGGTTGCCTCGGCCCGGTCGGCCTTCCAGTCCGATGCCGAAACGGCGACCGGGCGGCTGTCGCTGGGGGTCACCAGCCTGGTCGCGGGCTATGTGCTGTCCGACATCCTGGCCCGCTATCGTCGTGCCTATCCGCAGATCGACCTGAACGTGATTGAAGACAATGGCGACTATCTTCAGCATCTTCTGATCGGCGGAGAACTGGACGTGGCGGTCCTTCTCACCTCGTCGGTCAAGGACCGGCTGGCGCTGAATGTCGAGACGCTGCTCGTCTCGCCCTACCGGCTTTGGCTGCCGCTGGGCCATCCGCTGGCGCAGCAGGAAAGCATCACGCTGGAGGAACTGGCGGGCCAGCCCCTGATCCAGCTTATGGTCGACGAGATCGAGGAATCGACCCGCCGCCTGACCGCCGCCCTGCCGGTCAAGCCGGAAATGGCCTTCCGCACCCGCAGCGTCGAGGCGGTGCGCTCGCTGGTCGCCACCGGGGCCGGGCTCGCGATCCTGCCCAGCCTGGTCTATCGCCCCTGGTCGCTGGAAGGTGACCGGATCGAGATCCGCGATGTCTCGGGCGACCTGCCGACGGTGCAGGTGGGTCTGGCCTGGCGCAAGGGCGCGCCGCTTTCGGCCCCGGCGCACAACTTTGTCCGCTCGGCCCAGATCGGCGTGCCGGACCGCGCCGGGTCCGTGGCCTGACCTATCGGAAAAACAGATACCCAGCATCCGCGTTTTGTATTTGCGATTTCCGGATCAGAGCCTAGCATTCGGCGCAGGACCGGAATACCGGCGTGCCGCAGCCTTTGCGGCCGAATTTCAGGGAGACTACGATGAAGACCATGAAGCTTATGGCTACCACGGCCCTTGCCTTGCTGACCGGGCTGACCCCGGCTCTTGCCCAGATCGCCGAAATCGGCGCGCCGGAAGGTCAGGTGAACATCGTCGCATGGCCGGGCTATATCGAACGCGGCGAAACCGACAAGACCTTCGACTGGGTCACCAAGTTCGAAGCCGCCAGCGGTTGCAAGGTCAACGTCAAGACCGCGAACACCTCGGATGAGATGGTCGCCCTGATGAACGAGGGCGGCTTCGACCTGGTCACCGCTTCGGGCGACGCCTCCCTGCGCCTTGTGGCTGGCGACCGCGTCCAGCCAGTCAACATCGACCTGATCCCGTCCTGGTCCACTGTCGACCCCCGCCTGCAAAGCGCGCCCTGGCACACCGTCGATGGCGTGCATTTCGGCGTTCCCTACATGTGGGGACCGAACGTCTTGATGTATAACACCGAGGTTTTCAAGGAAGCACCAACCTCGTGGTCGGTGGTCTTCGAGGAAGTCACCCTGCCCGACGGCAAGTCGAACAAGGGCCGGGTGCAGGCCTATGACGGCCCGATCCATGTCGCCGATGCCGCGCAGTACCTGATGTTCCACAAGCCGGAACTGGGGATCACCTCGCCCTACGAGCTGAACGAGGACCAGTACAAGGCCGCACTTGACCTCCTCCGCGCCCAGCGTGACCTGACCTCGCGCTATTGGCACGATGCCTTCATCCAGATGGACGACTTCAAGAACGAAGGCGTGGTCGCCTCCGGGTCCTGGCCGTTCCAGGTCAACCTGCTGAAAGGCGAAGGCCAGCCCATTGCCTCGGTGATCCCGCAAGAAGGGGCAACCGGCTGGGCCGACACGACAATGATGCACGTCGATGCGGCGAACCCGAACTGCGCCTACCTGTGGATGGAGCACACGCTGTCCTCGAACCTGCAGTCCGACCTTGCGGTCTGGTTCGGCGCCAACCCGGCGGTTCCGGCGGCCTGCACCGACGGGCGTGGCATGGCGACGGCGGAAACCTGCACCGCGAACGGACTTGACGACTTCGACAAGATCCGGTTCTGGACCACCCCGGTGTCGAACTGCGCCCAGGGCGACGGGATGTGTGTTCCCTACTACCGCTGGGTCTCTGACTACATCGGCGTGATCGGCGGACGCTAAGCCCGGGCGGGGGAGACCCCACCCATCCCCTCCCCACCCAGGGGAGGGGAGCCACCTTTTCCGACCTGCCGCCGCACGCCTCAAACCCGGGCACCTCACGCTTCCCTTTCCGTCGCCGGAGCGGGTTGCAGCAAGGGGATTGCCCGTTCCATGCAAGAAAGCCCCATGACCGCCGCCGTCACCTTCCAGTCCGTATCCCGCCATTTTGGCTCCGCCTCCGCCCCGGTGAAGGCCGTCGACGGCGTGGATCTGACCATCGCCGAAGGATCGTTCTTCGCCATGCTTGGCCCCTCCGGCTCGGGCAAGACCACCTGCCTGCGCCTGATCTCGGGGTTCGAAAAACCAACCAGCGGCACGATCCGCATCTTCGGCGAGGATGTCTCGAACACGCCGCCGCATCTGCGCAACGTCAACACGGTGTTTCAGGACTACGCGCTTTTCCCGCACCTGAACGTGCGCGACAACGTGGCTTACGGCCTGATGGTCAAGGGTGTCGGCCGGGCAAAGCGCTATGCCAGGGCTGAGGAGATGCTGGCCCTGGTCAAGTTGGACACCTATGGCGACCGCAAACCCGCGCAACTGTCCGGCGGCCAGCGTCAGCGCGTGGCGCTTGCCCGGGCCCTGGTGAACGAACCGCGCGTGCTGCTTCTGGACGAGCCGCTTGGGGCGCTTGACCTGAAACTGCGCGAGGCGATGCAGGACGAACTGAAGGCGCTGCAACACCGCCTTGGCCTTACGTTCGTTTTCGTCACCCATGACCAGCACGAAGCCTTGTCGATGGCCGATAACCTTGCCGTCTTCAACGAAGGCCGCATCGCGCAGATCGGCTCTCCGCAAGATATCTACGACCGGCCCGCCACCCGTTTCGTCGCCGATTTCGTCGGATCGTCGAACGTGCTGCCACCGGCCCTGACCCGCGCCCTTGGCGGACCGGAAAGCTGGGCGTCCCTGCGCCCCGAGACCACCCGCCTAGCCGCCACCGGCCCGGTCAGCGGCCGTGTGACAGCGCTGCGCTACCTTGGCGCTGGCACCCGGGTCGTGCTGGACGCGGCAGGCACCGAAATCGCCGCCTTTGTCCCGGCCGGCGACCCCGTGCCAGCCGAAGGCGAGACGACCGCCATCGTCTTCGACCCGAAAGACCTGCATCTGATGGGGGACGCGTGATGACCCCGCAAGACGCCGGTCCCAACCGTCGCGGGGGGCGCCGCCCCCTCGCCCTTCGGGCTCTCCCCCGGGATATTTTTGCAAAGATGAACGCTGACAGCGGACGCCATTTCATCTTTGCCGCAAATATCCCCGCCGGAGGCTCCGACGCCGGCACCGCCTGCCGGTCCTTGCGGACTGGCGCCCAAAATCCTTTCTTCAAGGATTTTTCCGGGCCGGGGGCGCAGCCGTGACCCCCTCCGCAATCCTTCCCGCCCGCGGCGCGGCCGACCGGCTGACCGGCCTGTTCTGGCGTCGGCCGAACGTCCTGCTTCTGCTTCTGGTCACCCCGCCGCTCCTTTGGCTTGGCGTGGTCTATCTTGGGTCGCTCGCCGCCCTGCTCATGCAAAGCTTCTACTCGATCGACGAGTTCACGGGAGTCGTGAAGGAAGAGTTCACCCTCAAGACCTACGCCGAGCTTTTCCGGGCCCAGAACCTCGACATCATCATCCGCACCGTGGTGATGTCCGCCGCCGTGACGCTGGCCTGCGCCGTGCTGGCCTTCCCCATCGCCTACTATGCCGCCCGCTATGCCAAGGGCCCGTGGAAGGCTGCCTTCTACCTTGGGGTCATGCTGCCTCTGTGGTCCAGCTACCTGGTCAAGGTCTATGCCTGGAAACTGATCCTCGCGAAGGAGGGCATCGTGACCTGGGCGGCCGAGGGCACCGGAACCGGGTTCCTGATCGATGGCATCCTGGCCATTCCCGGCCTTGAAGGCTCGTCCCTTTCGACCTCGCCCTTCGGGACCTTCCTGGTTTTCGTCTACGTCTGGCTGCCTTACATGATCTTGCCGATGCAGGCCGCACTGGAGCGGGTGCCGACCTCGATGCTGGAAGCCTCGGCCGATCTTGGCGCCACGCGGGGCCAGACCTTTCGCACCGTGATCCTGCCTCTGGCCATGCCCGGAGTCATCGCAGGGTCGATCTTCACCTTCTCGCTGACGCTGGGCGATTACATCATCCCGCAGATCGTCGGCGACAGTGCCCGCTTCATCGGCCTCGCCGTCTACCAGTTGCAGGGCACCGCCGGGAACACGCCGCTTGCCGCCGCATTCGCCGTGGTTCCGATCCTGATCATGCTGGTCTATCTCACGCTTGCCAAACGCGCGGGGGCCTTCGATGCGCTCTGATCCCCAGGCCCCCACCGCCACCCTTGGCCTGAAAGCCGCGGCGCTGGGCGGACTTTTGTTCCTGCACCTGCCGATCCTGCTGATCTTCCTTTACGCCTTCACCACCGAAGAGCGGACCTACCAGTTCCCGCCGCCCGGTCTGACCACCAAGTGGTTCGGCGTCGCCTGGGAGCGCGCGGATATCTGGCCGCCACTGTTCCTGTCGCTGAAGGTCGCTGCGATCTCGACCGCGCTGGCGATGATCCTGGGAACCCTGGTCGCCGCCGCGATGGCGCGGGCGAAGTTCTTCGGCCGTGACCAGATCAGCCTGCTGATCCTCTTGCCCATCGCCCTGCCCGGCGTCATCACCGGCATGTCGCTGCGGTCGGCCTTCGGGGTCATGGACATCCCGTTTTCCACCTGGACCATCGTGCTTGGCCACGCCACCTTCTGCATCGTCATCGTCTACAACAACGCCGTCGCCCGGATGCGCCGCCTGTCGGGCGGGATCATGGAGGCCTCGGCCGACCTTGGCGCCAACGCCTTCCAGACCTTCCGCCATGTCCTGTTGCCGAACCTTGGCTCGGCGCTTCTTGCCGGCGGGATGCTGGCTTTCGCGCTGTCGTTCGACGAGGTCATCGTCACCACCTTCACCGCCGGCCAGCAGTCCACCCTGCCGATCTGGATGCTGAACGAACTGGTGCGCCCGCGCCAGCGCCCGGTCACCAACGTCGTCGCCATCGTGGTCTTTGCCGCCACCTTCGTGCCGATTCTGGCAGCCTACTACCTGACCCGCGGCGGGTCCGAGACTGCCGGCGCCGGAAAATAATCCAGGCAAACAAGGAGATCCGACTTGGACACCCTCACCACCATCGACACCGCCCTGCTGATCGGCCCGTCCTTTGAGGCCGGCCAGGAAGCGCGCGAGCAGATCCTGAACCCGCGCACCGGCGCATTGATCCTCGACGTGGCCGAAGCCTCGCCCGCGCAGGTTGACCGCGCGGTGGCCGCCGCCCGCAAGGCGTTCGAGACCTGGTCGCGCACCACCCCCGCTGAACGGTCCGCCGCCCTTCTGCGCATCGCCGACCGGGTCGAAGCCGAGGCTGACGCCTTCGCCGCACTTGAGGCGCTGAACTGCGGCAAGCCGATAAACGCCGCCCTGAACGACGAGATCCCGGCGATCGTCGACTGCTATCGCTACTTCGCGGGGGCCGTGCGCTGCCAGCATGGCACCGTCGCGGGCGAATACCTGTCCGGTCATACCAGCATGATCCGCCGCGATGCGGTCGGCGTGGTGGCCTCCATCGCGCCCTGGAACTACCCCTTGATGATGATGGCCTGGAAGCTTGGTCCCGCGATCGCCGGCGGCAACACGGTGATCTTCAAACCCAGCGAGCAGACCCCGCTGACCGCGCTGAAGATGGCGAAGATCCTTGCGGACGAACTGCCCGAAGGCGTGGTCAGCGTCATCACCGGGCGCGGCCAGACCGTTGGCAGCTATCTGATCAACCATCCCGGCGTTGACATGATCTCGCTCACCGGAGACGTGGCGACCGGCAAGAAGATGCTGGATGCCGCCGCCAAGACCGTCAAGCGCACCCATCTGGAGCTTGGTGGCAAGGCCCCGGTCATCGTGTTCGACGACGCCGATATCGGCGCTGTGGTCGAAGGCCTGCGCGCCTTCAGCTTCTACAACGCCGGACAAGACTGCACCGCTGCCTGCCGCGTCTATGCTGGAAAGAAGGTCTACGACAATCTTGTCGCCGATCTGACCTCTGCCGCCGCCTCGATCACCCTTGGCGCCGAGGACGACACCACGAACGAGATCGGCCCCCTGATCAGCCAGCGCCAGCGCGACCGTGTCGCAAGCTTCGTCAACCGCGCGCGCGAGCTGAACCATGTGCAGGTCACAACGGGCGGCGCGGCGATGGACCAGGGCTTTTACTACCGCCCGACCGTGGTCGCCGGCGCGAAGCAGGACGACGAGATCGTCCGGCGTGAGGTTTTCGGCCCGGTGGTGTCCGTCACGCCGTTCTCGGATGTCGATGACGCGGTGGGCTGGGCCAATGACAGCGATTATGGCCTCGCCTCATCGGTCTGGACCCGTGACGTGGGCCGGGCGATGGCCACGGCAGCCCGGCTGCGCTACGGCTGCACCTGGATCAACACGCATTTCATGCTGGCCAATGAAATGCCGCACGGCGGGTTGAAGCAGTCAGGCTATGGCAAGGACATGTCCGCCTACGCGCTGGAGGATTACACGGTCGTCCGGCATGTGATGATCAAGCACGGCTGAGGGACCTGTAGGGCGGGCTTCAGCCCGCCAATTCTGTCAGACAGGTTTCCCTGGTTCTCATTCCGCTGCACCTGTCCCCGCTTTCATGGGGATCGCCAAGGCCGGAAGGCCTGAGCGCGCGCATCCCTTCCGGCCCTCGCGTCGCGGCCGCACTTGTGCAGGCGGGGCTTGCGCCGGATTGCGGCTTGCGTCACGCAAGGGGCTGGCGCAGCAGCGGAAGGGTCGGCCATGAAACGCAAGACTTGGCAGATGGCCAAATGACCGGTTTGCGCGCGATCTGGGCCGCGGGGCGCGCCAGCCTGAACGGCTGGTGCTCGATCGGCAACCCTTTCACCGCCGAGATCATGGCGGCGCAGGGCTTCGACTCGGTGACCGTCGACATGCAGCACGGGGCGCTGGACTATACCGACCTTCTGCCGATGTTGCAGGCGATGCGGGCCAGTGGGGCCACGTTGCTGACCCGCGTCCCCTGGCTGGACGCAGCGCATGTGATGAAGGCGCTGGACGCGGGCGCCGAGGGGGTCATCTGCCCGATGGTCAGCACGGCAGATGAGGCGGCAAGGTTGGTCAGCTACCTGCGCTATCCGCCGGATGGCATGCGCAGCTATGGCCCGACCCGTGCGGTCTACGCCCATGGCGAGGGCTATGCCGACCGCGCCAACGCCAGCGTCCTGGCCTTTGCGATGATCGAGACAGCCGAGGGGCTGGCCAACCTTGATGCCATCGTGGCGACACCGGGGCTGGATGGCATCTATGTCGGGCCGAACGACCTGACGCTCTCGGTCAGCGCGGGGCGGCTGCCGTTCGGGCTGGACCGGCAAGAGCCCGAGATGCTGGCCCATCTGCAGGCAATCGCAGAGGCCTGCCAACGGCAGGGGCGGATCGCCGGGATCCATTGCGAGACGGCAGACTATGCGGCCCGCGCCATTGGCTGGGGCTACAGGATGACGACCGTGGGGGGCGACACGCGATTCCTGTCGGCGGGGGCGGCAGAGGCGGTGGCCGCATTCCGGCGGCTGACGGGGGACAGGATGCCGGTGGCGGGGCCGAAAGGCTACTGACGGGTTCGCTTCAGCCCTCCCTTAGCCGATCCTTCCGCGCACGCCGCCGGTCTGACCCCGGTCCAGCAACAGATGGTCCAGCAGGACACAGGCCATCATCGCCTCGCCCACCGGCACGGCACGGATCCCGACGCAGGGGTCGTGGCGGCCCTTGGTGACCAGGTCCAGCTCCTCGCCCGAGACGGAAATCGTCTGGCGCGGGGTCAGGATCGACGAGGTTGGCTTCACCGCAAAGCGGCAGACGACGGGCTGGCCGCTGGAGATGCCGCCAAGGATTCCGCCAGCGTGGTTCGACAGGAACTGGGGTCCGTCCGGTCCCATGCGGATCTCGTCGGCGTTGTCCACTCCGGTCAGGGCGGCCGCAGCCATCCCGTCCCCGATCTCGACCCCCTTGACCGCGTTGATCGACATCATCGCGGCGGCAAGGTCGCTGTCCAGCTTGCCATACAAGGGCGCGCCAAGACCCGCAGGCACGCCGGTCGCCACCACCTCGATCACCGCGCCGACCGAGTTGCGCGACAGCCGCAACTCATCCAGATAGGCGGCCCAGTCGGCGGCTGCCTGCGCGTCGGGCACCCAGAAGGGGTTCCGCTCGATCTCGGCCGCATCAAAGCGGGCGCGGTCGATGCCCTTGGTGCCCATCTGCACCATGTAGCCAGTGATGGTCAGCCCCGGCACCAAGGCGGCCAGAACCTTGCGCGCGACGCCGCCCGCAGCGACCCGCGACGCGGTTTCCCGCGCGCTGGAGCGACCGCCACCGCGCGGATCGCGGATGCCGTATTTCTGGTGATAGGTGATGTCGGCATGACCGGGGCGAAAGCTCTGCGCGATCTCGCCATAGTCCTTGGACCGCTGGTCGGTGTTCTCGATCATCAACTGGATCGGCGCGCCGGTCGTCCGCCCTTCGAAAACGCCCGAGAGGATGCGAACCGCGTCGGGTTCCTTGCGCTGGGTGGTGTATTTCGAAGTGCCGGGCTTCCTGCGGTCCAGCCAGGGCTGCAGGTCGGCCTCGGACAGGGCAATGCCGGGCGGGCAGCCGTCAACCGTGCAGCCGATGGCCGGCCCGTGGCTTTCGCCCCAGGTGGTGACGCGAAAGAGGTGTCCGAATGTGTTCAGGCTCATCACGCGCGCTCCGAGGCTATCTGCCGGGCATATCCGGCGCGCGGCACCGGCGACAAGCCCCGCGAGTGCCGGACGGACGGCAATTTTGCACCAATGCGGCACGGGAATCGCGCCGGCGTGACGTTTCCTGACTGTCCGGGGTTGAAACCTGGCCGGTGCTGCGCAAATACCTCCAAGCGGACCGGGCCCCTCTGACGCCCCCTTCATGGGCGTGATGTCGGACCGCATCGAAACCGTTCGATGTCAGGCCCGCCCGCTTCTGTCTGGATCCGGGGCTACTTCGCGACCCTGGAAAGGACACAACCTTGGACTTCTTGTTTTACGAATTCATCAGCAAGCCGCTGTGGCTGTGGCTCATGTTTCTGTCGATCGTCATCGCGTTGATGATCTTCGACCTTGGCGTTCTGAACAAGGGCGACCACGAACTGGGCGTCGTCGAAAGTCTGAAGCTTTCCGCCTTCTATATCGCCATCGCCATCGCCTTCGGCGGCTACATCTGGTGGGCGTGGTCGAACGGCACGCTGGTCACCAGTGACGGCACCAACCCGGTTGCCAGTTACTTCCAGGGCTACATCATCGAGAAAGTCCTCTCGATCGACAACGTCTTCGTCATCTCGCTGATCTTCGGCTACTTCGCGATCCCGCGGAAATACCAGTACCGCGCGCTGGTCTGGGGCATCATCGGCGTGATCATCCTGCGCGGCATCATGATCGCCATCGGGGCCGAGCTGATCTCGACCTATGCCTGGGTGACGCTGGTGTTTGCCGCCTTCCTGGCCCTCACCGGCATCAAGATGCTGGTGGTGCCAGAGGGCGACATGGACGTGTCGAAAAACCCGGTGGTGAAGCTGACCGCGAAATACATGAACGTGACCAAGGATCTGCACGGACAGAAGTTCTTTGTCCGCCAGCCGCATCCGACCACGGGCAAGCTGGTGCTGTTCGCCACGCCGCTGTTCGTGGCGCTGATCGTGATCAACTTCGCCGACCTGATCTTTGCGGTGGATTCGGTGCCCGCGATCTTCCTGATCACCACCGACACCTTCATCGTCTACACCGCGAACATCATGGCGATCCTTGGCCTGCGCGCGCTTTACTTCGCGCTGGCGGCTCTGGTGCACCGCTTCCACTATCTGAAGTATGCGCTGGCCGTGGTGCTGATCTTCATCGGTCTGAAGGGGTTCTACAGCTACTTCTTCGGCAAGTTCGACCCCTACCTGTCGCTGGCGATCACCATCGGCATCATCGCGTCTGGCATCTTCTACTCGCTTTGGAAGACGCGCGACGGGGCGCAAGGGTCAACCTGACCTCACCTAAGCAAGCTGTCAGGGGACTTTTGGCCCCCCGACCCCCGCATCCCGCTTGGTTGACCTCGATCAAGGCGGGAGGTGCGGAGTATCGCCATTCTGTGCATGGCCCCGCCAAACGGCGCGGGCCAGAGATAGAAAGGAACTGCCGCTATGCCGGACCGCATCGCCTACCTTCCGCTGGACGGGCAAGACGATTCCATAGCCGACCCGGCAATCCAGGCTGCGATGGCCTTCGGGGCGGCCCTCGGCTGCAAGCTGCATGTGACGAACTTTGCAGTCGACGTGCCGCCAGTGGCCTCGCCGATCGGCGGGTACATGATCAACATCGAAGGCATGGCCCGCGCGACGGAAGAGCGTGTCCGGGCCGAGTGCATGCGCCGCAAGGCCATGATCGAAGCCGCGCCGATGGCGGATAAGGCAGTGACAGTGACCGTCCGTGAGATCGCGATGGGCGGGGTCATGGGTGCCGCAGCTATCGAGGCGCGCGCCTACGACCTGTCGCTGGTGCCGGTTCAGGACGACGCGGGGCCACAGGACATGGCGCGGGCACTGGTCTTCGACACTGGCCTGCCGGTCATCCTTGTGCCGGAGAACGGGACAGCGGCGCCGTTGAACCATATCGCCGTTGCCTGGGATGGCAGCCGGGTCGCGGCCCGCGCGCTGAATGATGCGCTGCATCTGCTGGCGCCGGGTGGGCGCGTGACCGTGCTTACGGTGCATGGCGAGAAGGCGCTGGCCACCGAGGATCTTGCCGGGAACCTTGCCGCCACGCTGCGACTTCGCGGCTTCGACGCCAAGGCGGCAAACATCGCGCTGGACGGCCGGCCGATTGGCGCGGCGCTGCAGGCCGGGGCAACGGAAGCGGGTGCCGGGCTGCTGGCGATGGGTGGCTTCGGTCATTCGCGGTTGCGCGACTTCATCCTTGGCGGCGCGACGCTTGGCATCCTGTCGCATTTGCGGATGCCGGTATTGCTGTCGCATTGAGGCCTCACGCCCCTTGGGCCGCTTAACATTGCGATAACTGGCTGCTAGGGTCGCCGCCGCACGAGCAGGAACGTGCGGCGTCGCCGCCGCATCGGAAAACAGGGGCGGTGGATGCGTGTCTACGGCTACATGAGGTTCTCTTACGCCGGCAAAAGCGACGCGCGCGCCAGCCGGACGGGCGAGCCGATCGAAAGCGTGGCCAGCGTGCTTTATGATCCGGTCCGCATGGCTCGCCGGTTCTACCTGTTCGAAAACCTTTGCCTGCCCTCGCTGATGGCACAGACCAATCAGAATTTCCGAATGATCGTTCTTGCGTCCGACATCATGCCGGACGTCTACAAAGAGCGCCTTGCGGCAGTGACCTCCGATGTGCCGCAGATCGAGATACTCTACAGCAGCGCCGAGCATGTCACAGATGCCTTCAACCCCCGCATGGCCGAGCTTGTGGCAGGGATCGCCGGCCCCACGGCACATTTCCGGCTGGACGATGATGATGCCATCGCCGCGTCGATGGTCGCACGGCTGGAAGCAGCACTTGGTCTTGCGCCGCAGGTGCGCGTGGTGTCCTTTCCAAACGGGCTTTACCTGACGCATCAGGATGGCCAGTCCTATCTCCTGCGCGAATATTTTCCGTTCATTGGCATCGGGCTGGCTTTCCTGAACATGCCCGGACAGATCCAGAACCCCTATCAATGCAAGCACGCCGAGGTGAACCGGCGCTATCCGGCCTTTTCGGATCCCGAGCCGATCGGCTATATCCATTCTGCGCATGACAGCAGCGACACCGTCAGCCGCCAGAAAACCAAGTTCCTGAAGATGCTGACCAGCAATCCGAACCACGATTCACGCCTGACCAAAGCCGAGATACGCGCGGCGGTTCGGGATGAGTTTGTGGGCCAAACCGTCGCCTCGCTCATGAGCGTGATCCGCAAAGCCAGCCTGATCGGAACCGCCCAGGAAACCACCACGGCCTCCGGCCCCCAGCAAAGGCTACGCTCTTGACCCTGAACCGCCGCCCTGTCGCCTCGCTCTGGATCGGGACCAGCCTGCATTACATCAATCAGTTGTGCCTGCAGTCGCATCTAGACATGGGGCACCCGGTCACCCTGTATTGCACCGGCGCGGTCGGAAACGTTCCGGACGGCGTCGTCGTCCGCCCTGCCTCGGAAATCATGGACATCGACATGGGCATCGTCGCCGAAACCTCGGCCTCGTTCCTGTCGAACGTGTTTCGCTACAGGATGATCGCGCAGACCGGTGCGATCTGGGTCGATTGCGACGCCTATTGCCACCGTCCCTTCCCGGACGGGCAAGAGCATATCTACGCCGGCCACGGCATGCGGGGCGCGCTGAATTGCGGTGTGGTGGCTATCCCGCGGACCGGGCGGCTGATGGATGCGCTGATGGACTACTACGTCAACCTGCCGGACTACCCGGCCTGGTGGGGCAACCGGCAGAAGAAGAAGATGGACAAGCTGCCAGCCTCGCTTCCCCATGCCGTGCGCATCTACCAGACCGAGCGCACCGCCTTTGGCCCGCAGGCCTTCACCCATTTCGCCCAGGCGACCGGCGACATCGACAAGGCGATGACCCCGGACACGCTGTATCCCGTGCCGTTTCAGCTGAACGATGTGTTCTACGACCCGCATTGCAACGTCGAGGGGCATTTCACCGATGCCACCCTGTCGGTCCACATCTATACCAACGGCACGCGCCCCTGGTGGCGCAAGAACCCGCCGCTTGCGGGCAGCTACATGGACCGGATGTGCCGCAAGCACGGGATCAACCCCGCCGCCGCCCTGGAAGAATGACCCGGTGATGACCTTCGCCCGGCAGACCAGCCCGCATGGCACCCTGGTCGCGGTCTCGACCATGAAGGACGAGGCGCCCTATGTGCTGGAATGGGTGGCCCATCACCTTGCCGTCGGGTTCACCGATGTGCTGGTCTATACCAACGACTGCTCTGACGATACCGATACCCTTCTCAAGCATCTGGAAAGCTTGGATATCGGGGTGCATCACCGCGAAAACGCGGTGCCCGAGGGCATCAAGCCGCAGCCCTCGATGCTGCGCCGTGCGGCGGATGAGGTCTTCCTGCATCAGGCCGACTGGATCCTGATCCTCGATGCCGACGAGTTCCTGTCGATCAACCACCCCTCCGGCTCGCTGGGCGGGATGGTGGCCGAGCTTAACGCGATGCAGGCGCAGGCGATGGTGCTGACCTGGCGCATCTTCGGGTCGGCGGGCATCCGCGACTGGTCCCCCCTGCCGGTGACCGACCAGTTCACCCGTGCAGCGCCCGAGTTCTGGAACAAGGGCTGGGGCACCAAGACCCTGTTCCGCTTTGACCAGAAGCATCTGCGCCCCGGGGTCCATCGCCCGATGATCAAGCAGCAGTTCCGTGACACCGACTATCCCGATTCTGTCCTTTGGGTGAACGGATCGGGGCGCCCGCTGGAAAGCTGGTTCAAGCTGCGCGGCTGGCGGTCGATCCGCCGGACCGTGGGCTATGACTGGGCGCAGGTGAACCACTATGCGGTCAAGTCGGTGGACGCCTATGCCCTGCGAAAGCTGCGCGGCAACGTGAACCTGAAGGCAGACAAGTACAACACCGACTACTGGTCGCTGCAGGACCGCAACGAGGTGGAAGACCTTGGCATCTCCCGGCACCGCGCGCGGCGGGACGAGATCATCGCCGCCCTCCTCGGGGATGCCACGGTGCGCCGGCTGCACGAGGCCGCTGTGGCCCGGACCGCCGCGCGTCTGGCCGTCCACAAGACGACCGGGGTTTACCGCGCCCTTGTCGAAAGCTTGACAGCCGCATCGCAGGTTCCGATCAGTCAGGTCGTGGCCACCCCGCCCAAGCCGCGTGACCGCGAGGCCGCGCGCGAGGTGCAGACCCGGATTGACCAGCGCCGGGCCGAAACCCCGAAGGCCGACCGCCGCAGCCCGCCGCCGCCGGGCTGGGGATCGCCCTTCGCGTCGCCCTACGTCTCTGGCCCGATCGATCTGCCCCCGGATCTGCCAGTCTCCCTGGCGGATGACATGGTGGACAACTCCGGCCTGAAGCTGCCGCTTGATCCGCGGGTCTTTACGGCCGCCAGCCTGGCGGTGGTTGCGTCCGGCAAGTTCGACCGCCGCCATGCCCGCACCATAGCCGGCCTCCTTGGCGACTGCCGCTCGCTGGTCGATCTGGACAGCGGCTTTGGCTTCATCGCGCTGCGCGCCCGTCTGGCTGTGCCGGGGCTTCAGGTCACGATCCACGACGAACGCCCCGGCCTGGTGCAGTTCTCGCGGCTGGTGGCGGCGGCAAATGTCGCGGACCTTTCCGGTATCAACTGGACGGTTCTGACGCTGAACCCCGATGCGATGTGGTCGGGCCTTGCCAGGCTGATGACAATCGTGCGGCCCGACGTGCTGCGCCTGTCGGACGCGCGCCTGCCTGCCGAGGCTTTCCCGCAGTCGACCCTGGCCGGTATCCGGCGCATTCTGGTGCCCTTCCTTGACCCGTCCGAAATCGCTTCGGTCCGGTTGCGGCTGGCCCCGGCCTTCACCGTTGCCGGCCTTGCCGAAGATCCGGCAGGCGAAAGCGCCGGGACGCTGCTGTTCCGCCGGGGCTGACCCACCCACCCCGTGGCAGGCCACCAACGCGACCTCTGTCGACCCCCTTGCGCCTGCCGCCGCTTCCCCTATCTTCGGACTTACCTCGGGGTGCCCGGCAACGGGCTGAGATGCGACCTTCGTGAACCCGTCGAACCTGAACCGGATCATACCGGCGGAGGGAAGGTGCATGGGTTTCTCCATCCCCGACCAATCCGTCGCAACATGGAGAATACTATGCGTTTTCAACTCCTTGCTGCGGGCCTTGTCACATTTGTGCAGCCTGTTCTTGCCGAAACACCCGTCCTTTCCGTGCTGACCTATGACAGCTTCACCTCGGAATGGGGCCCGGGCCCGGCCATCGAGAAAGCCTTCGAGGCGACCTGCGCCTGCGATCTGCAATTCGTTCCGGCCGGGGATGGCGCGGCACTTCTGGCCCGTGTGCAGCTGGAGGGCGCGGCGTCCGATGCCGATGTGGTGCTTGGCCTTGACACCAGCCTGACTGCCGCGGCGACCGCGACCGGCCTCTTCGCAGCCCATGGCCAGTCGCCCGCCACCACGCTGCCGGTGGCGATGGATGACCCGCTGTTCCTGCCCTTCGACTGGGGCTGGTTCGCCTTCGTCCATGACCGGACCCGTCTTGCCACCCCACCGAAATCCTTTGCCGAGCTTGCCGCATCGGACCTGAAGATCGTCATCCAGGATCCCCGGTCCTCGACCCCCGGGCTTGGGCTTCTTCTGTGGGTCAAGGCCGCGCATGGCGACCGCGCGGCCGAGATCTGGCAGGCGCTGGCAGACAACATCGTGACGGTGACACCGGGCTGGTCCGAGGCTTACGGCCTGTTTCTTGAGGGCGAAGCGGACATGGTGCTGTCCTACACCACTTCGCCCGCCTATCACCTGATCGCCGAAAGCGATGACACGAAGGCGGCGGCGCTGTTCGACGAAGGGCACTACCTGCAGATCGAGGTTGCGGGCAAGCTTGCGGCGACCGACCAGCCGGCGCTGGCCGACCAGTTCCTCGCCTTTCTCTTGACCGACGCGGCCCAGTCGGTACTGCCGACCACCAACTGGATGTATCCGGCCGTCGCCCCGGCAGCGGGCCTGCCGGACGGGTTTGACCGCTTCCGTCCGGCGAAGTCCCTGCTGATGTCCCCCGACGAGGCCAAGGCCGTCCGCGACGCGGCCCTTGCCGAATGGCAAGCGGCGCTTGCCCGGTAAACCAGCCAATGGCCGCGCCTTGCACGATCTGCGCTGACGCAGACGGCCTGCGCCCCTCCTCCTGCAGGGGGGAAGGGGCCGGGGGTGGGGGGACATGACCCGCGCGCTGGCCGTGCTGTTGCTGGCCCTGGTCGCGGCTCCGCTGGCGGCGGTCGCCTGGCGCGGGGCGGGGTTGACCTTCGGGCCGGCGGACTGGGCGGCGGTGCGGTTCACCGTGCTGCAGGCCGGGCTGTCGGCGCTGGCCGCGACCCTTCTGGCCGTGCCGGTCGCCCGCGCGCTGGCCCGCCGCCGCTTTGCCGGGCGGGGCCTGCTTGTCACCTTGATGGGGGCCCCGTTCCTGTTGCCCGCCGTGGTTGCCGTGCTCGGGCTGCTGGCGGTTTTCGGGCGGTCGGGCGTCGTCAACGACCTGCTTGCCAGCCTTGGCCTGCCCGCTGTTTCGATCTACGGCCTGCATGGGGTGGTGCTGGCCCATGTCTTTCTGAACCTGCCGCTGGCCGTCCGGATGATCCTGCACGGCTGGCAGGTGATCCCGGCAGAGCGTCTGCGCCTTGCGGCATCGCTGGGCTTCACCCCGGCCCAGACCTTCCGCCACCTTGAAGCGCCGATGCTGCGCGAGGTCTTGCCCGGCGTCGCGCTGGTGATCCTTCTGATCTGCCTGACCAGTTTTGCCGTGGTCCTGACGCTGGGCGGCGGGCCGGCCGCCACCACGATCGAGCTGGCGATCTATCAGGCGGTTCGGTTCGACTTCGATCTTGCCCGCGCGGCCGGGCTGGCCCTGGTTCAAGTGCTGATCTCGGGCGCGGTGATGCTGCTGGCCTGGCTGGTCCTGCGCCCGGCGGTTTTTGGCACCGGGCTGGACCGTGTGGTGCGGATTGACGCTCCTGGCGGGTGGCGTCAGGCGGGTGACGTGGCGGCCCTGTCTGCCATGACGCTGTTCCTTGTGGCACCGCTGGCCGCCGTCGCGTTGCGCGGGCTGCCGGGGGTGTTCGACCTTCCGGCCTCGGTCCTGCCGGCTGCGGGCCGCTCGGTCCTGGTGGCGGTGGTGTCGGCTGGTCTGGCCACCGCCATGGCACTTGCGCTGGCACTGGCGGCCAGCACCCGCCCGCGCCTCATGATCGAAGCGGCCGCGACGCTGCCCCTTGCCACCTCCGGGCTTGTGCTTGGGACCGGGCTGTTCCTGATCCTTCAGCCGGTCATCGCGCCGATGAAGCTGGCGCTTGCGGTCACCATTCTGGTCAACACCGCCCTGACGGTGCCCTTTCTGTACCGGATCCTTCTGCCAGATGCGCGCGCGCTGGTGGCCGGGTATGGCCGGCTTGCCGACAGCCTGTCGCTGACCGGGTGGTCCCGTCTGCGCTGGCTGATCCTGCCCCGCCTTGCCCGCCCCTTGGGCTTTTGCGCCGGGATCGCTGCGGCCCTGTCGATGGGCGATCTGGGCGCCATCGCGCTTTTCGCCGGCGAGCGTCAGGCCACGCTGCCGCTGGTCATCCAGCAGCTGACCGGCGCCTACCGGATCGAGGCCGCCGCCTCCGCCTCGCTGATCCTTGTCGCGCTGTCCTTCGCGCTTTACTGGGCCTGTGATGCCGGAGGCCGCCGTGCTGCACCTTGACCGCCTGACCCTGACCCAAGGCAGCTTCCGCCTGACCGCGGACTGGACCGCAGCACCCGGCAGCCTGATCGCGGTGATGGGACCGTCGGGGGCGGGGAAATCGACGCTTCTGTCCGGGGTCGCCGGGTTTCTGGCACCAGCTGGGGGCGCGGTGCGCTGGAACGGGCAGGATCTGGGGCCGGTCCCGCCGGGCAAGCGTCCGGTGACGATCCTGTTTCAGGACCAGAACCTCTTTCCGCACCTCACCATCGCGCAGAACCTTGGCCTTGGACTGCGCCCCGACCTGGCGCTGTCCGCGCAGGATGACCGGCGCATTGCAATGGCGCTGGACCACACCGGGCTGGCCGGCCTTGGCCCCCGCAAGCCGGCGGCGCTGTCCGGCGGGCAGGCCAGCCGGGCGGCGCTGGCCCGCGCGCTGCTTCGGGCGCGGCCGATCCTCTTGCTGGACGAGCCGTTCGCCGCCCTTGGACCCGCCCTGCGATCCGAGATGCTGGCCTTGGTCCGCGAGGTGGCGCAGGAGACCGACGCGCTGGTCCTGATGGTCACGCATGACCCCGACGACGCCCGCGCGCTGGGCGGCGACACCGCCTTTGTCGCGGACGGGATCGTGCATCCACCGGTCGCGACCGCAACCCTGCTGGCAAACCCGCCTGCCGCGTTGCAGGACTATCTGGGGCGCATATAGAAAAACCCCGCCGGTCGGGCGGGGTTTTCGGGGTCGTTCTGGGGCCGAAGGTCAGGCGTGCGTCTTGCCCTTGATCCCGGCCCAGATGCGCTTGTTCGTCAGGAACAGAAGCGTGGCCAGAAGTGCCAGGAAGATCACGCTGACAAAGCCCGCGTTTCGGCGGTCCATCAGTTTGGGCTCGGCGGTCCACATCAGGAAGGACGCCACGTCCTCGGCCATGTGATGCACCGTGGCGGGGTGGCC
>JANOER010000315.1:0-2062 GCA_031441285.1 Rhodobacterales bacterium
CCGGAGCGTCCTCTTGCCGCAGGGCGGCAAGCTCAGTCACCAGTTCCTGCAGGACAGTCGAGAACCTCGCCCCGGCCCGGCCATATCCGGCCCGGACCGCCCCGATCTCACCATAGGCCTGGGCCAGGATGTCGATCGGACCATGCTGAAGATGAAGCCGCCCGTCCGGAAGAAGCGCCGCGACGGCCCCTTCACTAAGGGGTTTGCTCTTTTCCAAAATACTCCCGCCGGAGGCACTCCAGAGCCGGTTGGCCGGAACGGCCTGAGGCGAGACGCGGTATTGCAGCCGCGCGCGGATGCGCGACTGCTCAATACTCGAAGCGGCGGTCAACGGGCGGGCCATGGGTCGATCCGCGCGCCGGTCGGGTATTCGCCGCCCTCTGCCATCACCTGGTCCAGGGTCCGGATGCTGCCCTCATGTCCGCCCATCGCCAGATAGTCGGCACGGGGAAGGGTGAATTCCAGCGGAGCCACAAGCGCCGGCGTCGGCACATAGCCAAAGGCGCCCGGCGGCAGGCGGGTGACGTCGACCATGAAGGTGATTCCGCCCCCCGGCCAGATATAGGCCTCGGCCCCACCAAGGGTCAGCCGTGTTGCGCCGCCCTGGACCGACCGGGTCAGGCGCACCGGGTTTCTTGCCACTCCGGCCCGGAGGCTGCCCCCGGCCCCAGCCATGAAGAGCACTGTGCAAAGTGAAGGTTCACAATTCTCGTCAATAAGTTCGACGGTTTTCTTCAGGCGTTCCGGCAGGTCCATCGGGACCGGCACCAGGCTGTCGTCAAGCGTGTAGCAGGCGTATTGCTCGCCCGTGGTCGAGACCATGAGCAGGGTCAGACCCGGACGCGCGCCCTTCTTCGGGTTCCAGTCGCCAAGGATCTGCAGCGGGTCGCTCAGCCGGGTGCCGCCCCAGCCTTGCCCGGGCTCGGACACCCGGAAATAGCGACCCGGGGTCGACCGATGCCCCTTGATCGCGATCCCGGTCGGCTGCCAGCCCAGCACGCGGCCGGCCTGATGCTCGCTGACAACACCGGTGATGTGGTCATCGACGACGACGACCTCGTCCACCAGCCCCTGCCACTGGACGGCGAACATGCCGATGGTGGCCGACCCGCAGCCGACGCGCATCCGCCGCTCGCGCACGCCATCGACAACCGGGGCGCATCCGGCTTGCACCACAACCTGGCTGCCGCCCTCGACGTCCAACGTGACCGCAGCACCGTTGCACAGCGCCAGCATCGCGGCGCAGGTTACCCGGCCCTCGGCCTTGGACCCGCCGGTCAGATGGTGAACCCCGCCCAGTGACAGCATCTGGCTGCCATATTCGGCGGTCGTGACATGGCCGACGGCTTCGCCATCCACCCGCACCACCGCCCCTTCCGGACCAAGGAAGCGGTCGGTGTCGATCTTCACCTTGACACCCGCGTATGAGAAGATCGCCTCGGTCACCACGGTCACCATGTCCGCGCCGTCCGCCACGGACGACAGGATGAACGGCGCGGGTTTGTAGTCGGGATAGGTCGTGCCCGACCCGATGCCGGTCACGAAAGCGTCGGCGGGAACCGGCGATCCGTCCCAGTCGCGCGCGGCGAAGGGCACGACGCGGCCTCCAGCCGCGACCGTGCGGGACAGCATCAGCACCGGGTCGGTCCGCACGATCCGCCCGCCCGCGTTGGCATAGCGGTCGCAGGCCCCGGTCTGGCCCGGTGCTACGTAGCACATCACCGGGCAGGCATCGCAGCGGAGCTTTTCGGGCGCGTCAGTCATGCCGGCACCGCCGGGGGCTTCCCGCCCCCGGACCCCCGGGGTTATTTCGGCAAAGATGAACACTGGAAAGGGTCATCGGCGCAGTGCCTCCAGCACCCGGTGCGGCAGGGCGGGGACGCGGGTGATCGCGGCCCCGGTCGCGTGGCGGACCGCGTTCAGGATCGCGGGCGCTGTCGGGATCAGGACGTGTTCGCCCAGACCCTTGGCGCCGAAGGGGCCTTCGGGGTCTGGAACCTCGATCAGAAGGCTTTCGATCGGCGGCACGTCGCCAAAGGTGGGGATCAGGTAGTCGTGCAGG
>JANOER010000316.1:0-2569 GCA_031441285.1 Rhodobacterales bacterium
CGCCGCGCGCTGGATTACCTCGTGGGCTTCACGCTGTCGCCGGTGCTTTGGCGCAAGCTTCCGGGCGCGAAGTCGGCGGGTCGCGTGCAATCGGTCTGCCTGCGTCTGGTCGTCGAGCGCGAGATGGAAATCGAGGCCTTCAAGGCTCAGGAATACTGGACGGTAAAATGCCTGTTCCGCACGCCGCGCGGTCAGGAATTCGAAGCGGGCCTTGTCTTGCTTGGTGGCAAGAAGTTGCAGAAATTTGACATTCCAACGGCGACCGCAGCGGAAATTGCCGTGTCGGCTTGCACTTCCCGAACATTTTTGGTGTCGTCGGTGGAATCGAAACCGGCGACGCGCAACCCATGGCCGCCCTTCATGACCTCGACCCTGCAGCAGGAAGCCAGCCGCAAGTACGGCATGGGTGCCAAACAGTGCATGAACGCGGCGCAGCGGCTGTATGAGGCCGGCCACATCACCTACATGCGAACCGACGGCATCGACATGGCGCCCGAGGCGGTGATGGCCACCCGGGGCGAAATCGAGCGGCGCTTCGGCAAGGCTTACGTCCCCGACAGCCCCCGGATGTACAAGAACAAGGCCAAGAACGCGCAGGAAGCCCACGAATGCATCCGGCCGACCGACATGGGGATGGGGCCGGAAAAGTTGCGGGTCGAGGATGACCAGCGCAAGCTTTACGACCTGATCTGGAAGCGCACGATTGCCAGCCAGATGGCGGCGGCCCGGATGGAGCGGACGGCGGTGGATCTGGCCAGCCCGGATGGGCAGGTGGTGTTCCGGGCCAACGGGCAGGTCGTCCTTTTCGATGGGTATCTCAAGGTCTATGATCAGGGACGCGACGACGAAGACGACGAGGAAGGCCGCCTGCCGCAGGTGATGCAGGGCGAAGCGGTAGACAAAGGCGCAATCACGCCGGACCAGCATTTCACGCAGGCACCGCCACGCTACACCGAAGCGACGCTGGTCAAGCGGATGGAAGAGCTGGGGATCGGCCGCCCCTCGACCTACGCGTCGGTCCTGACCACGATCGTTGACCGGGAATACGTCCGCAAGGACAAGAACCGCCTGATCCCCGAGGACAAGGGCCGGCTGGTCACGGCGTTCCTGTCGAACTTCTTCCACCGCTATGTGGAATACGATTTCACCGCGGACCTTGAGACCGAGCTTGACGACGTGTCCGCCGGCGAGCGGGACTACAAGGATGTGCTGACCCGCTTCTGGCGCGATTTTTCGGCCGCCGTGGCGGAAACCGCCGACCTGCGGATCGGCGAGGTGCTGACCAAGCTGGATGAGTTCCTGTCGCCGCATCTCTACCCGGCCCGCGCCGATGGCAGCGACCCGCGCATCTGCACCACCTGCGGCACCGGGCGCCTGCATCTGAAGACGGCGCGTTCGGGCGGGGCCTTCATCGGCTGCGGCAACTACCCGGAGTGCCGGTATACCCGGCCTCTGGCGGGGGATGCCGAAAGCGTGGCGTCGGATGGCCGCATCCTTGGCCAGGATGAGAACGGGGCCGAAATCTCGCTGCGGGCGGGGCGTTTCGGCCCTTACGTCCAGCGCGGCGAGGCGACCGAGGCCGAACCGAAGCCCGACCGCTCCAGCCTGCCGAAAGGCTGGTCGCCCGACAGCATGACGCTGGACCGGGCATTGGCACTTCTGTCGCTGCCGCGCCCGATCGGGCCGCATCCGGCGGACGGGGTGTTGGTCGAGGCCGCAATCGGGCGCTTTGGGCCCTATGTGAAGCACGGCTCGGTCTACGCCAACATTCCGGATGTCGAAGAAGTCTTCACCATCGGCATGAACCGCGCGGTCGAGGTGCTGGCCCAGAAGCTGGTCGGGCGCCGCGGAGGGGCGGCCGCCGCCGGACCGTTGAAGGTGCTGGGCGCGCATCCGGACGGGGGCGAGGTGCAGGTCATGCCCGGAAAATACGGGCCTTACGTCAAGTGGGGCAAGGTCAACGCCACTTTGCCCAAAGGGCTGGATCCCGAAGCGGTGACGCTGGACGAGGCCCTGGTCCTGGTGGCTGAAAAGGCGGGCAAGGGAGGCAAGAAGGCTCCGGCCCGCAAGGTGGCAAAGCCATCCGCCAAGGCGGCCCCGGCAAAGAAGCCAGTTGCGAAGAAAGCAGCCGCGAAGAAGGTGGCGGCGAAGAAAGCCCCGGCAAAGTCGGTCGCCACGCCGAAGGCAGCACCGAAACCCCCCCCTGCCGCCTGAGCACAGCCAAATTCCTTACTCAAGGAATTTGCCAAGAATTTTACTCAAAATTCTTGCGCTCCCGCGGTCAGCCGCCGCGCGGGTTCAGAAGTTTGGCCATCAGCCCGGCGGTGCGGATCAGCCCGAGGTTGCGGCCGTTTTCCTGCACCACCATCTCGGTCACGCCACCTGACATCATCGCCATCACATCCTTGACCGGGGTTTCGGCGTCCAGCTTGCGGGCGGCGGGGTTCTCGCCGGGTTCCATCACGTCGCGGGCGGTCAGCACTGACAAGGGGTTCATGTGGGCCACGAAATCGGCAACGTAGTCGCTGATCGGGTTGGCGATGATCTCGCGCGCGGTGCCGCATTGCAC
>JANOER010000317.1:0-10281 GCA_031441285.1 Rhodobacterales bacterium
CTTGCGGTCGGGGGTCATGTGGAACGCCCGCCGACCAGCGTAGGGTGCGCTACAGCGCACCGCCGCCACGGCAAACCATGACGCTCTGTAAAGCACCCTTCGACAGTGATCCCCCTCACGCCATCATCCCCACGATCTTCCTTCCCCTCTCCGCCCGCAGGTTCCGCGCCAGAAGGTCCATGCAGGCCATCCGGACCGCGACACCCATCTCTACCTGATCCTGGATCACGCTTCGGTTGATGTCATCGGCCAGATCGCCGTCGATCTCTACCCCCCGGTTCATCGGGCCGGGGTGCATGACGATGGCATCGGGGGCGGCGAAGGCCAGCTTTTCAGCGTCCAGCCCGTAGCGGTGGTAGTATTCCCGCTCGGACGGGATGAAGCCGCCGTCCATCCGCTCCTTCTGCAGCCGCAGCATCATCACCACATCCGCACCCTTCAGCCCTTCGCGCATGTCGTCGAAAAGCTCGCAGCCGAAATCCTCGACGCCGGCGGGCATCAGGGTCGGCGGGGCGATCAGGCGCAGGCGGTTTTCCATCTTGCCCAGAAGGATCAGGTTCGACCGGGCGACGCGGGAATGGGCAATGTCGCCGCAGATCGCGATGGTCAGGCGTTGCAATCGGCCCTTGGCGCGGCGGATCGTCAAAGCGTCGAGGAGGGCCTGCGTCGGGTGCTCGTGTCGCCCGTCGCCGGCGTTCAGAACCGCGCAATCCACCTTTTGCGCCAGAAGGTTCACCGCACCCGAGGCCCCGTGCCGCACGACCAGAAGGTCCGGGTGCATCGCGTTCAGCGTCATCGCGGTGTCGATCAGGGTTTCCCCCTTCTTCACCGAAGAATTGCCGACCGGCATGTTCATCACGTCAGCCCCCAGACGCTTTCCGGCAAGCTCGAACGACGACTGCGTGCGGGTGGAGTTCTCGAAGAACAGATTGATCTGCGTCATCCCCGCCAGGGTATCGGACTGCTTCACGGTGCGGCGGTTCAGGTCGACATAGCGTTCAGCAAGATCGAGGATCGTGGTGATCTCCAGCGGCGAAAGCTGCTCGATCCCCAGAAGGTGGCGGGCGCGGAAGGCCATGGGCGTGTCCCCTTGCGGTTTGACCCTCTATCGCAAAGCCGGGAGGGCGGGGCAAGCGGTTCGGCGGCGGAACGATCTGGCCCCGCTGCGCTGAAGGTCCTAGTCTGGGCGCATGGGATTCGACTCTGACATTTCCGAAGATTGGCACGCGGCGCGCGCGGCCCTGGCCTGGCAGGTCGAGGCCGGGGTGGACGAGGCGTGCGGCGATGTGCCGGTGAACCGCTATGAGCTTTCGGCCGAAACGCCGCGGGCGGCGGCGCGGTCCGATGCCGTCGCGGCCACCACTGCGCCGGTTGTCGGGATGGCGGGGCAGGTTTCGGTCGATCCGGTCGCAGCTGCGACGGCAGCGGCGGCGGGGGCCGACACGCTGGACGATCTGCGCGCTGCACTTGCAGGCTTCGAGCTTTGCGAGCTGAAGCGCGGCGCGCGGAACACGGTCTTTGCCGACGGCAACCCTGCGGCCCGGGTGCTGGTCCTGGGCGAGGCCCCGGGCGCCGAGGAGGACCGTGAGGGCCGGCCCTTCGTCGGTCGCGCCGGGCAGCTTCTGGACCGGATGTTTGCCGCGATCGGCCTGTCGCGCACCTCGCCCGACCGCGAAGCCGCGCTTTACATCACCAATGTCCTGCCCTGGCGCCCGCCCGGCAACCGCGACCCGGAGCCGGCCGAGATCGCCATGCTGCGCCCCTTCGTCGAGCGACATATCGCGCTGATCGACCCGGAAGTGATCGTGGTGATGGGCAACACGCCCCTTTACGCCCTGACCGGAGGCAAAGGCATCCTGCGGGCGCGCGGGACCTGGACCGGGGCGCTGGGCAAGCCCTTGCTGCCGATGGCTCATCCGGCCTACCTTCTGCGCAATCCCGCCGCCAAGCGCGAGGCCTGGGCAGACCTTCTGTCGTTGCAGGCGCGGTTGAAAATCTGACCCCAGGTCTACGATTTTTCTGCGAAAAATCGGGGACTTCACAAGATGAAGGTGGCTTGCTTCATGTCGCGCGTTGATGAATCGCTCCCGTTCCATCCGGTCCGCATCGCGGTGCTTACGGTCAGCGACAGCCGGACCCCGGACACCGACACATCAGGCGACACACTGGTCGACCGGCTTCTGGCCGCGGGGCATCAGCTTGCCGGTCGGGGAATCGTGGCGGATGACCAGGCCCGGATTGCCGGCCGGCTGCGGGACTTGATCGCGGACCCCGGCGTCGATGTGATCCTGACGACCGGCGGCACCGGTCTTACCGGGCGCGACGTGACGGTCGAGGCGCACCGCGATGTCTATGAGAAAGAGATCGAAGCCTTTGGCACGGTCTTCACCGTCGTCTCGATGCAGAAGATCGGCACCTCGGCGGTCCAAAGCCGCGCCTGTGGCGGCGTGGCGGGTGGCACCTACCTTTTCGCGCTGCCCGGCAGCCCCGGCGCCTGCCGCGATGCCTGGGACGAGATCCTGCGCTTCCAGCTGGACAGCCGCCACCGGCCCTGCAACTTCGTCGAGATCATGCCCCGTCTGGACGAACATCTGCGGCGGAAGGGGCCGGGCCGGTCGTAACATCTGCGTATCGCGCGGGTTTGCCGGCTGGCGAAGCGGATGGGATGCGCTAGACTTTGCGCCAGAGGTGCTCATGCGGTTTCTGCGGCAAAGTCTGACGGGTCTTCTGCTTTTGGTGCTGACGCTGGCCCTTCTGGGGCTGGCGGCGATCACGGTCGGCAACGCGGTCCGCGAAAGCCGTGCGCCCGGCGGTCCGGCGCGCCCGGCGGATGAGCGGGTGATTGCGGCGAACCTTCTGACGCTCGTGCCCACGTCAGTCACCCCCCGGATCATCGCCTATGGCAAGGTCGAGGCCCGGCGCAGTCTGGACATCCGCCTGCCGCAGGGCGGCACTGTCGTCTGGGTGGCCGATGACTTCCGGGACGGCGGCGAAGTGGCGATGGGTGCGCCGCTTCTGCGGCTCGATCCGGTTCCGGCCGATGCGGCGCTGGTGCTGGCCCGGGCCGATCTGTCCGAAGCCGAAGGCGCCGCGACCGAGGCGCTGGCCACCGTAAAGCTTGCGGTCGAGGATCTTGCCGCCGCCGAAGAACAGGCGGTCCTGCGCGGTCAGTCCCTTGAACGCCAACAGGATCTGCAAACCCAGGGCGCGGGATCGCCCCAGGCGGTCGAAACCGCCGAACTTGCGGTTTCGGCGGCGGACCAGTCGGTCCTGTCGCGCAAGCAGGCGCTGGCCACGGCCCGGGCGCGGGTGGATCAGACGGCGGTTGCGGTGACGCGGGCCGAGGTCGCCTTGGCCGAAGCAACCCGCAGCCGGATCGGGACCGAACTGCGCGCGGCGATCGCTGGCCGCATCGAGGGGGTGTCGGTGATCACCGGTGCCGTTCTCAACCCCAACGAGGATCTGGGCCGGATCATCGACCCGGCCGCGCTGGACGTCGCGCTGCGGCTGTCGACCGCGCAGTTTGCCCGGCTTGCGGACCCGGCGGGCGCGTTGCGGGCCAGCGCGGTCACGATTGCGCTGCCCGGCCTTGCGGACGCGGCTCCGCTGCGGGGGCGGCTGGACCGGGTCGGCGCGGCGGTGGGCGAAGGGCAGACCGGACGGCTGGTCTATGCGGTGCTTGAGGCGGGTGGGACCGCGGCGGCTTTCCTGAAGCCCGGCGATTTCGTCGAGGTCGCCATTGACGGCGCGGCCCTGCCCGACGCCGCTTTGGTTCCGGCGACGGCGGTGGGCCGGCAAGGCACGTTGCTTGTCCTTGGGCCACAGGACCGGCTGGAAGAGGTTCCAGTCAGGGTTCTGGGGCGTCAGGGCGACGCGGTGATCGTGGCGGTCGGTGATCTGGCGGGGCGCGAGATCGTCACCGAACGCTCGTCCTTCCTTGGGGCGGGGATCCGGGTCCGCCCGATCCGGCCGGCGGCTGCGCCCGGATCAGACTCGCCCGGGTCGGACCTGCCGGCAGGCGGCTGACGATGGACGCGATCCGCTATTTCACCCGGCACCGGACCGCCGCCAATCTGCTGATGGTGTTCATGCTGGCCATCGGCGTCATCGCGGCCACGCAGATGCGGGCGCAGTATTTCCCGGATGTCATCGTCAACGAAGTCAGCGTGTCGGTTCCCTGGGCCGGGGCGGGGGCCGAGGACGTGGACCGCGCCATCGTCCAGCTGGTCGAGCCGGTGCTTCTGGGCGTTGAAGGCGTGGCCGCCGTCAGTTCGCGGGCAAGCGAGGGCGGCGCGTTCATTTCGGTCGAGTTCGAGCCGAACCACGATCTCGCCACCGCAGAAAGCGACGTGCAGGCGGCGGTCGATGCGCTGACGACGCTGCCCGAAGGCGCGGATGATCCGGTCGTAGCCGCCTCGGCCTGGCGGGACCGGGTGACCGATGTGCTGATCAGCGGGCCGGTCGGGGTGGACCAGCTGGGCCGCTTTGCCGACGAATTCATCCTGCGGCTTTTTGCCGAAGGGATCAGCCGGGCCACGATCACCGGACTGGCTGACCCGGAGACGGTGGTCGAGGTGTCGTCCGTAACCCTGATGCGGCACGATCTCACCATGGCCGAAGTTGCCGAGGCCATCGCCAATGCCGCCCGCTCCAACCCGGCAGGTGAGCTTGGCGGAACCGCGCGGCTGCGCAGCGGCTCTGAGGCGCAGACGGCAGAGCGGATTGCCGCTATCGTGCTGCGCGCCGACCCCGACGGCACGATCCTGACGGTGGGTGACGTTGCCACGGTCCGGGCAAACGCGGCGAACGCGGTGCGCGCGGCCTTTGTCGGCCAGAACCCGGCAATGACGATCCGGGTCGACCGGGCGGATGACGGCGATGCGATCCGGATGCAGGCTGCCGTCGCGCGGCTGGCCGACGAGATCCAGCCGGGCCTGCCCCCCGGCGTCACGGTCAAGCTTGTCCGCACCCGCGCCGGGCAGATCAGCGACCGGCTGACGCTTCTGCTGGACAATGGCCTGAGCGGGCTGGCGCTGGTGCTGGCGCTGCTGTTCTTGTTCCTGAATGTCCGCATCGCCTTCTGGGTCGCGGCGGGCATCCCGATCGCGCTTGTCTCGGCGCTTGCGGTGATGTGGGCGCTGGGGCTGACGCTGAACATGATCTCGATGTTCGCGCTGATCATCATGCTTGGGGTGGTGGTCGATGACGCCATCGTCGTCGGCGAACACGCCGATTTCCGCTTGCGCACCCTGGGCGAGCCGCCCGCGATTGCCGCCGAGAACGCGGCGGTGCGGATGGCGGGGCCGGTGCTGGCCTCGTCCATCACCACCATCGTCGCCTTTCTGGGGCTGCTTGCGGTCGGTGGCCGCTTCGGCGAACTGATCGCGGCGATCCCGATCACCGTCGCCATCGTGCTTGTGGTGTCGCTGGTCGAATGTTTCCTGATCCTGCCGAACCACCTGAAGGGTGCGTTGGTTCAGGAAGGTCACGAGCGCTGGTATGACTGGCCGTCGCGGCAGATGAACCGGGGGATGGACTGGGTCCGTCTTCGGCTGATCCGCCCGGCCATGCGGATTTTGCTGATCGCGCGCTATCCCGCGCTGGCCGCGGCGGTTCTGGCTTTGGCCTGGCAATCGTCGCTGTTCCTGCGCGGCGAGGTGCAGTTTCGCTTCTTCAGCCCGCCAGAGCAGGCCTCGGTCACCGGGGGCTTTGCCATGCTTCCCGGTGCGTCGCGCGACGACACGCTGGCGATGATGCGCGAAGTGCAGCGCGCCGCCGAAGTGGTGACGGACCGTTTCGAGGCGGAACACGGTCTGAACCCCGCGACATTCATCATGGCGGAAATCGGCGGCGGGGCTGGCCGCAACCTCTCTGGCGCCGACGGCAAGGGGCCGGACCTGCTTGGCTCGATCGCGATGGAGCTGGTCAGCCCGGACCTGCGGCCCTACCCGACCTCCGAGGTGATCGCAGCCCTCGAAGCCGAAGTCGTGCCGCATCCACTGCTGGAGGAACTGAGCTTTCGCAACGCCTTCTTCGGCCCTGGCGGCGTATCTTTGGGCG
Organism: Rhodobacterales bacterium; assembly: GCA_031441285.1. Classification (GTDB taxonomy): domain Bacteria; phylum Pseudomonadota; class Alphaproteobacteria; order Rhodobacterales; family Rhodobacteraceae; genus Tabrizicola. The sequence goes on from JANOER010000317.1 coordinate 6,061, forward strand.
TGGACCTTTACGGCGGCGAAGCCGATACGCTGAAAGCCGCCGCCGAGGCCCTGAAGGCGGCGCTTGCGGTCTACCCCGAGGTTTCGGGGCTGGAGGACAGCCTGGCCTATGACAAGGAAGACCTGATCCTGACGCTGACGCCGCAGGGCGAAAGTCTGGGTCTGGATACGGCGGCCCTTGGGCGGGCGCTGCGCAACAGTCTGGGCGGGATCGAGGCGGCGACCTATCCCGACGGCCCGCGTCAGGCCTCGATCCGGGTCGAGCTGCCGCAGGACGAACTGACTGCGGATTTTCTGGAGCGCAGTCTGATCCGGACCTCAGCCGGGGTTTATGTGCCGCTGGGCGATATCGTGACCGTTGAAAGTCGCGCCGGATTTTCGACCGTCCGGCGCGAGAACGGGCTTAGGACCGTCACCGTGTCAGGAGAGCTTGCCGAAGATGATCCCGCCCGCGCGACCGAAGTGCAGCGCGCGCTGGCCGAGGACATCCTGCCCCGCATCGCCGAGGGTTTCGGGCTTGGCTACAAACTGTCCGGCCAGGCCGAGGATGAACGCGAATTCCTGGGTGGCGCCGCCGTGGCGCTGGTCCTTTGCCTTCTGGGCATCTACATCACGCTGGCCTGGATCTTTGCGCACTGGACCCGGCCCCTTGTGGTCATGTCGGTCATCCCCTTCGGCCTGGTCGGCGCGATCTATGGCCACTGGGTCTGGGACATGCCGATGTCTCTGTTTTCCATCGTCGGGCTGATCGGCATGGCCGGGATCATCGTCAACGATTCCATCGTTCTGGTCAGCACGGTGGATGAATACTCGGAAAAGCGGGGCTTGCACGCCGCCATCGTCGATGCGGTGGCCGACCGGTTCCGCCCGGTCTTTCTGACCACCATGACCACGGTGCTGGGGGCTGGCGCCGCTGTTATACGAACGCAGCGCCCAGGCCGAGTTTCTCAAGCCAACGGTGATCACCCTCGCGTATGGACTGGGGTTCGGGATGGTGCTGGTCCTGGTTGTGGTGCCGGCGCTGATGGCCGTGCAGGCCGATTTTGCCCGGGCCGTCGCCGCCCTGCGCCGGGCGGTTCGCCGGGGGCCGCGCCGGATGCGGCCCGTGCTGGTTGCGGCGACGGTCGCGATCACGCTGGCCGCCCTTGCCTTGCCGTTCTGGGTTGCGGTGACCGGGGTCTTGCCGGGCTGGCTGGCAGCGCTTGGCCTGTGGCAGGCCGAGGCCGCTCCGGGCCCGGTTGCGCTGGGGGCCTATCTCGCCCTTGCCCTGGCCCTCTGGCTGGTGGCAGTTCTTGCTGCGGTTGTCCGGATTCGGCCAGCCAAGGCCTAGGGCGCCGGGCAGCCCTGCACCTCGACCGCGCGGCCGTCGGCAAGGATTGTCAGCGTGACCCCTGACCGGTCCAGCGCGAAGGGCGCGCCGTCGGGCGCCACCAGTTCGGTGACGGCGACAAGTTCGCCATTCTGGCGGCTGGTGGTCGTCTCGGCGACCCAGACCTCGGGGTCCGAGGTTTCAACCGCGACGACCTCGTCCGTGCCGGGATCAGGCAGGCGCAGCCGGGCGGTCAGGCGCAGGCCGTCGGCGATCGGGTCGATGGTGCAGGCCACGGCGGTCACACCCGCCTCGAGCGCCGTCGCGGCGCGGAGGGCAAGGGCGGTCATGATCCCGGCATCCGGCACGCCCGGTGCAATGAGATCGGACCGCAGCGCCACCGAGGCCGGAAGGCAGATCTTGTCGCAAACCCCAAGGTCCATCCGCAGCGACAGGTTGACCGGCAAAGCGGGGTCTTCCGGCGTGACCTCGACCGGCAGGATCAGGCGATCGTGATAGCCGATGGTGCGCAAGCCATTGACATCAAACACTGTCGGGGCGGGCCAAAGGATGCGGACCGACCGGACATTCTGCGACCCCGACCAGTCAAAGCGGGGCGGGATCCCGGCATCTCCGGGGCTGCGCCAGTAGGTCTTCCAGCCATCGGCCAGCGTCAGGTCCACCGCAGCCAGATGCGCCCCGGTCTCCGACTGCCAGCCGGGCAGCAACCGGGCCGCCAGGACATCGTCCTGCGTGGTGGCGAAGGCCGGGCCGAAGCCAAGGGCGGTGAGGCAGACCAGGGGGGAAAGGCGTGTAAACATCGCCCAAGGATAGGAACTGTGCCGTGCAAAGGAAATCACATTGCGGCGACATCGCGTGAGCGTGTCCTGTCCGCCATGCTTTCCGCTTGAGGGTCCGCGCTGCGGGGGGCATGCTGAAGGTGGAGGTGCCATGGACCTTGCCGGACAGATCCTGATCGCGATGCCGGGGATGGCGGACCCGCGCTTTGACCGCAGCGTGATCCTGGTCTGCGCCCATTCGGCCGAGGGGTCGATGGGCCTGATCATCAACAAGCCCTTGCAGGACATGACCTTTTCCCGCCTTCTTGACCATCTGAAAATCCCCCGCGCCCCCGAAGGCCGCGACATCCGCCTGCATCTTGGCGGGCCGGTGGAACGGGGACGGGGGTTCGTGCTGCACTCGCCCGACTGGCGGGCCGGGCGTCGGGACCAGGCGACGATGGCGGTGCCGGGCGGGTTCGGGATGACCGCGACGACGGATATCCTCGAGGCTTTGGCAAAGGGCGAAGGCCCCTCCAACGCGCTTCTGGCGCTGGGCTATTCCGGCTGGGGTCCGGGGCAGCTGGAGGCCGAGATCGCGCGGAACGACTGGCTGACGGCGGATGCGCCGGAGGGGCTGGTGTTCGGGGCGGATGACCGGGCGAAATGGGCGGCGGCGCTGAAGGGGATGGGGATCGATCCCCTGAGCTTGAGTGCGGCGGCAGGGCGGGCCTGAGCGGGTCGCAAGGGCAACCGTTCGCTCGTGTTAGATCAAGGGGTTGGCGAGAGGTTTGGGGTCTTTTTCCCGTCTTCTTTCTGTCTTTCTTCCGTCTCTACGCGCGGGGAGAGGGGAGGGCGTTAAGGATTGGGGGCGAATCGGTGGTATGATGTTTGGTGTGGCGCTTTCGACTCGGTCGCCGGATTTCGCCGAGAATCTACATTTCGTCGAAGACAGCTATGGAGGACGCAACCAATAGTGGGTAAACGTGTTATCCAAAAACAAGCAGGCCGATGGGAGAATCAAATGTCCAACGTATCACTCGCAGATCTCGACTATCTTATTGAGCGCGCAAAGAAAATCACGATGACTCCGGAGCAGGTGACAGAGCAGCGACGTAGCTTCGCCTACGGCAACACTGCGTTTGAGAACCCGACAATCACGCGCGAAATGGTCGACGAAGAAGCCCGGAAGATCGGTCTCTAGGGAGCCACCATGACTGACGAGTCATTGATACGACACAGCGAGGCCGATCCTGCTGTTGTAGAGACCGACGACCTAGAGCGAGCGAAAAAGGAGGCAGCTAACGGCCTCAGACAGGCCGAGCGTGTACGACAGTACATACTTGATGCGCTCGACGGTCGTCCGTTTCGTCTGCGATGGCCCACCATACTCGATCTCAATCGGTGTGCGATCGAAGGACTAAGTGCGTATGCGGGCAACTTTCGCCCGGGCCCAGTTACGATCAATAAGAGCGAGCATCAGCCGCCCGATTACTCTCTAGTTCCAACACTTGTCGACGACCTGTGCGAATATGTGAACGAGAACTGGGCACCTGCTTCGGCGGTGCACTTGGCGTCGATGGTGATGTGGCGTCTAAATTGGATTCATCCGTTTACAGACGGAAACGGGCGCACTTCGCGCGCCACTTCCTACCTCGTCTTGTGCGCACACTCACAAGTGCTTTTTGCTGGCTCGGAAACCATTCCGGAGCAGATCGTAGGGAACCGGTTACCCTATTATGATGCGCTTGAGAGCGCCGACCGCACCTATCGCGAGGAAGGAACGCTCACGCGCAATACCGTCCTCGCGATGGAAGAGTTGATGAAGGCGATGCTTGCCAAGCAGCTTCGTAGTACCTTCGACACCGCGTCTGGCGAGGGGGGGCCTGCCGAGTAGCTTTTGCGTCGACCAATTGCCTGCGCATTGCTTTCGCATCCCTCACTCCCCATACGGCACCCAGACCGTCTTGACCTCCGTCGCCTGAGACAGGAACGCGCGGCCTTCGCCCTCGGCCCCCATCCAGTTCCGCGCTTTGCCGTGGTTGACCCAGGTGCGTTTGACGTTGCTGGCGGCCTCGCGCTCGATGAGAGCGGAGAGGGGGTGGGAGGAGAAGCTCCACACCGCATCCACGTC
>JANOER010000318.1:0-13964 GCA_031441285.1 Rhodobacterales bacterium
GGCGGGCTGGAGGCCGCGCGCGTGGCCGCCGAGCGCGGGCATGCAGTCACCGTTTTCGAGGCCGCTGCCGAACCCGGCGGGCAGATCCTTCTGACCTCGCAAAGCCCGCGCCGCCGCGAGATGATCGGCATCATCGACTGGCGCATGGCGCAATGCGCCGCGCGGGGGGTGGAATTCCGCTTCAACACCTTCGCGGAAGCCTCTGACGTGACTGAGGAAAATCCCGATGTCGCGATCATCGCCACCGGGGGCCTGCCGACGACTGATGTGCTGACTGCGGGCAACGACCTTGTCGTGTCCGCCTGGGATATCCTGTCGGGCGACGTGAAGCCGGGCGCAAATGTGCTTTTGTACGACGACGCGGGCGACCATACCGCGTTGCAGGCAGCACAGCTTCTGGCCGAGGCCGGCTCGAAGGTCGAAGTGATGACCCCCGACCGCAGTTTCGCGCCCGAAGTCATGGCAATGAACCTGGTGCCCTACATGCGCGCGCTGCAGGACAAGGACGTGACCTTCACCGTGACCTACCGCCTGCGGTCGGTCGAGCGGGCGGGCAACCAGCTGCGCGCCACGATCGGGTCGGACTACATGAAGCTTGAAAAAACCGCGGTCTACGATCAGGTGGTGGTCAATCACGGCACCCAGCCGCTGGCCGATATCTACTTTGATCTCAAGCCGTTGTCGGCCAATCTTGGTGCGGTTGACTACGATGCGCTGATCGCCGGGCAGCCGCAGCCCGTCACGGAGGGCTTCCAGCTTTTCCGAATCGGCGACGCGGTCGAGGCGCGCAACACCCACGCTGCGATCTTTGACGCCATGCGGCTGGTCAGGACGATCTGACTGCCCGGTTAGGGCCGCTTGCGGCAGTAAAGCTCCATCCGGTGATGGACGATGTCGAAGCCAAGCTCAGCCGCGATCTGGCGCTGCAACTCTTCGATCTTTTCCGACCGGAATTCGGTGATCCGACCAGAGTCGAGGTCGACGATATGGTCATGGTGCGGGGCGTCGGCCACCTCATACCTGGCCCCGCCGTTTTCCAGCGCAAGCCGAAGGACAACCCCCTCGCGTTCAAGGACCGAGAGGGTGCGGTAGACGGTGGCCAGCGACAGGCTGTCGTCATGCGCGCGGGCCCGGCGGTGAAGTTCGGCCGCATCGGGGTGATCCTCGGCCTCGGTCAGCACCCGCAGCAGCGCTTCGCGCTGGCGGGTCACGCGGACTCCGGTGTCGCGCAGGGCCTGGGTCATGGGAAGCGTGGCGTCGGGTTTCATGGCGGGATGGTAGCGGCTGGGCGCGCGCGGGTCAAACCTTGGGGATCAGCCGCCCATTTTGACGGGTCCGGCAAACAGCTGCCCGGACGGTTGGCAGGCAGAAAATTGCAATACAAGTGACCCGGACGGGGTGTTCCGTTGACATGGAACACCCCTACCCGTTCTCAGATCAGCTGCACCCGGTCGTGCCGCCGCAGCTGTTGCACTTCAGGCAGGATCCGTTGCGGACCATGGTGTAGTTGCCGCACTCGCTGCAGCTATCCCCGGTATAGCCTTGCAGCTTGGCCTTCGATCGCGCGTCCGTGGTGACCGACCCCATGGCGAAGGTCGAGGTGGACTCGGCAAGGCCGGTGACCCGCGCTTCCGGCATCAGCATCGACAGGGCGGCGTTTGCGTCGGTACCGAAGGCTGTGGCCCCGATCGACAACCCTGCCCCGCCTTGCAGAACGGTGAACTCTTGTGGCACCCGCTTGCGCATGTAGCCGGTCGAGGCGACCTGTTTCAGCACTTCAAGCGACTTCGAGGCGGCGCTCTCGCTGACTTCCGAGATGTTGCGCTTGCCCTCTTCCTCGCCCCGGCCAAGGTCGTCGAACGAGGCGCCTTTCGGCGCGACATGGGCAAGATCGGTCCGGTCAAGATAGCTGACCGCCAGTTCGCGGAAGATGTAGTCCAGAATCGAGGTCGCGTTCTTGATGCTGTCGTTTCCCTGCACCATGCCGGCCGGTTCAAAGCGGGTGAAGGTGAAGGCCTCGACGAATTCGTCCAGCGGCACGCCGTATTGCAGGCCGACGCTGACCGCGATGGCGAAGTTGTTCATCATCGCGCGGAAGCCGGCCCCTTCCTTGTGCATGTCGATGAAGATCTCGCCCAGGGAGCCGTCCTGATATTCGCCGGTGCGCAAGTACACCTTGTGGCCGCCGACGATGGCCTTCTGGGTATAGCCCTTGCGGCGCTCTGGCAGCTTTTCGCGGTTCGAGCGGACGATTTCCTTGATGATCACCTTTTCGATGATCTTCTCGGCAATCACCACGGCCTTTTCCATCACCGAGCCGTTGGTGAGGATTTCCTCGGCGTCCTCGTCATCCTCGACCAGCGCCGATGCCAGCGGCTGGCTCAGCTTTGATCCGTCGCGGTACAGCGCGTTTGCCTTGATGCCCAGCGAGTGGGAAAGTTCGTAAGCTGCCAGCGTCTCGGCGATGGTGGCCGAGTTCGGCATGTTGATGGTCTTCGAGATCGCGCCCGAGATGAAGCTTTGCGCGGCGGCCATCATGGTGATGTGGCTGTTGACCGACAGGAATCGCTTGCCGGTCTTGCCGCAAGGGTTGGCGCAATCAAACACAGAGTAGTGTTCGGGGTTCAGGTGCGGTGAATTTTCCAGGGTCATCATGCCGCAGACATGGTCGTTGGCCGCGTCGATCTGAGCCTTGGTGAAGCCAAGGTGGCGCAGAAGGTCGAAGGTCGGGTCGTTGAGCTTGTCCTCGGGGATGCCGAGGGTGCCCTTGCAGAAATCCTCGCCCAGCGTCCACTGGTTGAAGACGAACTTGATGTCGAAGGCTGACGGCAGGGCGGCTTCAAGCTTTTCAATCTCGCGCGCCCCGAAGCCGTGGCCGATCAGCGACGTATGGTTGATGCCCGGGGCCTGACCCAGCGAGGCATGGCCAACGGCGTGGGCGACGATTTCGGCCGCCTGAGAGGTGGAGTAACCGAGCGTCTCAAGTGCTGCCGGGACCGACTGGTTGATGATCTTGAAGTAGCCGCCGCCGGCCAGTTTCTTGAACTTCACCAGGGCGAAGTCGGGCTCGATGCCGGTGGTATCGCAGTCCATCACCAGCCCGATAGTGCCGGTGGGGGCAATGACGGTGGTCTGCGCGTTTCGGTAGCCGTGGGTTTCACCCAGGCGCAGGGCCTCGTCCCAGGCGGATTTCGCGAGGGAGACAAGCGCCTGGTCCGGGCAGTTTGCGTGGTCCAGAGCGACGGCCGGGACGTTCAGGCCTTCGTAAACCCCGGTCGAATGGGCCGCAGCGCGGTGGTTGCGGATGACGCGCAGCATGTGATCGCGGTTGCGGGCGTAGCCGGAGAACGGCCCAAGCTCTTTCGCCATCTCGGCAGAGGTGGCGTAGGAGACGCCGGTCATGACGGCGGTCAAAGCGCCGCAAAGGGCGCGGCCTTCGTCGCTGTCGTAGCCAAGGCCCATGTTCATCAGAAGACCGCCGATGTTGGCGTAGCCAAGGCCGAGGGTGCGGAAATCGTAGGACAGCTGGGCGATCTCCTTGGACGGGAACTGCGCCATCATCACCGAGATTTCCAGCGTCACCGTCCAGAGCCGCGAGGCGTGGACGTAAGCCTCGGCGTCGAACTTGCCGTCGTGGAAGAAGGTAAGCAGGTTCATCGACGCCAGATTGCAGGCGGTGTCGTCCAGGAACATGTACTCCGAGCAGGGGTTGGAGCCACGGATCGCGCCGTCCTCGGGGCAGGTGTGCCAGGCGTTGACGGTGTCGTGAAACTGGATGCCGGGGTCGGCGCAGGCCCAGGCGGCGTGGCCGATCTGGTCCCAAAGCTCACGCGCGGAAACGGTCCTGGCAACCTTGCCATCGGTGCGGCGGATCAGCTCCCACGGAGCGTCGGCCTTGACGGCCTTCAGGAAGGCATCGGTCACGCGGACCGAGTTGTTGGAGTTCTGGCCGGAGACCGAGATATAGGCCTCGGAATCCCAGTCGGTGTCGTATGTCGGGAATTCGATCGAGGTGAAACCCTGACGCGCATATTGCAGGATGCGGTTGGTGTAGGTGTCGGGGATCATTGCCTTCTTGGCGGCGCGGATCGAAGTTTTGAGGCCTGCGTTTGCAACGGGGTCGGTGGCACCCTCCATGCTGCCGTCAAACGCCTTGATCGCGGCGAAGATGTCATTGAGGCGGGCTTCGTGCATCTTCGAGCCGGCGACGAGGGAGGCGACCTTTTGCTCCTCGATCACCTTCCAGTTGATGAAGTCTTCGACATCGGGGTGGTCCATGTCGATGATGACCATCTTCGCCGCGCGCCGGGTGGTGCCGCCGGACTTGATGGCGCCAGCCGCGCGGTCGCCGATTTTCAGGAAGCCCATCAGGCCCGAGGATTTGCCGCCGCCCGACAGCTTTTCGCCCGCGCCCCGAAGCGAGGAGAAGTTGGTGCCGGTGCCGGAGCCGTATTTGAAGAGTCGCGCCTCGCGCACCCAGAGGTCCATGATCCCGCCGTCGCCGACAAGGTCATCCTTGACCGACTGGATGAAGCAGGCGTGGGGCTGCGGGTGTTCGTAGGCCGAGGTGGATTTGGTAAGCTTGCCGGTCTGGTGGTCGACATAGAAGTGACCCTGCGACGGGCCGTCGATGCCATAAGCCCAGTGCAGGCCGGTGTTGAACCACTGCGGCGAATTCGGCGCGGCCATCTGGCGGGCCAGCATGAAGCGCATCTCGTCGAAGTAGGCAGAGGCGTCAGCTTCGGTGGTGAAGTAGCCGCCCTTCCAGCCCCAATAGGCCCAGGCACCCGCCAGACGGTCGAAGACCTGCTTGGCCGAGGTTTCGCCGGTGTTGCGTTCATCAGCGGAAAGCTTCGCCAGCGCGTCCTCATCGGGGACCGAGCGCCAGAGGAACTCGGGCACGCCCTTTTCCTTCACCCGCTTCAGCCGGGCCGGAATGCCGGCCTTGCGGAAGTATTTTTGCGCCAGCACGTCCGAGGCAACCTGGCTCCAGCCCTCCGGAACCTCGACTGCTTCATTGCGGAACACGACCTTGCCATCCGGGTTGCGGATTTCCGAGGTGGTGACGGCGAAAGCCATGGCACCATAGGCGCCGCTGACTTCGGTGGTGAACTTGCGCTCGATCTTCATGCCCCTGAACTCCCGTTTTCTTGCGGCCGATGCGGCCGATCACTTCACCAGACGGGCCGGGATCAAGTCTGGTTTCGCGGTGACAAGCGAATGCCCAGCACTCCTGCCGGGAGTGCCGGCGGGAGGGACGCACCTGATTGAGGTGCCCTTTGATGTGGGTCGTCTTGCCTGTCACCGCGGCACTAGATTTTGTGGTGTCCCCTGCCGCTTTGTCAAAGTGTCGTATTCGAGCCCTCCAATCAACGAGAATATTTAGGTGAAATGCAAATTTTGCGACTTGACGGTTCGAAGGCCACATCACGCGGAATTCACCGGCTGTGAGCCGGGGATGTGGACAGCCCTGGGGACAAACTTCGCGCAGTTTGTGAAGATCAGCGTTTTTGCTTTGCATCCGGCCCGGTTGAGTGCCGGCCTTGCCACGTCGGGCAGGCGGTGCACACGGACGCGTGGCGATTCCCGGCCGGCTGCCTAGTGGCGCGGACCGGCCGGACGGTTGATCAGCACGATTCCCACCGCAACCAGAATGGCAGCTCCGAGAATCGGCCAGGTGACGGTTTCGCCCAGGAACAGCGCCCCGAAGCCAAGCGCCAGGATCGGCGTCAGGAACGAGAACGAGGCGACCGTCGACGCCGGATAGACCGACATCAGCCAAAGCCAGGCGATGAATCCCCCCGCCACCACGACCGAAGCCTGAAAGACCAGCGCAACAATGTGCAGCGGTTGCAGGTCGCGGATCAGCGGCCCGAAAAACGGAGCTGCCAGCAACAGAAGCGGGCCTGATACCAGAACCATCCAGAAGAGTTGCATCTCCGGTCCCTCGGCACGCATCACCGGACGACGGGCGATGAAGGCAGTCCCGGCCCAACCAAAGGCTCCGCCGAGGGCAAAGATGTCTCCGGCCAGACTGCCCGCGCCGGACTGGCTGCCGGTCAGGATGGCCCAGGACGCCCCGGCGAAGGCCAGCGCAAGGCCAAGGCAGCGAAGGGCGGTCAGACGGTCGCCAAGACCGAAATGCGCCATGATCGCGAACCAGACCGGCATGGAATAGAAGATCACCGAGGTGCGCCCCACGGTCGTCAGGTCAAGCGCCATGAAAAGGCACAGGAATTCGGCGGCGAACAAGGTGCCCATCGAGAGGCCCGGCCCAAGCGCGTGGCGGCGCAAGACTGGCCGGCGCTTGCGCCAGACCAGCCAGGCCCAGACGAACCCCACCGCAAGAACCGAACGAAGCCCGGCAAAGAACACCGGCTGCAAGCCCTCGTTCACCAGTTTCACGATGATCTGGCTGAGGGCGAGAAGCAGGGTCACGCCCAGAAGGACCGTGCCCCCGTAAGCGTCAAGCCGGTCCTTGCGTTGCATCCGTCCCCCAAGCTTGCCAGTGTTGTGCCCGCAAGCCCGCGACAGGGCAACCCGGAGATCAGCGCAACGGCGGATCGGGGGCTGAAAAATTTTCGGCGAAAATTTTTGGCCCGGTCCCGGGTGGCGGTGGCTTTCTTTCACCGCCACCGCCCCCTAGAAAGGCGCATGACCGACGCTGACCCCCGCCACGACAACCTGAACGGCATCGCCCTCATGCTGGCGGCGATGGCGCTGTTTGCGGTCGAGGATCTGTTTTTGAAATGGGCGGCGGCGGATCTTCCGCTGGGGCAGATCATCCTGATCTCTGGGGCATTCGGGGTGCCGGTCTTTGCGCTGATGGCGCGGGCGCGCGGGCAGCGGGTTCTGGTAAAGGACGCCGTGCACCCCGTTGTTCTGCTGCGCAATCTTGGCAAGATGGTCGGCACTGCAAGCTTTGTCGCGGCCCTGGCCTCGGTGCCCCTCGGCACGGTGGCCGCCGTCTTGCAGGCGATGCCGCTGGCCGTCACGCTGGGGGCGGCGCTGGTCTACGGCGAGCGCGTCGGATGGCGGCGCTGGACCGCGATCGCGGTCGGGTTTCTGGGGGTGCTTCTGGTGATCCAGCCGGGGGCAGACGGCTTCAGGGTCGAGTCGCTGCTGGTTCTGGTCACCGTGATCGGCATGTCGGTGCGCGACCTTGCCTCACGCTCGATCCCGCAGTCGGTCACGACGGCGCAGGTTTCAGCCTGGGGGCTGATGGCGGTTGCCGTGCTTGGGCTTCTGATGCTGCCGTTCACCGGCGGGGCGCGGGCGGTGACGGGCCCGGAAAGCCTGGTTCTGGCCGGCGCGCTGGTTTTCGGGACGGCAGGCTACTGGGCGGTGACCGCCGCGACCCGGACCGGCGCAGTCGCGGTGGTGGCACCCTTCCGCTATGCGCGTCTGATCTTTTCGATGACGCTGGGCGTCATTTTCCTGGCCGAACGGCCTGACGCACTGACGCTTCTGGGGGCGGCGCTGATCGTGGCCTCGGGTCTTTACGCCTTCGCCCGCGAGCGGGCGCGCAAACGTGCTTCCCTCAACGACTGAGCCAAGGTAAAGGGGCGGCTGAGAGCATTCACTCGGCCAAAGGGAGCCCCCCATGAGCACGATCATCGACATTCACGCCCGCGAAATCCTTGATAGCCGGGGCAACCCCACGGTCGAGGTCGACGTCTATCTGGAGGACGGCTCGATGGGCCGGGCTGCGGTTCCGTCGGGGGCCTCGACCGGCGCGCATGAAGCGAACGAGCGTCGCGATGGCGACTCCGCGCGCTACAAGGGCAAGGGTGTGCTTGAGGCGGTGGCCGCGGTGAACGGCGAGATCGCCGAAGAAATCGTCGGCTTTGATGCAACCGAGCAGGTCGGCATCGACCGCACCATGATCGAGATGGACGGTACGCCGAACAAGTCACGGCTTGGGGCCAATGCGATCCTTGGCGTGTCGCTGGCGGTGGCGAAGGCGGCGGCGGAATTCAGCGGCCAGCCGCTTTACCGCTATGTCGGGGGCACCTCGGCCCGCATCCTGCCCGTGCCGATGATGAACATCATCAACGGTGGCGAACATGCCGACAACCCGATCGACATCCAGGAATTCATGATCATGCCGCTGGGTGCCGAAAACATCCGCGAGGCGGTGCGGATGGGGTCGGAGGTGTTCCACACGCTGAAGAAGGAGCTGCAGAACGCGGGCCACAATACCGGGATCGGCGACGAGGGCGGCTTTGCGCCGAACCTGAGCTCTGCCCGAGATGCGCTTGATTTCATTCTTAAAAGCATCGAAAAAGCCGGATACAAGCCGGGCGAGGACATCTTCCTTGCGCTGGATTGTGCGGCCACCGAATACTTCAGGGGCGGCAAGTACGAAATGAAGGGCGAGGGCAAGTCGCTGTCAGTCGAAGAGAATGTCGACTTCCTTGCTGGGCTGGCCGCGGACTACCCGATCATCAGCATCGAGGACGGCTGTTCCGAAGATGACTGGGCGGGCTGGAAGCTCTTGACCGACAAGCTGGGGTCGAAGATCCAGCTGGTGGGCGACGATCTTTTCGTCACCAACCCGCGCCGTCTGGCCGAAGGCATCAAGGCTGGATGTGCAAACTCCATGCTGGTGAAAGTGAACCAGATCGGCACCCTGACCGAGACGCTGCAGGCGGTCGAGATGGCGCATCGGGCGGGCTATACCAACGTGATGAGCCACCGGTCGGGCGAAACCGAGGACGCGACGATAGCCGACCTTGCAGTGGCCACGAACTGCGGGCAGATCAAGACCGGATCTCTAAGCCGGTCGGACCGGCTGGCGAAATACAACCAGTTGATCCGGATCGAGGAAATGCTGGGCGAGACGGCGGAATACGCCGGCCGGTCGATCCTGAAGGGCTGATCGTCTGAAACCGGGATCCGCGACGATCCTTGCAGACCTCCTGAAAAGGTGCGGGCGCCAGCAGGCGCCCGTTTCATTCTGGCCGCTGGCGTGGCAGCAAGAGACATGCTGATCCTGCTGAACAAGCCTTTCGACGTGCTGTGTCAGTTCACCGATGGCAGTGGGCGCCAGACGCTTGCGGATTTCGTGCCCGTGAAAGAGGTCTACCCCGCCGGACGGCTGGACCGCGACAGCGAAGGGCTGGTCGTGCTGACGGACGACGGACGGTTGCAGGCGCAGATATCGGACCCGCGGCACCGGCTGGAGAAGACCTATCTTGCGCAGGTCGAGGGCGTCGTCACCGAGGATGCGCTGGGGCGGCTGCGCCTGGGCGTGCAGCTGAACGATGGCCCTACCCTTCCGGCAAAGGCCCGTGCGGTGGCCGAGCCTGCATGGCTCTGGCCCCGCGACCCGCCGATCCGGGTGCGGAAGTCGGTGCCGGACGGCTGGATCGAGCTTGGCTTGCGCGAAGGGCGGAACCGGCAGGTCCGGCGGTTGTGCGCTGCGGTGGGGTTGCCCTGCCTGCGGCTGATCCGCTGGCAGGTGGGCGACTGGACGCTGGAGGGGCTTGCCCCCGGAACCTGGCGGCAGGCGTGACCGCAGCCGACATCCGCGCGCGGGCGGCGTAGCCTTGTAGCGCGGCACGGCAGCGACTGCGAAACCAAAGGCCCCTCACGGGGCATTGTGCCGGACACAAGATCGGCGTGGTAGCTGCCGGCGGCTATGTCTAGGGAGAAGACATGAGCAACTCCTCTGCCCTGCCGTCCGCATCCCCCCAGAACGAAGACAGCCTTTCGGGGTTTCTCTTTGCACTGACCTCCTACCTGCTGTGGGGAGCCTTGCCGTTCTACATGAAGGCGCTGGCGCATGTTCCGCCGGTCGAGGTGATTGCGCATCGGGTGGTCTGGTCGGTGCCGATCGCAGTGCTGGTTTTGTGGGTGCTGGGTCGGACGGGTGACCTGCGTGCAGCCATGCGGTCGCCACGGATGCTGGGAATGGGCGCGCTTACAGCGGCGCTGATTTCCGTCAACTGGGGGATCTATGTCTGGGCCATCGGGTCGGGACATGCGCTGGATGCGGCGCTTGGCTATTACATCAACCCACTGTTTTCGATCTTTCTTGGTGCGGTTTTTCTGCACGAGCGGATCGGGCGCTGGCAGGGGGTGGCGATCGCGCTGGCAACCCTTGCCGTGGCGATCCTGACCTGGGAAGCGGGGCGGTTGCCGCTGGTGGCGCTGGGGTTGACGCTGACCTGGGGGCTCTACGCATTCTTGAAGAAATGGCTGCCGATCGGGCCGAACCAGGGCTTTGCGCTGGAAGTGCTGATCCTGCTGCCACCGGCCTTGGGCTACATGCTTTGGCTGTGGGGCGCGGGGGCCGGGCATTTCCTGCGGGGCGTGCCGTGGGACACGGCCCTGCTGGTCGGCTGCGGGCTGGTCACCGCCGGACCGCTGATGATCTATGCCAACGGGGCCAAGCGGCTTCGGCTGTCGACCATCGCGATCATGCAATACATCGCGCCGACGCTGATCTTCCTTGCCGCGGTGTTTGTCTTTGACGAGCCGTTCAGCGGCACAAAGCTTGTGGCCTTCGCCCTGATCTGGGCGGCGCTGGTGATCTATTCGCTGCCGTTGCTGACGGGTCGGTTCAAAGCGCGGGCCTGAGGCTCCGGCTGGCTGAGCTGACCTCCGCCGATCAGGGCCGGAGTTCCGGTGGTTCCGGGAGCAGACGTGGCCATCTTGCGCAAGACGCGGACCGCCAGAAAGGCGAAGGCCTGCGCTTCCAGCATGTCCCCGTCCAGACCCACCGCTTCGACCGGGTCGATGTCGACGGGGATGCGGCGGCGAAGTTCGGCCATCAGCGTCGGGTTCAGCCGGCCACCTCCGGTGACAAGGATCCGGCTTGCGGGGGCGGGGAAATGGATCTGTCCAGCAGCCACGGCGGCGGCGGCGATGGCCGTCAGGGTTGCCGCGGCATCGGCATCCGGCATCATGTCGAGATGGTCCAGAAGGCCGGCGAAATCGTTGCGGTCCAGCGACTTGGGCGGAGCAAGGTCGAACCAGGGATCGGTCATCACCATGGTGACGAAATCCTCGTCCACCAGACCGCGGGCGGCAAGGGCTCCGCCTTCGTCATGGCTTTTGCCAAGCCGCGCGCGCATCAGGTCATTCAGCGGGGCATTCGCGGGGCCGGTGTCGAAGGCGAACAGCGCGCCCGGATCTTCGGGTCCGTCGGCTTGCGGATTGACCCAGGTCAGGTTGCCGACCCCGCCAAGGTTGAGGAAAGCCAGCGGTTCAGCCGCGCCGATGTGGCGCGCAAGCGCGAAGTGGAAGAACGGCGCAAGCGGAGCGCCCTGCCCACCCATCCGGATATCCGCGCTGCGGAAATCCCACACGGTCGGCAGGTCAAGCACCTGCGCCAGAAGCGCGCCGTTTCCGCATTGGTGGGTGCCACGCTCCATGGGGTCGTGCGCCAGTGTCTGGCCATGGAACCCGACAAGGTCGGCGCCGGTGAAACGCGACAGAAGCTCGGCATGGGCGGTTTCCACCACCTCGGCCGCGGCGGCGACATCCGGGTCGCCCGGCCATTGGCCAAGGGCCGCGCGCAGGCGGTCCTGCTCTGGCGGGGTGTAGGGGCGGAACGCGGAGGGGCCGAAATCCTCGATCGTCACACCGTCGGTGCGCAGCATTGCGGCATCGACCCCGTCCAGCGAGGTGCCGGACATCGCGCCAAGCGCCCAGAGAGGACCGTCCTTCCGCATCTTCCCTTGGGCTCCTGGCAAAGCTATACCGCGCGCATCCTAGACCGAGGCAGCCATGCACTACCATCCGAAATCTGAATTCATGCGCGTGATGCTGGAGCGCGGCTTTGTCGCCGACTGCACCGACTATCAGGCGTTGGACGAGGCTTTCATCGCCGGCGTGGTTCCGGGCTATATCGGCTTTGACGCAACCGCGACCTCTTTGCATGTGGGCTCGCTGATCCAGATCATGATGCTGCGCTGGCTGCAAAAGTGCGGCGGAAAGCCCATCGTGCTGATGGGCGGCGGCACCACGAAGGTCGGCGATCCCAGCTTTCGGGCGGACGAGCGCCCACTGCTGACCGACGCGCAGATCGGATCGAACATCGACGGGATCAAGCGGGCCTTTGCCCCCTACGTGCAGTTTGGCGAGGGTGCGACGGACGCGGTGATGGTCAACAACGCCGAATGGCTGGACGCGCTGAATTACATCGGCTTTCTGCGCGACATCGGGCGGCATTTTTCCGTCAACCGGATGCTGTCGTTTGAAAGCGTGAAGTCACGGCTGGACCGCGAACAGTCGCTGTCTTTCCTGGAATTCAACTACATGATCCTGCAAGCCTATGATTTTCTTGAACTGCACCGCCGGTATGGCTGCCTGCTGCAGATGGGCGGCAGTGACCAGTGGGGCAATATCGTCAACGGCGTCGACCTGACGCGGCGGGTGATCGGTTCGGATGCTGTGGGGGGCGAGGTCTACGGGCTGACCTCTCCACTTCTGACGACAAGCGATGGTCGGAAGATGGGGAAAAGCCAGTCGGGCGCGGTCTGGCTGAACGGCGATCTCTATTCGCCCTACGAGTTCTGGCAGTTCTGGCGCAACACGACGGATCCCGATGTGGGCCGGTTCCTGAAGCTTTACACCGAGCTTCCGGTGGCGGAATGCGACCGGCTGGGCAAGCTTGGCGGGTCCGAGATCAACGCCGCCAAGATCCAGCTTGCCAATGCGGTGACGACGCTTTTGCACGGGGCGGACGCGGCGGCGGCGGCGCAAGCCACGGCGCGGGAAGTGTTCGAAAAAGGCGGGATCGGCGACGACCTGCCGACCGTCACCCTGCAGCCGGCTGAACTGGCCGACGGTGTGGGCATCGTGCAACTCTTTGTGCGGGCGGGACTTGCTGCCAGCGGCAAGGACGCCAAGCGGCTGATCCTTGAGGGCGGGGCGAAGGTGAATGACGAGATCGTCACCGACACGGCGCTGCGCTTTGGCGCCGGGCATCTGGCCGAACCGCTGAAGCTGACCGCCGGCAGGAAGCGCCACGCGCTGGTGGTGCTGGGCTGAAACGCCGGGTGGGCGCGACGGTGCCCACCCGGCCTTTCGCTACTGCTGCACGGTGACTTTCACCATGACATCCGGCGTGGCCGGCGGCTCGCCCCGTTGAATGGCGTCAACAATCTCCATCCCCGACACGACGTTGCCGACAATGGTATACTGGCCATCAAGGAAGTCGCCCGGCGCGAACATGATGAAGAACTGGCTGTTGGCGCTGTTCGGGTCGTTCGACCGGGCCATTCCGACGACACCCCGCTGAAAGCTGAGGTCGTTGGTAAACTCGGCCGGGATGTCGGGACGGCTGGAGCTGCCGGTTCCCGCCGCCGACAGATCGCCCCCGGCCTTGCCGTTGGAGACGTCGCCGGTCTGGGCCATGAAGCCGTCGATCACGCGGTGAAAGACCACGTTGTCATAAGCGCCTTCGGTGGCGAGTGCGGTGATCTGCGCGACATGCTGCGGAGCCACGTCCGCCAGCAGGTCGATGACCACGGTGCCATTGGCGGCACCCGCGACCTCGATCACCAGGTTCGGGCCGGGGCCGTCGACCGCCTGGGCCGAGGCACTGGACGCAAAGGCCGCGAGGACGGCTGCGAAGCGGAAATCAAGCCTGGACATCGGCAGCCACCCTTACGGTTATCATGCGGTCGGGGTTCGCGGGCGGTTCGCCGCGTGCGATCTTGTCGACATGCTCCATCCCGGAAATCACCCGGCCGTAAACGGTGTATTGGCCGTTCAGGAAGCTGTTGTCCTTGAAATTGATGAAGAACTGGCTGTTGGCCGAGTTCGGGTTCTGCGAGCGGGCGGCACCGATGCTGCCCCGGTCATGCGGGAGCTTGGAAAACTCGGCCGGAAGGTCGGGATGGGACGAGCCACCCGTGCCGGCGCGGCGGAGGTTGAAGTTCTCCTCCATGTTGCCGTTCTCGACATCGCCAGTCTGGGCCATGAAGCCGTCGATCACGCGGTGAAAACAG
>JANOER010000319.1:0-6334 GCA_031441285.1 Rhodobacterales bacterium
CAGCGCGTCGGCAACGCGGCCTTCGGACAGCGCGAAATCGGCCCGGGACAGGACCGCGTCCGGGGCGTCGCCCTCACGCGGGGTCAGGGACCGCGCCCCGGTTTGCGACGCCAGGAAATCGACCAGCCGCACGCTCCAGCCGCGTTCGCCGGCGGCGGTGCGGGCAAGGTCCAGCGCCTGCCGCGCCGGATCTGGAAACTCGGCCTGCAGGCTGGTCAGGGTCGCCACGCCAGCGACATGTGGCGCAAGGGTTGCGGTCAGCGCCGGGTCATCAAGCGCCGCAAGCTCGGCCTGAAAGCCATTGCCCGCAGCGACTGCCGCGCGCAGCCGGCCCAGCGCCACCGCCCGTTCGGCCGATGCCGCGACTGCCGCTGCCGCCTCGGCGCGCGCCAAGGCCTCGGCTTCGGCCGCCGCAAGCCGGGCAATGGCGGCATCGACCTTGGCCAGATCCGCCCCGCCCGATGGCTGGGCCGCGATCTTGCGCTCCAGATCGCCAAGCTTGGCCGCCAGCGCCGCCGTCGAGGCGTCCGCGCCTTGCGGCAGGGCTTCGATCACCGCCAGCCGCTGATCCAGCGTCGCCAGCGCCGACAAATCGGGCAAGGCCGGCGCAGGGGCCGATTCCAGCGCCGCAACGCGCGCGTCGATCCCCTGCATCTGGTCGCCAGGCGCCGAAAGCCGCGAGGCCTCATCTGTCTGTGCCGTCTCGAGCTTGCCCAGACGGTCCGACAGCGCGGCGATTGCCGCCCCATCGACCGGCGCAGTCAGACTGAACACGTTGAAATGTGACAGCGCGAAGCCGCCCAGCGCCGCCAATGCTCCGCCAAGAAGCGGCCCGGCAATACCACCTTGCAGAGGGTTTGCGGCCTTCGGTGCAGGCTGCATCGGCGGCTCGACCGCAGCCTCGACAACGGGAGCGATGTCGCTTGCAATCTCGGCCTCGGGCGCGGCTTCGACCGGATCCCCGGGCGTTTCGGTCTCCGGGTCTTTGCGTCTTGCCATGGCAGCGGCCCCCTTGGCTTTGGCCCTGCCCTACCTAAGCATTCGCGGCCGCGGTGTTCAAGGCGCCGAAGCCTTTTCCAATGCCGCTTCGACCGCCTCCAGCATCGCCCGCGCATCCGGTCGTCCGGCAAGCAGCAGGCCTTGCCTTGGTATCGCCGCCGCCGCCGTGGCAACCGCGTCGCTTATCACCACCAGCCAAAGCGCTGCCCGCAGGTCATCCGGCAGCGCAGCCGCGAAAAGCGCCGCACTTCGGGGGGAAAACAGCGGAACGATCAGCGGGCCGGCTTCAGCAAGTGCCTTGCACCCCGCGCTTGGCAGAGGCTGGCCCGACTGGCGATAGACCACCAGCGTTTCAGTCTCTATTCCGGCGGAAATCAGGGTTTCGGCAACCTCGCCTTTGGTATCCTCGCCGCGCAGATGCAGAAGCCGCCCGGTGAAGGGTGCTGCAAGAATCGCCGCAACCAGCGCCGCTGCGTCACCATCCGCCGACCGGGCGCGAAACCCGGCAGCCGTCGCCCGCTCAGCCGTCTTGCGGCCAACGCACCAGGCAAGATCGGGCAGATCCTTGCGCAGCCGCAGCGCGGCGTCGACCCCCGTGACAGATGTGAAGATCACCCCCGCGAAGGGGCCGGGGGGCATGGGCGGCGCAAGATGGTGCGCCACCATCAAGGGCGCGACCACAGGCCGCACCCGATCCCCGAACCGCTGGACCAGCGCGGCGGCAAAGGCATGCGCTTCGGCCTCGGGACGCGTCAGCAGCACCGTCACCGGCGCGGGCATCGCCCTGGACTCTGCGGATTGTCTCGCCATGCCCATGGTGTTACCTGCCGTGCAGACTTCACGCAACGGCGGCCATGGACCGGACACTTACTCTCCTCGGCATCGAATCAAGCTGCGATGATACCGCGGCGGCCGTGGTTCGGCTGACGGCTGGCGGCATCCGCCAGATTCTGTCCTCCGAAGTTGTTGGCCAGACCGCGTTGCACGCAGCGTTCGGAGGCGTGGTGCCGGAAATCGCCGCCCGCGCCCATGCCGAACGGCTGGATGGCTGCGTCGAAGCAGCGCTGGCCACCGCCGGCGTCACGCTGGACGATATCGACGCCATCGCGGTGACCGCCGGGCCGGGGCTGATCGGCGGCGTCCTGTCCGGCGTGATGCTGGCGCGCGGGCTGGCCGCAGCGCGCGGGCTGCCCTTGGTGCCGGTCAACCATCTGGCGGGTCACGCCCTGACCCCGCGCCTGACTGACGGGATCGGCTTTCCCTACCTCATGCTGCTGGTGTCTGGCGGGCATTGCCAGTTTCTGCTGGTCGAAGGCGTGGCCCGGTTCCGCCGCCTTGGCGGCACCATCGACGACGCCCCGGGCGAGGCTTTCGACAAGACCGCCAAGCTTATGGGCCTGGCCCAGCCCGGAGGCCCGGCGGTCGAGGCCGAGGCGCTGCGTGGCGACCCGGCGCGCTTTCGCTTTCCCCGGCCGCTTCTGGACCGCGAGGGCTGCGACATGTCGTTCTCTGGCCTGAAGACCGCTCTTCTGCGCGCCCGCGATGCGTTGATCGTTGAACAGGGCGGCCTCACCCGGCAGGACCGCCGCGACCTCTGCGCCGGGTTTCAGGCCGCGGTGGCCGAGGTTCTGTCCGTCAAGACGACTCGCGCCTTGGTGATGGTGTCCGACCTGCCGCTGACCGCCCTTGCCGTGGCCGGGGGCGTGGCGGCAAATCAGACGATTCGGGCCATGTTAGAGACCGTTTCGGCGCAGGCCGGTGTCCTGTTCCTTGCGCCTCCCCTGCGGCTTTGCACCGACAATGCTGCGATGATCGCCTGGGCGGGGATCGAACATCTGCGCGCGGACCTGCCCTTGCCCCACGCATTCGTCGCCCGCCCGCGCTGGCCGCTGGACGAGACCGCGCCAGCACTTCTGGGGTCCGGCAAGAAGGGGGCCAAGGCATGATCGGCATCGCCGGGGCCGGCGCTTTCGGGACCGCCCTTGCCGTTGTGCTGGCGAAGGGCGGGCGTGTGGTTCGCCTTTGGGCGCGTGATCCTGACCGGGTTCAGGCGATGCGGGATCAGCGCCGGAACGATGCCGCCCTGCCGGGGGTTCTTCTGCCGGAAAACGTCACTGTTCACGCCGAAATCGCTGATGTCTGCGGCGGCGACGCGCTTTTGCTTGCCACGCCGATGCAGGCGCTGGGCGCGCTTCTCGACGCCTGGCCGGTGGTGTCGGATCGCCAACCGCTGGTCGCCTGCTGCAAGGGGGTGGACCTTGCGACCCTGCGCGGACCCGTGGCGTTGGTCAAAGCTCGCCGACCGGGTGCGTCAGTGGCCCTTCTGACCGGCCCAAGTTTTGCCGCCGACATCGCCAAAGGCCTGCCGACCGCGCTGACCCTGGCCTCGGCAGAGGGCGGTGCGGCGCTGCAGGACCTTCTGTCCACCGCCAGCCTGCGCCTGTACCGGACCGACGACGTGCGCGGCGCGGAACTTGGCGGCGCCTTGAAGAACGTGGTCGCCATCGCGGCCGGCGTGGTGATCGGGGCCGGCCTTGGCGACAGCGCCCGCGCGGCCCTGATGACCCGCGGCTATGCGGAAATGGTCCGGCTGGCGCTGGGTCTTGGCGCGCGGGCCGAAACGCTGGCCGGCCTCTCGGGGCTTGGTGATCTGGTCCTGACCTGCACCTCGGCACAATCCCGCAACTTTCGCTTCGGGCGGGCGCTGGGCAAGGCCGAAACCTTCGATCCGGGCGCCACGGTCGAAGGCGTGGCCACCGCGCGCGCCGTGGTGCGGCTTGCCGGAACGCTTGGGATCGACATGCCGATCACCGTGATGGTGGATGCCCTTGCCTCGGGCGCGACCTCTCTTGATGATGCCATCGGCCAGCTGATGCGGCGGCCGCTTAAACAGGAATGACCATGCGCTTTGCCCTCATCTGCCTAGACAAGCCCAACGCCTTGCAGACCCGCGTCGAAACCCGCGACGCGCATCTTGATCACATCCGGTTGACCGGCGTGGTCGAACAGGCCGGCCCCTTCATCGACGCCGCCGGACAGATGTGCGGCAGCCTGATCGTGCTGGGCGTCGCCACCCGCGCCGAGGCCGAGGCCTGGGCCGCCGCCGACCCCTACGCAAAGGCGGGGCTGTTCGCCTCGGTGATGATCCAGGAGTGGAAGCGGGTGATCGGATGACCTTCTGGCTGTTCAAGTCCGAGCCGGATGTCTGGGGCTGGGACCACCAGGTCGCCAAGGGCGACGCGGGCGAAGAATGGCACGGGGTCCGCAACTATCAGGCCCGCAACAACATGCGGGCGATGAAGGTGGGCGACCTGGGGTTCTTCTATCACTCCAACGTGGGAAAAGAGATCGTGGGGATCGTCGAGGTCAGCCGCGAAAGCCTGCCCGACAGCACCACCGACGATCCGCGCTGGGACTGCGTGATGATCAAGGCGGTCAGGCCGCTGAAGCGGGCGATCAGCCTTGAGGAGTGCAAGGTCATGCCTGGGCTGGAGGCGATGGTGCTGGTCAACAACACCCGGCTTTCGGTGCAGCCGGTCAGTGCCGACGAATGGGCGATCATCTGCAGGATGGGCGGCGTCGCGCCCTGACGACCCTCAAAGGGCCTTCAGCCATCCAAGAATGTTCTACCCTGATCTGTCGGTTTGCGGCACACTTGCGAAAAACCCTACGGGAGGGACCAGGATGGAAGTCGTGAACGTTCTGGCCGCGGCGATTGCGGCCTTCGCCTTTGGTGCGGTGTGGTACATCGCGATGTCGAAGCCCTGGATGGCCGCGTCGGGCGTGACCGAAGAGCAGCAGAAGTCCGGCGGGCCAATGCCCTTTGTCATCGGGCTGCTGGCGATGGTGCTGGTCGCAGGCATGATGCGGCACCTGCTTGGGTCAGCCGGGGTGACCACGATCGGCGGCGGGGCCATCGCCGGATTGGGGATCGGCGCGTTCCTGATCACGCCTTGGGTGGCGATGAACTATGCCTTCAGCTTGCGCAAACCCGCGCTGACAGTGATCGACGGGGTGAACAGCGTCGTCGGATGCACGATCATGGGCGCGGTGCTGAACGCGTTCTAGAAGTGCAACCGCCGGGCCGGGGACAAAATCCTTCGAAGGATTTTGGCAAATCTTTTCGAAAAGATTTGCGGCGTGCCAGGCAAGGCGGTTGTGCCCGAATGGAAAAGGCCGCCCGGGTTTCCCCTGGGCGGCCCCGCCGACCAGATCGCAGCCTGTGCCCTGCCTAGTTCAGCAGCCGGAAACCAGCGCGCAACGGCAATCGAGGAATTGGGATAGGCACCTGCTTCTCCCATACCAAATAAGAAGCGGACAATCAAAAGGTAACTAAAGCTGAAGGCTGAACCTGTTAGCGCCGTAAAGCCAGACCACCACAGTACCACACGTGTGAGAACTTTGCGCGGACCAATACTATCGCCAAGAATTCCTGTTGGAAGTTCAAAAAATGCATACGCAAGTGAAAAGGCACCCAGAATATAACCAAACTGCTGGTTGTCTAACGCCAGGTCTGCCTTTACATATTTACTCACCACATTCATACAAACACGGTCCAGGTAAGTGATGATGGACAACACAACCAGGAATACCAGGACCTTGTAACGTATTTTCATTATCCACTATTTGTGCACGTGATGGAAACGACTTCCAAGTATACATACTGTAGTTTTCATATTGATCAGCACAGAGAATAAAACATCGTCTACGGAAGACTTGTCTATTACCCTCAAATACCTAATTTAGCTTTGTATCGATAAAACCCTGGTATCCCATGTTCCCCAATTACGCAATTGGGGACTTCGCAAATTCAACCGCCAGAAAAAGTAAAATCGAAGAATTCGCAGTAAATCCTTAAAAAAATATTCCATGACTGAAAATATGCTTCCTTATCCCCTGGTCAAAACGGTATCCCTTTTCAAAGCATGTCTTTTAGTTCTCCTGAGTATAGTTGGCTGCGGTGATCAAAGCTCCTCTGACTCAAGCGCATCAAAAGAGCAACCATTCTTAGGATATCGTGTGGCTAAGCTTCTCACCATAGAGCGCCTCCAATTCAAAGACCTTAACCGAAACGGGCAATTAGATGATTATGAGGATTGGAGACTTACATCTGAAGTACGAAGCAAAGATCTGGTTTCAAAAATGTCGTTAGAACAAAAAGCAGGATTTCTCCTGATCAGTTCTACACTTGATTCGTTTATATGGTTTTCAATTCACGCCTACTTTTATTTATTTTGATGCAAATGGAAATGAACTTTGGAGACAAGTCGGTGAATTTGACCCGCAACGAGTAAAAGATTCTTTGGAATAAATGCACGCTTCTTTCTTAGCTTCA
>JANOER010000320.1:0-1560 GCA_031441285.1 Rhodobacterales bacterium
TCTCGGCCAGCTTTTGCAGCGTGGCTTCGGCCCGCCGGACCCCACCACCGGCAAGGATGACCACGCGCTCGGCGTTGTTCAGCGCCGAGGCCACGCTGCGGATCCGGCCCAGCGGCAGGGGAACGGCAACCACGCCGGTGCCGGGCGGCACCAGCGCCGGGCAGGGCTGGCCCATCATGTTGGTCGAGATCTGGATATGCGCCGGCCCCGGCCGCCCCGAGGTCATCGCGGCAAAGGCGCGGTCCAGCACCTCGCCCAGCTTCTTCGGGTCGGTCACGGTTTCGGAGTGGCACAGGGTTGCGACCATCGCCCCCTGATCGGGAAGCTCGTGCAGACGGCCCCAGCCCTTGCCCAGCGTGTCGCTGCGCCCGAGGCCCGACACGACCAGCATCGGCACCGAATCCGCGCGGGCCTGCGCCATGGCGGTCAGGGTGTTGGTCAAGCCCGGCCCGGTGATCACGAAAGCCACGCCGGGCTTGCCGGTGACGCGGGCATAGCCGTCGGCCATGAAGCCCGCCCCCTGTTCGTGGCGCGGGGTGACGTGGCGGATCCTGTCACCGGCGGCGACAAGGCCGCGGTAAAGCTCGATTGTGTGAACCCCGGGGATGCCGAAGACCACCTCGACCCCGCGCGCGGCAAGGCCTTCGACCAGACGGATGCCGACAGTTGTCATGCTGCGTTCCCCAATATGCTGGCCGCGTGGGCGGCGATGCGGTTGGCGGCGAGGATCGTGCGGTCGTCCGGTTGGGTCAGGGACAATCGCACCCAGCCCGCAAGTCCGGCCCCGAAGCTTTCTCCCGGCATCACTGCAACCTTTTGCCGGTCAAGAAGGCCTTCGGCAAAGGCGTCGCCCGACAGGCCGGTGGTGCGAATGTCGATCAGCGTGAACATCCCCGCCTCCGGGCGGTGGACGCGCAGCCCGCTGACCCCGTCCAGCGCCGCGGCGATCAGCCCGGCCCGGCGCGCGAAACGTTCCGCCATCCCGCCCGCAACCGGCGAGGGATGGGACACGGCAAGCTCGGTCATGTCGGCGATGAAGGGTTGCGCGCCGAACAGCATGGTTTCGGACAGCGGCAGCAGCCGGGTGCAGAACGCGGCCGGACCGACGCACCAGCCCGACCGGAAACCCGGTGCGGCGTGGGATTTCGAGATCGACGAGGCGACGATCACCCGGTCGGCAAATTCAGGAAAGTCCAGCGGCGAGGCGAAGGTCACGCCGGGAAAGACCATCTCTTCGTAAACTTCGTCCGACAGGATCCAGAGGTCATGCGCGCGGGCAACCTCACCCAGCGCGCGGATGTCGGCGGGCCGCAGGACCGCGCCGGTCGGGTTGTGCGGCGTGTTGAGAAACAGCACGCGGGTTCTGGGCGTGATTTGCGCCGCCACATCTGCCGCCTGCATCCGGAAGCCATGCTCCGGCCGCAGCGGGACCGGCACCATGCGCGCGCCGGTCTGGGCGATCTGACCCTGGTATTCGGCATACATCGGGTCACCGACAAGGACTTCGTCCCCGGTTTCGACCAGAGCGCGCAGGATCGCGTAAAGCGTGGTCTGGGTGCC
>JANOER010000321.1:0-9675 GCA_031441285.1 Rhodobacterales bacterium
ATGGCGCGGATCGTCCGCAGGTGGCGCAGTTCAACGTACATGAATGAACCTCATGATGATCGTGAGAATTATGAATTTGTCTCACATGCCGGGGCCTGCGACAAGTGGGGCAACCAAGGAGCCTGCCATGTCCACGCCACGCATCAGTTTCGAATTCTTCCCGCCGCAATCGCTGGACGCATCGTTTCGGCTTTGGGAGACCGTGCAGGCACTGGCGCCGATGCAGCCGTCCTTCGTGTCCGTGACCTACGGCGCGGGCGGCACCACGCGGCAGCTGACACACGAGGCGGTCTCGACCATCCACCGCAACTATGGCCTGCCGGTGGCGGCGCATTTGACCTGCGTTGACGCCACCAAGACCGAAACCCTCGCCATCGCCGAAGCCTATGCCGAGGCCGGAGTGACCGAAATCGTCGCCCTGCGCGGCGATGCGCCGAAGGGGGCGCAGCGGTTCGTGCCGCATCCCCTGGGCTTTGCGAATTCGGTCGAGCTGGTGGACAAGCTGGCCCGCACCGGCAAGTTCAGGATCCGGGTCGGGGCCTACCCGGAACCGCACCCCGATGCCGCCGACCAGACCGCCGACGTGACCTGGCTGAAGCGCAAGCTCGACGCGGGTGCCTCCAGTGCGATCACCCAGTTCTTCTTTGATGCCGACACCTTCTTTCGGTTCCGCGATGCCTGCGCCAGGGCCGGGATCACCGCTCCGATCATCCCCGGCATCCTGCCGATCACCAGCTGGACCGGCGCGAAGAAATTCGCCAACCGCTGCGGCACCCGGGTTCCGGCCAAGCTGGACGAGGCCTTCACCACCGCGGCCCGCGATGGCCGCGAAGAGCTTCTGGCGCTGACCCATGCGACCCAGCTTTGCGACAACCTTCTGCAAGGCGGGGTCAAGGATCTGCATTTCTACACCTTGAACCGCCCGCACCTGACGCGTGAGGTTGTCCGCGCTCTGGGCATCACGCCCGCGCTGGTGCTGGAGAAAGTCGCCTGATTTCAGCCTTCTGAAGGCAAAATGCGTCTCCCTGGGCGGCTTTCTGACCTGCTCCCCTGCAGGATCGGAAGGCCGCCATTTTTCCGCCTCTTGCCCCCTTGGCCACATCGGATACTGTCGCACGAACCTTTGTGGCGGATGTCCCATGTCCAAGCTTGTTACTCTCTTGAACGGCCCGAACCTTAACCTGCTTGGCCTGCGTCAGCCCGAGATCTATGGGCGCGAGACGCTGGACGACGTGTCCGCCAAGGTTGCCGATCTGGCGGAAGAGCTGGGCCTTCGGGTCCGTGCCCTGCAATCGAACCACGAGGGCCAGCTGATCGACTGGATTCAGGAAGCGCGTGGCACTTCGGCGGCGATCATCCTCAATGCGGGTGCCCTGACGCACACGTCGATCGCCATTCTTGATGCGTTGCACGCCTATGATGGCCCGGTGATTGAGGTTCACATCTCGAACATCCACAAGCGCGAGGCGTTCCGGCACCAGTCCTACGTCAGCCAGCGCGCCGACGGGGTGATCGTCGGCTGCGGCACCGACGGCTACCTTCTGGCGCTGCGCCGGGTGGCAAGCCTTCTGGGCGCATGACCGACCGCTTTGGCTGGCACGCTTCGGCGCGGCTCTTTGACGGGGCGGGGCGCGAGGTCCGGCCCCGGCCTGCGGGGGCGGCTGCCATCCTTCCCGACAGTGCCGAGGGTCTGGCAGCGGCCATCGGCCGCGACGCCTTTCGCATCGGCGCACCCGATCAGCCCGCTCCCGACCCCGAACCCGTGCCGATCTTCGAGACGCTGACCTCGGGCTCGACCGGCGCGCCGCGGCGCATCCGGCGGACGCAAGGCTCGTGGACCGCAAGCTTCGCCGTCAACGCCCGGTTCGGCATCGGCCCCGGCGCGCGGGTGGCGGTGCTGGGGCGTCTGGTGCAGTCGCTGGCGCTGTATGGCGCGGTCGAAGGGCTGCATCTGGGGGCCGAGGTGCATCTCTTTGCCGGCCTCCGCCCGGACCGGCAGTTGAAGGCGCTGGCCAGTAGCGGCATTTCCCACCTTTACGCCACGCCCGCGCAATTGCGGGCTCTGGTCGAGGGGGCAGGCACATGCCCCGACCTTCGGCAGGTGCTGGTCGGCGGCTCGAAGCTTGACCCGGCCCTGCGCGCGGCGTTGCGGTCGATGGCTCCCGGCGCGGACGTGCGAGAGTTCTACGGCGCGGCCGAGGCAAGCTTCATCACCCTGACGGATGCGGACACCCCGGATGGCTCGGTCGGGCGGGCCTATCCGGGGGTGACGATCTCGGTCGATCCATCGGGCGAAATCTGGGTGAGAAGTCCCTATCTTTTTCTGGGCTACGCTGACGCCGCGCCCCCATTGGCCAAATGTGCGCTTCCCTCCCCCCCCGTGCGGGAGGGAGAGGGTGGGGGGACGCTTGCCCCGGTGGGCAGCGCCCGCTGGCAGGGCGGCTGGCTTTCGCTGGGCGAGGTCGGGCGGCTGCAAGACGGGTTCCTTTACCTGCACGGCCGGGCCGGGCGCATGGTGACGGTGGCCGACCAGAATGTCTTTCCCGAAGAGATCGAGGCGCTGATGCAGGGCCTGCACGGCATTGCCCGCGCGGCGGTGGTGCCGGTGCCGGACGCGCGGCGCGGGTCGGCGCTGCTGGCGTTTGCGCAAGGCGACGCGGCGTGCGAGGCGGCAGTCATGGCGGCGCTGCGCAAGCGGCTTGGGCCGCTGAAGGCCCCGAAGGCGCTGGTCTGGCTTGGCGACTGGCCGATGCTGCCGTCGGGCAAGACCGATCTTCGGGCGCTGGAGGTGCTGGCGCGATGGCCCGTCTGATCGCCGCCCGCCGGACGCCGGTGGTGCCGCGCGGCGGGGCCTTCGCCCGGCTGTCGATCGAGGATCTGGCCGCGCCGGTGATCGCGGCCTGCCTTGCGGATGCCGGCTTTGCACCGGACCGGGTGGACGAGGTGATCCTTGCCAACGCGCTGGGCGCGGGCGGCAACCCGGCGCGGCGGGTGGCGCTGGCCGCGGGGCTGCCCGAGGCGGTGGCGGGCCTGACCATTGACCGGCAATGCGCGGGCGGGCTGGACGCGATCCTGCTGGCGCGGGCGCTGGTCGACAGTGGTGCGGCGGATGTCGTGCTGGCCGGTGGCGTCGAAAGCTACTCACGCCGCCCCCTGCGGTTGGCGACCGATCCGGGTGGCGGCCCGCCCGTCGCCTACGATCAGGCGCGGTTCACGCCGTGGCCCGACCGTGATCCCGGAATGGCCGACGCGGCCGAGGCTTTGGCGGTCCGGCTTGGGATCAGCCGCGCCCGGCAGGACGCCTGGGCGGCGCAAAGCCACGCAAAGGCCTTGCGGGCCGATCATGCCGCCGAGATCGTTCCCCTTATGGGCATCACCCGCGATCCCTTTGCCCGGACCATGACCGCCTCCCTTCTGGCCCGCGCGCCGGTGGTTGCCGGCAGCATCACGGCGGCGACAGCGGCGGTTGCGGCCGATGCGGCGGCGGTGTGTCTGGTCGTCTCAGAGCGGATCGCCCAAGGCCGGGGCCGTGCGATCCTTGCCGGGGCGACGGTCGGCGGCACCCCGGCAGAGCCGGGCCTGGCGCCTCTGGCCGCGATCGCGCGGGTCTGGCGGGGTGAGGCGCTGGCCCTGGCAGAGATCATGGAGGCCTACGCCGTGCAGGCCATCGCCGTCGTTGAAGGCGCGGGGATCGACCCGGACCTTGTGAACCCCGGCGGAGGGGCGCTGGCCCGGGGCCACCCGATCGGGGCCTCGGGTGCGGTGCTGGTGGTCAGGCTGTTCCACCAACTCGGGCAGCTCCATCAGCTCGGGCAGCTTCGGCAGGGCAGGGGCCTTGCGGCCATCGCCTCTGCCGGAGGGATCGGAAGCGCGCTGCTGCTGGACGCCTCAGGCGCGTGACAGAAGCGACGCGGGACGCATCCGGGCCAGGCTTTGCGTAACAAGCCCGGCGATGACCGCTTTCAGCAGGTCGCCCGGCAGGAACGCCATGCCAAGGAAGGCGGCTTCGGGCAGGGTTTTCGACAGCATCACCGACATGCCGATGATCCCGAAGACGTAAAGAACACCGATCCCGCCGATCACGGCGGACAGGCCGGCGGCAAAGCCCACGGACAGCGTCGTGCGCTCCATCAGCCAGCCGGTGACGAAGGCGGCGACCGGGAAGCCGATCAGATAGCCGACCGAAGGCGAGGCAAAGACCCCAAGCCCGCCGCGTCCGCCCGACAGAAGCGGCAGGCCGACCGCGACAAGGGCAAGGAACAACAGGACCGCAAGCGCGCCACGCCGCGCCCCGAGGACGGTCCCGCACAGCATGATGCCCAGCGATTGCGCGGTGATCGGAACCCCGGCGGCAAGATCGATCTTCGGGACCAGCCCGAGAACCGCGATCAGGGCCGCGAAAAGGGCGATGTGTGTAAGGTTGCGTTCCATGTCTGTCCCCGTTGTTGGTTTTGCGCCCTTTAACCAGCCCCACCCCGGGCGCGCAAGGCCTCGGCTGCGCGGTCCGCGTCGTCAAGAGCGGCAAGGGTGGCGGGAACCAGCACCCGCCAGCGCGGGCGGCGGGGCGACCGCGCTGACCAGCTTTCGCTGATCTGGGTCATCCGGTCCAGCATCACCGGGATGAAGCGGATGGTCAGCGCTACCGCCAGCGCCAGGCCGCGGGGCGACATCCCGAAAACCTGAAACGGGCGGGCAAGCCATTGGAAAACGGCCAGCATGTCGGAAAGTTGCGTGGTCATGGTGACGAAATTCGCCATCGCGACGGCGCAGACCATGCGCAAGACAATGGCGGCACCTCCGGTCAGGTCACCGGTCCAGAGATGCCAAAGCGCCACGACCCCGATGAAGGGCCACAAGGGCCGCAAGAGGCGCAGGCCGGACAGGGCAAAGCGCTGACCGCCGGTTGCATAGAGGGCTGCGGTGGCCAGAAGGGCTGCGGCAAGCGGTGCCGGCGTCGACATCGCAAACAGTCCGGTCGTCGTCACGGCCAGCAAGGCCAGCTTCACCGCGGCCGGCACCCGGTGCGCCCAGATCCGGACCTCAGAGGTCAGCGTCAGCATCGCGCTCTCCGATCCGGGCCATCGCGGCGGTGAAAGCGGGGATCACCTGCGACGGCGGCCCGTCCGCCGCGACCTTGCCGCCCTCAAGCCAGATCACCCGGTCGGCCCTGGCGACGCTTGCAGGATCATGGGTGATCGTCACCAGCCGCTGCGGCAGGGCGGCAAACCGGCGCGCCAGGCGGGCTTGTGTCGGCAGGTCCAGACCGGCGAGCGGTTCGTCCAGAAGGATGGTCCGCGGCTGCATCAAGAGAACGGCCAACAGGCACAGATAGTGCCGCTGGCCTTGCGACAGCGCTGTCACCGGGGATTTGATCCAATGCGCGCGACCCTCGGCTTCCAGGGCCGTTCGGGCGCGGGCAATCGCCTCGGGCTGGGCCATACCCTGCTGGACCAGCCCGAAGGCCAACTCCTCGTCGACGGTGGGAAACAGGATCTGGTGGTCGGGGTTCTGGAACAGGATCCCAAGGGCCGACAGTGCGGCCTTGCGCTCGGTGAACGGGTCCGACCCGTCGATCCGGACCGTGCCTGCAACCGGGGCCACCAGCCCCGCGATCACCCGCAGAAGCGTGGTCTTGCCCGATCCGTTCCGGCCAAGGATGCCGATGCGCGCTTCGGTCAGATGCAAGCTGATCGTGTCCAGAACCAGAGTGCCACCAAGCCGGACGCTGGCAGAGGACAGGATGATACCAGAGGTTTGGTCAGACATCGGCGGCTTTCAGGACTGCGCCGCCGTTCTAGGGTCGCCGTCTCATGACCGCAAGCCTTGGCCGCAGGCGGAAAGACGCAACCGGCACGACGCCCGGAGTCCGGGCGTCCGGGCGTCGTGCACTGCGTGGCTTACGGACAGGCCGCCCGGAAGGTGTTGCCGTTCGCGTCGCGGTAGGTGCAGTCGCCGGTGTTGTTGCGGGCGATCAGGTTGCCGGCGACAGCGCCGGTGATCGCGCCGACGGCGATACCCTTGTTGCGGTCACTGCCCGAGGACACGGCGGCCCCGAGGGCCGCGCCGCTGAGCGCGCCGATGGCGGTTCCCTGGCTTTCCGGGGTGCAGGCCGCAAGCATCAGCGGAAGGATCGGCAGGGCAAGGATGAAAAGTCTTGGCATGGAAGTCTCCCAAATTGAACGCTGCACCATAACACCGGCTGGGCGGCAAAGTTCCAGTAAATTCCGTGCACCGGCTGCTTTTTGCGTAATGCCGCCAAAGGCCTTCGGTTTCGGCGCGGGTCCAAAGTCTTCCGACCCCGCGCCAAGACCTTGGTGTGTGTCCGCCTCAGCCCTGACGGGCGGCGACGACCGAGGCTTCAAGGATGTCCAT
The DNA here is from genome assembly GCA_031441285.1 of Rhodobacterales bacterium. GTDB lineage: Bacteria > Pseudomonadota > Alphaproteobacteria > Rhodobacterales > Rhodobacteraceae > Tabrizicola. The sequence goes on from JANOER010000321.1 coordinate 6,373, forward strand.
CGCCTCGGCGAAATGCGCGTCGGGGATGGTGATCGGGGCCAGGAAACGCACGACGTTGCCATAGACGCCGCAGGTCAGCAGGATCAGCCCGCGCTTTTGCGCCTCCAGCCGCACCCGGCCGGTAAAGCCCGCGTCGGGTTCATGGGTCGAGGGGTTGGCGAATTCGACCGCGACCATGAAGCCCGGACCGCGGATGTCGATGATCTCGGGCGAGGTGGCGCGGATCGCCTCCAGCCGCTGCTTCAGTCGGCTGCCAAGTTCGTTGGCACGGGCGCAGAGGTCTTCCTCCTCGATCACGTCAAGGACTGCGTTGGCGGCGGCGATGCCCAGGGGGTTGCCCGCATAGGTGCCGCCAAGGCCGCCGGGGTTGGCCGCGTCCATCAGGTCGGCCCGGCCGGTGACTGCGGCCAGCGGCAGACCGCCGGCAAGGCCCTTGGCCATTGTGGTCAGGTCGGCGGCGACGCCGTACATCTCCATCGCGAACAGGTTGCCGGTGCGGGCAAAGCCGGTCTGCACCTCGTCGGCGATCATCACGATGCCATGGGTGTCGCACAGCGTGCGGATCGCCTTCACCAGATCGGCGGGCGCCTGGTAAAAGCCGCCTTCGCCCTGAACCGGCTCGAAAATGATCGCGGCGACGCGGGCGGGGTCAAGGTCTGCCTTGAACAGTTTTTCGAGGCCTTTCATCGCATCTGCGGTAGAGATGCCGTGCGGCTCCATCGGGAAGGGGACGTGGAACACATCCGGCATCATCGCGCCGAAGCCCTTCTTGTAGGGCTCGACCTTGCCGGTCAGCGACATGCCCATGAAAGTCCGGCCATGAAAGCTGCCGCCAAAGGCGATGACCGCATTGCGGCCCGTGGCGATGCGGGCGATCTTGACCGCGTTCTCGCAGGCCTCGGCGCCGGTGGTGACGAAGATCGTCTTCTTCTTCCACGGGCCCGGCACCTTGTCGTTCAGCCGTTCAGCCAGACGGATGTAATTCTCATAGGGCATAACCTGATGGCAGGTGTGGGTGAACTTTGCCATCTGCGCCGTCACTGCCGCCATGACCTTCGGGTGGCAATGCCCGGTGTTGACCACCGCGATGCCGGCGGCAAAGTCGATGTAGCGGTTGCCCTCGATATCCCAGACTTCCGCGTTCAACGCCCGGTCGGCGTAGATCTGCGTCATCATTCCGACCCCGCGCGAGATGGCTTCGTCGCGGCGCTTGGCTACTTCGGCGTTCAACATGGTCTTGCTCTCCCTTGCGATCCCGGGCCACGGGATTCGTGCTTGCGGCTATTTGATCAAATTTTCGTCGCGGGTTCAATCCTCGATTCGCCGGGGTGGGGGTTCGGGCGGGGATAGGGGCACTCACTCCGCGACGATTCAGCATTCATTAACCTTGTAGGAGGCAAGCTGCGAGGCGGATCGCTTGTGGGGTGCCCGATGGCGGATGGTCAGAACGTGAATGCGCCGGCGCGGGTAACCGACAGTGACCGGCTGGACCGGCTGCGGCTTCTGCGCTCGCGGCGGGTGGGGGCGGTGACGTTCCACCGGCTGATCGCCGAACACGGGACCGCGCGGGCCGCACTGGCGGCGCTGCCCGGGATCGCCAGGGCCGCCGGGGTTGACGGGTATGAGGCCTGCCCCACCCGGGTCGTGGAAGCGGAATTCAGGCAAGGCCACGCCCTTGGCGCCAGACTTCTGGCGCATGGCGAAGCCGCCTACCCGCGGGCGCTGGCCGACCTGCCCGACGCGCCGCCCCTCCTTTGGGCACTGGGCGACGTGGCGCTCTTGAACCAGCCGGCGGTGGCCATGGTCGGCGCGCGCAATGCCTCGTCTCTGGGGATCCGGATGGCCCGCAGGCTTGCAACGGGCCTGTGTGAGGCCGGGTTCACCGTGGTGTCCGGTCTGGCACGCGGAGTGGACGCCGCAGCGCACGAAGCAGCACTTGAGGTCGGCGGCGGGACGGTCGCGGTGATGGCGGGCGGCATCGACGTTCTTTACCCGGCCGAAAACGCAAGCCTTGCGCGCGACATCGCGGCGCGTGGCTGCCGGGTCAGCGAACACCCGCCGGGGCTGGAGCCTCAGGCGCGGCATTTCCCGCTGCGCAACCGCATCGTTGCCGGGCTGTCGCGCGCCGTGGTCGTGGTCGAGGCGGCGGCGAAATCCGGCAGCCTGATCACCGCGCGGGCAGCACTTGATTACGGGCGTGAGGTGATGGCGGTTCCGGGACACCCCTTCGACGCCCGCGCCTCGGGCTGCAACATGCTGATCCGCGACGGCGCGGTGCTGGTGCGCGCCACCTCGGACGTGCTTGAGGCGATGGGGGCGCCCCTCGCCCGTACAGGCGCAGACCGATTGCCAGACCTGCCAGACCTGCCAGACCCGGCGGCCCTGCCGGCCCTGCCCGGACCGCTGGCGCCGCACCGCCCGCTGAAGGACGTGGCCCTGCTGCACAGCATGATCCTGTCGCGCCTTGGCCCCAGCCCCCTGGCCGAGGACCAGCTGATGCGCGACCTGAAAGTCACGTCGGCCGAACTTTCGCCGGAAATCCTGACACTTGAGCTGGACGGCCGGATCCTCCGTCAGCCCGGCGGGCTTTTGTCGCGACTGGACTGACACGCTCTGCGCCTCTGGCCAGCGAGAAGCGCCCGCACGGGAGCGACGAGCGGTCCCACTCCGGGCCGGTTGACAAGCTCAGCACTTGCCCCCCATGGTGCCGCGCCATTCGCGGGGCCTTGGGAGAGTTGGATCGTCATGCCAGTCGTTGTCGTCGAATCTCCCGCCAAGGCCAAGACGATCAACAAATACCTTGGCCCCGACTTCACCGTCCTTGCCTCTTACGGGCATGTCCGTGACCTGCCGGCCAAGGATGGCTCGGTCGATACCGAAAACGGGTTCGGCATGCTGTGGGAGGTCTCCCCCGAAAGCCGCAAGCATATCAAGGCGATCACCGAGGCGCTCAAGACCGATGACACGCTGATCCTTGCCACCGACCCCGACCGGGAAGGCGAAGCGATCAGCTGGCACCTCAAGGAAGCGCTCGCCTCCAGCCTGAAGAAGGGCAAGACGGTTGCCCGCGTGACCTTCAATGCGATCACCAAGGATGCCGTCACCAAGGCGATGAAGGAACCGCGCGAGATCGACCAGCCGCTGGTGGATGCCTATCTCGCCCGCCGCGCGCTGGATTACCTCGTGGGCTTCACGCTGTCGCCGGTGCTTTGGCGCAAGCTTCCGGGCGCGAAGTCGGCGGGTCGCGTGCAATCGGTCTGCCTGCGTCTGGTCGTCGAGCGCGAGATGGAAATCGAGGCCTTC
>JANOER010000322.1:0-17140 GCA_031441285.1 Rhodobacterales bacterium
ACCCGCGCCTCGGACAGGACCACCGCCCTGCTGTCGGTGCTTGGCATGGCAATCCTGGGCCTGACGATCCTGTTCGCGGCGGGCCATGCCCAGTCGGCGGCCCTGCATGACGCCGCCCATGACGTGCGCCACGCGACCGGCTTTCCCTGCCACTGACGCCCTGATTTCATGATCCAGAAAATGCTGACCAGCGCGCTTGTCGCTGGTTGTGCGGCGTGGCTGCTTGCGGCCGTGCTGCACTTCGCGTTCGTGCAGGAGATGATCCTTCTGGGCGAGACCTATGAAACCGGAGCCGCCGTGCATTTTGCCGGCCTCGCCCTGCCGGACGGCGCCGATGACCCGGACACGGCGCATACCCACGACGAAAGCCACAGCCATGACGCCACTGACGCCGGCGACGACCATGCGCACGACCACGCGGCTGGTGAGGCTGCAACGGACTTTACCCGGAACCTCTGGACGGTGGTGTTCTTCGGCCTTGTCTATGTCGCCTATGCGATGATCCTGGTCGCGGGGTTCATGCTGGCCACGGTCATGGGCCGCACGATCTCGGGGCGCGAGGGGCTTTTGTGGGGCATCGCGGGCTTTGCCGCGTTCCAGCTGGCCCCGGCCATGGGACTTGCGCCCGAGCTTCCGGGAACGCTGGCGGCCGACCTTGGCGCGCGTCAGGTCTGGTGGTGGTCGACGGTTGCGGCGACGGGTGCTGGTCTTGGCCTGATCGGCTATGGCCGGGGGCTGGTGGCCGTGGTGATCGGCGCTGGCCTGATCGCAGCCCCGCATGTCATCGGCGCGCCGATGCCGGACGGGTTCAGCGGTGTCGCCCCGCCCGAGGTCGCCGGTGCCTTCTCGGCCCGAGTCATCGGTGCTGCACTTGCGGTCTGGGCGGTGATGGGCTGGGTCGCGGGCCAAATCTGGGCCAGAGACTCTGCCCGATCATGATATCCTTGCTGCGGCCCGTCCTTTGGGCCGCAGCCCATGCAGGACCACCATGACCACACTCTTTCTCGTCGGCATCGGCACCGGGAATCCGGACCACCTGACGGCCCAGGCAGTGCGGGCGCTGAACGGCGCCGACCTGATCCTCTTGCCGCGCAAGGGCGACGCGAAATCCGACCTTGCCGATCTGCGCCGCCTGATCCTGTCACAGGTGCTGACGGCACCGGTCCCGGTCGCCGAATATGACGTCCCCGTCCGGGCCGATCAGGACGACTACCTTGGCGCGGTGAACGACTGGCACGACGCCATTGCCGGGGTCTGGGCGTCGACCATCGCCGCGGGGCATCCCGGGGCCGGCAAGGTCGCGCTGATGGTCTGGGGCGACCCTTCGCTGTACGACAGCACGCTGCGGATCGCCGCGCGGCTGTCCGGTGTCACCGTCACGGTGATCCCCGGCATCACCAGCCTGCAGGCCCTGACCGCGGCGCATGCCATTGCGCTGAACACGCTCGCCGATCCGGTGACTATCACCACCGGCCGCCGCCTGCGTGACCACGGCTGGCCCGAGGGCGCGTTGACCCTGGCTGTGATGCTGGACAAGGGCGGTGCCTTTGCCACGCTTGACCCCGAAGGCATCGACATCTGGTGGGGGGCCTATGTCGGCATGCCCGAGGAAACCCTGATCCACGGCGCCCTGTCCGCCGTGTCAGACCGGATTCTCGCCACCCGTGCCGGGCTGCGGGCGGCACATGGCTGGATCATGGACATCTACCTCTTGCGGCGCGGCGATGACCGTTGATCTCATCGCCCGGGCCTTGCCGCTGTATGGCCTGCCGCCAGACACGCCGCTGATGCTGCTCAACCGGTCCGAGAACGAGACCTGGCGCGCGGGCGACCTGATCCTGCGGCTCCACCGGCCGGGCTATCACAGCCGGGCAGAGATCGCGTCGGAACTGGCGTGGCTTGCGGCGCTGCAGGGCCTTGACGGCCTGCGCACGGTGCGACCGGTCGTCGGGCGCGACGGTCCGGTATGTGACATCGGCGGGCGCCATGTCGTGGCCTTTGCGCCGATCGACGGGCAAGAGCTGCAACCCGGCGACGACCTTGAACAATGGTTCGAGCCGCTGGGCGAGATCACCGCCCGCCTGCACCTGCAGGCCCGGGCCTGGACCCCGCCGCAGGGCTTCACCCGAAAGCGGTGGGACACAGAGACGATCCTCGGGCCCGCGCCGCATTGGGGCCATTGGCGACAGGCGCAGGGTCTTGACGTGCGGGGGGCGGCCCTGTTGCAGCGCGCAACGGACCAGCTTGCCGACCGACTGCACGGCTTTGGCACCGGGCCCGACACTTTCGGCCTGATCCACGCCGATCTGCGGCTGGCCAATCTGATGGTCGACGGCCAGGGTCTCTGGGCCATCGACTTCGACGATTGCGGCTTTGGCTGGTGGGTCTATGACCTTGCCGCCGCGCTGTCCTTCATCGAGGCCGATCCGCGCCTGCCCGATCTGGTCGCCCGCTGGTGCGAGGGCTATTGCCGCATCGCCCGCCTGCGGCCGCAAGACCGCGCGATGATCCCGACGCTGATCTTCCTGCGCCGCGTCCTGTTGACGGCCTGGCTGTCCAGCCGGGCCGACAGCGACACGGCCCTGGCCCTGGGCGGCGGCGCCTATACCCAGGGCACGCTGGAGCTGGCCGAGGGGTATCTTGCCAACGGATTGCGCGTCCTTCAGCCATAGCGGCACGATTTTTCTGCGAAAAATCGGCGGCGCGCGGCGGTCAGTCCTTGAGCAGAAGCCAAAGGGCAAAGACGGTCAGCGCGACCCCGACAAGCACAAGCGCCGGTGGGGTGGCTGCATGCAGGGCGATCTCCCACAGGATCACCCAGGCGGGAACAAGGTAGGTGTAGGCCATGACCTTGGCCGCAGGCAGCCGCAGCGTGGCGTATTGCAAAAGCACAAAGGTCGCAGCGCTGGCCGCGACGGCGACATAGACCAGCGTGACCCAGACGATGGCCGGCAGGGCGGCCCAGTCGGTGGCCAGGATCGCCGGCCAGGCCCAAAGCGTCAGAAGACCCGTTCCCGCCACCATCATCCCGAAGGTGAAGACCACGGCAGGCTCGCCCCGGTTCAGCTTCCGGACCATCGGGGCATACAGCGCATGCGCGACGCAGCCCCAGAAATAGGTCACCTCGCCGGGTCCGATTTCCAGCGCCAGAAGGGCGGCAAGGTCGGCGCGAAAGATGACCCACAGCGCCCCGACCGCCCCGATCGACAGGGCCAGCGCCATCCGCCCGGTCAGCCTCTGGCGCAGAAGCAGCCAGCCGAATCCCGCCGCCATCATCGGTGTCAGGGTGAAAACCGCCGCCGCCGACACCGGCCGGGCGGTCTTGAGACCCTCGAACATCAGCACGAAATACGCCGCCAGAAGCCCGCCAAGCACCAGATACCGCCAGGGGGCGACCCAGGCGCTGCGCGGCAGCCCCGTGGTCGCCAGCGCTGCCGCGCCAACCAGCAGGCCCGCCAGCAGGAAGCGCAGCGCCGACAGGGCCGCCGGGTCGACATGCGGTGCGGCCAGCGCTCCCAGCGAGAACGACCCCGCCACCAGCGCCGAGAAGGCCAGCATCGCCAGATGCCCGCGCTTGGGGTCTGTCAGGACCATGCGGTCAGGGTCCGGTCGCGGGCGGGTTCATCCGCAGAACTTCCAGTCTTTCGCGGCGTCCTTCAGGTGGGTCAGGAAGGCCTGAACCTTCCGCGTCCGGTGCAGGTCGACATGGGTGACGATCCGCAACGGGGACTCCCATTCCGCCCGCGGTGGCAGCACTTCCATCAGCCCGGGGTCCTGCGTCGCCCGGAAGGTCGAGACGAAGCCGATGCCTGCGCCCTGCCGCACGGCCTCTTCCAGTGCTGCGGGCTCGGTCGCGGTATAGGCGATGCTTTCGGGCGGCACCTGCGCCCGCAACCAGCGAAAGAACGGTGCGCGCGTCGCCTCGTTGTCGACGCAGACAAAGCGGTGACCGGCGAAATCCTCTTCGGAGGCCGGGCTGCCGAAACGGTCGACATAGGATTTCGCCGCGTAAAGCCCGGATCTGATCCGGACCAGCGGCTGAACCACGTTGTCCGGCTCTTCCGGCCCGGTCCCTGCGCGAATCGCCACATGCGCCTCGCCGTAGTCCAGCCGGAAGACCCGCATGTCGGTCAGGAACCGCACGCGGACGTCGGGCCATTTTTCCTGGAAACTGACCATCACCGGGGTCAGAAGGTCGGCGATCCCCGAGATCGAGGTCACCACCAGTTCGCCTGACACCGTCTCGCCCTGACCCTTGATGCGGCTGGACAGATGGGCAAACTGTTCTTCCGTCGTCTGGGCCACCGACAAGAGGTCGCGCCCCGCCTCGGTCGCCGTATAACCACGCGCATGGCGCTGGAAAAGCTTTGACCCCAGTCGCTTTTCCAGCGCGTCGATGTGGCGGATCACCGTGGCATGGTGGACCCCCAGCACCTCGGCCGCGCCGGAAACCGTGCCCAGCCGCGCGACATGGTAGGCGGTGCGGATCTCGTCCCAGTTTTCCATTACGGACCCTTGGTGCTTTCTGTGCAGAGGCGCACAGAGAACGCCAGACCTGCCGCCGATGCAAGGGCCCGCGCCCGCGCGTCCGACCGGCAGCGGCCCCGGATCGATGCGCTGGAGCTTGACTTTGCCCCGGCCCCGGCATATCCCGCCCCCCAATTCCCGGAGGCCGCAAGCTTCCGGTCCCTTGGCATTTGCCGGGATCGCCATCCGTCAGCGCGTTGCGCCCACGGGTGCTGGTCCGCTTTGCGTCAGGGCCTCGCCGTCCCATATCGGGGCAAACAGCAACGGAGACGACAATGCAGACGACCATGCAGGCCCGCGCCCATGTTTGAAAACCTGTCCGAACGCCTTGGCAGCGTCTTCGACCGTCTGACCAAGGCCGGCGCGCTTTCCGAGGCCGATGTCGTCACCGCCCTGCGCGAGGTGCGCACCGCCCTTCTTGAGGCGGACGTGTCGCTTCCCGTCGTGCGCGAATTCGTCAGGCGCGTGACCGACAAGGCCACCGGAGCCGCGGTCACCAGGTCGATCACCCCCGGCCAGATGGTGGTGAAGATCGTCCATGACGAGCTGATCCATGTCCTTGCAGGTGACGGGCCGGCGGATGCGCTGAAGATCGACAACCCGCCGGCGACGATCCTGATGGTGGGTTTGCAGGGGTCGGGGAAGACCACGACCACGGCCAAGCTGGCCAAGCGACTGAAGGAAAAGCAGGGCAAGAAGGTGCTGCTGGCCTCGCTTGACACCAACCGCCCGGCCGCGATGGAACAGCTGGCGATCCTCGGGCTTCAGATCGGCGTCGACAGCCTGCCGATCGTCAAGGGCGAAACCGCCGTGCAGATCGCCAGGCGCGCCAAGACCCAGGCCAACCTTGGCGGGTATGACGTCCTTTTCCTGGACACCGCCGGGCGCCTCCACATCGACGAAGTGCTGATGGACGAAGTGCAAACCGTCCGCGACATCACCCAGCCGCGCGAAACGCTGCTGGTTGTCGACGGCCTGACCGGACAGGATGCGGTGAACGTCGCGGCCGAGTTTGACGGCAAGGTCGGCATCTCGGGTGTCGTCCTGACCCGGATGGACGGCGACGGGCGTGGTGGTGCGGCCCTTTCCATGCGCGCCGTCACCGGCAAGCCGATCCGCTTTGTCGGCCTTGGCGAAAAGATGGACGCGATCGAGGTCTTCGAGGCCGAGCGTGTCGCGGGCCGGATCCTTGGCATGGGCGACATCGTCGCCCTGGTCGAGAAGGCTCAGGAAACCTTCGAGGCTGAACAAGCCGAACGCATGGCCAAGCGGTTTGCCAAGGGTCTGTTCAACATGAACGACCTGAAGATGCAGCTGGAACAGATGGTCAAGATGGGCGGCATGCAGGGCCTGATGGGCATGATGCCGGGCATGGGCAAGATGCAGGCCCAGGCCGAAGCCGCCGGCCTGAACGACAAGATGCTGGCGCATCAGGTCGCGCTGATCAACTCGATGACCAAGAAGGAACGCGCTAACCCCGACCTTCTGGCCGCCAGCCGCAAGAAGCGTGTCGCTGCCGGTGCGGGTCTTGAGGTCTCGGAACTCAACCGCCTCTTGAAGCAGCACAAGCAGATGGCCGAGATGATGAAGAAGATGGGCAAGGGTGGCATGATGAAGAATGCCATCAAGTCGCTGATGGGCGGCCAGCGCGGGATGCCCGATCCGTCGAAGATGTCCCCCGAACAGCTGGCCGAGGCAGCCAAGGGCATGCAGCAGGGCATGGGCGGAATGGGCGGCGGTCTTGGCGGCGGCATGGGTGGCGGTCTGCCCCCCGGTCTTGGCGGCCTGCCGCGCGGCATGACCCTGCCTGCGGGCCTTTCGGGGCTGATGCGGAAGAAGTGATGCAGCACGCGGCGCCCCAGATCACCATTGCTGTCCCGGTCATCCAGACCGGACGCCTGGTGTTGCGCGACCCGCGCGAGGCGGACTTTGCGGCGCAGCTTGCCTTCAACGCCAGCCCGCGCGCCGTTTTTCTGGGTGGCGGAATGGAACGGCGCTGGGTCTGGCGCGGGGTTCTGGCCAACATCGGCCATTGGGCGATCCGGTCCTATGGCCTGTTCTCGGTCGACCTGCAGGACGGACCCTTCATCGGCCGCATCGGGGTGATCTTTCACGACGGCTGGCCAGAGCCTGAACTTGCCTGGCATCTGTTCGACGGGTTCGAGGGCAAGGGCTATGCCGCCGAGGCAGCTCTTGCCGCCCGCGCCGACTATCATGCCCGGATCTCGCCCCTGCCGCTGATCAGCATGATCGACGTGGGTAACGCCCGGTCCGAGGCGCTGGCCCTTCGCCTTGGCGCGGTGCGCGAGCGGACCGAGACGGACGTTCAGGGCGAGTATCACGTCTACCGCCACCCCGGGCCGCAGGTGGGCGCATGATGTTGCAAGCCAGCCTGATCCGACGCGCTTTTGCCGGTGTTGCGCGAAACGCTGTCTCTACGCGCGTAGAGACGCAAGGAAGACAGAAAGAAGACGCATCACAGACGCCGGAAAAGGGGGACTGATGGACGCCGCAACCCATGCCGCCGACCTGTTGAAAGACCACCGCGACGCCATCGACCGGCTGGACGCGATCCTCGTCTACACCCTGGCCGAGCGTTTCAAGCAGACCCAGGCCGTGGGCCGGCTGAAGGCTGAACACGGCCTGCCGCCCAGCGACCCCGACCGCGAAGCGCGCCAGATGACGCGGCTGCACCAGCTTGCCACCGAGGCCGATCTCGATCCCGACCTCGCCCGCAAATTCCTGACCTTCATCATCAGCGAAGTCATCAGGCATCACGAGAAACTACAGAAATAACAAACCGTTGCGATGCGTGGGGACACGCATTCCACACCCAAACCCAAGGAGACTACCCAATGGCTATGAAAATCCGTCTGGCGCGTGGCGGCTCGAAGAAGCGCCCGTTCTATTCCATCGTTGCCACCGACAGCCGCATGCCGCGCGATGGCCGCTTTCTGGAAAAGCTGGGGACCTACAACCCGCTTCTGGCCAAGGATGACGAAAAGCGCGTCGTGATGAACCTCGAGCGCATCACCTACTGGCTGTCGCAGGGCGCTCAGCCGACCGACCGGATCGCCCGCATGCTGGAAGCCGCCGGCGCCCGCCCGAAGGCCGCCCGCAGCAACCCCAACGCCGCCAAACCCGGCAAGGCAATGGCCGAGCGCGCCGCCAAGAAAGCCGCCCGCGCTGCTGCTCCGGCCGTCGAAGCCGCTGCTGACGCCACCGCCGAGTGATCTGATGCGTGACGATCCGGGCCAGTTCAGCCCCGACTTTCGGGCGGATCTGGCCCGGCTCATGCGGTGGCGGCGCGACGTGCGCCGCTTTCGCACGGCGCCGGTGCCTGACCCGGTGCTGGCCGAATGCCTTGCCGCCTTTTCGCTTGCGCCCTCGGTGGGGCTGAGCGAGCCGTGGCGGATCCTGCGGGTGGACGGACCGGCGGCCCGCGCTGCCTGTCTTGAAAACTTTCGCGACAGCAATGCGCTGGCCTTGCGCGGACAGGACGGCGAACGGGCAGCTCTCTACTGCAAGCTGAAGCTTTCGGGAATGGGCGAAGCGCCGGTGCAGCTTGCGGTGTTCTGCGATGAGACCACGGCAAAAGGCGCAGGCCTTGGCGCCGGAACGATGCCCGAGGCGCGCGCCTATTCCGTGGTTGGTGCGATCACGCTGTTCTGGCTGGCCTTGCGCGCGCACGGGCTTGGCCTTGGCTGGGTCTCGATCCTTGATCCTGACCGCCTTGCGCGTGACCTTGACGTGCCCGAGGGTTGGCGGTTCATCGGCTATCTCTGCGTCGGCTGGCCGGAAGAAGAGGATACCATGCCCGAACTGGAACGCGCCGGCTGGGAAAGCCGCGCCCCCACCTTGCATCTGGAGAGCCGCTGATGACCGACCGCATCTGTATCGGTGCCATTGCCGGGGCCTTCGGGATCACCGGCGAGGTGCGGCTGAAATCCTTCTGCACCAATCCCGCGGACATTGCCGCCTATGGCGCGCTGTCCTCCGAGGATGGCAGCCGCCAGTTCCGCGTCACCCTGACCAAGCCGGTGACGGGCGGCTTTGGTGCCCGGGTTGCCGGCGTCACCACCCGCGAAGCTGCCGAAGCCTTGCGGGGCACCAGTCTTTTCGTGGATCGTGCCCGCCTTCCGTCCCTGCCGGATGACGAATTCTACCATGCAGATCTTGTCGGGCTGGATGTCCTTGATACCGGGGGTGAACCCCTTGGCAAGGTGAGCGCCGTTCACAACCACGGAGCGGGGGATATTCTCGAAATATCCTCAACCCGTCACAAATCAGCCCTGCTTTTGCCCTTTACCAAGGCAATTGTGCCCAATGTTGACCTTGCGGCCGGTCGTCTGATCGTCGATTTGCCAGACGTAGCAGAATAACCCTCGGTCCTGTACCGGGCGCGGACTTAGGAAAGGGATGGTCATGCTAACCCGACTGCGCCTTCTGAAAGCGGCCGCCGCACTGTTGTATGCCGGCCCACTCTTTGCCGGAATCAGTGGTCTGGGCTGGGGAATGGTCGCCCCGTTCGTCGGCATCTTCGTGCTCTGGCTGATGGTGCTGCGCCCCGAACAATGGCCTGCAACCCCGCAGGAATGGCTGACGCTGCCGGGCTGGGGCGCGGCTGTCGCACAGCTTTTGTCGCAGATCCTGCTGGTCACCGTGCTTTTGGCGACCGGCCGCGGGCTTGCAGCACTTGCGGGCTTCGAGCCGGTCGTCAACCCGATCTTCCCGCTGGCCATTTCGTTCCTGGCGATCCCGCTGTGCCGGATGATGTGGGACGCCCGCGAGGCCGCAGACCTTGGCTTCTTTCTGGACGACGAGGCCGAGGCGGCCCAGGTCCCGCGCGCGGCGGCCGAAGCCGCGTCTGCCATCGTGCCGCTGCTCAATTTCCCGGAAAACGCGCCAGACGCCGTGGTGATGTCGAAAGTCGCCACCACGCTGGCAGGCCTTGGCGCGGAGGTGCGGCTTGATGCTTTGGGGGCGGCGCTTTCCCGTCCGGACCGCGCCCATGCCGCCTTGCGCCGTGCGCTGGTCCTGTGGTGTTCGGAACCCGAGATCGTGGCTCCGGGCCGGATTTCCGACGCGATGGAGCGCGGCTTTGTCTTCGCCGACCGCAATCCGGACCTGTTGCGGCTTTACCTGCCGCGGGCCATTGCCCTAGCCGCGGCCTTTCCTGACCGCGCGGCCGACTTCCCCGATCCGCAGACCCTGCGCGACACGGCAAAGGCCGGGATGGAAGATGACGGGGTCGCGGACCTTCCCGACCATCTGCGTGCCGATCTGTGTGACGGTCTTGATGCCCTGGCAAGCGCCCTGGACCGGGCCCTTGCCGCGGCCCTGCCCGCCACGGACCAGTTGCACGACATGATTGTCAGGACGACCGCCAGCCGGGCCGCCTGACCGGGGCTTTCGCGGCCGATGGTTTCCGGGTAAGTCCGGGTCATGTCTGACCCAACCAAAAGCCACGGTCGCCTGTCGATCCGCCCCAGCCTCAAGCCCCAGGACCTGATGGGGGAACCACGGCTGGTGAAGGGCGCCTGGGTCGCCCGGGTCATCACCCTTTTCCCCGATGCCTTTCCCGGCACCCTGGGCCTGTCGCTGACCGGCAAGGCGCTGGATTTCGGGCTGTGGCGGCTTGAGACGCTTGACCTGCGCGGCTTTGGGGACGGCAAACACCGCAACGTCGACGACACGCCCGCCGGAGGCGGCGCGGGCATGGTGCTGCGGGCCGATGTGGTGGACGCGGCCCTGCGTCAGGCGGCCTCGGATACGCCGGCGGACCCGGCGCTTTGGCCGGTCATCTACCTGTCCCCGCGGGGCAGGCCCTTCGATCAGGCGACCGCGCGCCGCCTTGCCGCAGGGCAAGGTCTGACGCTGCTGTGCGGCCGGTTCGAGGGTGTTGACCAGCGCGTCCTTGACCAGCACCAGATCGAGGAAATCAGCCTTGGCGATTTCGTCCTCACCGGCGGCGAGATCGCAGCACAGGCGATCCTTGACGCGACCGTGCGGCTGCTGCCGGGTGTCCTTGGCAATGCGGCCTCGACCGAAGAGGAAAGCTTTTCCGACGGGCTCTTGGAGCACCCGCAGTTCACCCGCCCCGCAGTCTGGGAAGGGCGCGAGATCCCTGCGGTCCTGCAATCCGGCAACCACGCCGAGATCGCGCGCTGGCGCCGGGCCGAGTCCGAGGTCCTGACCCGCGCCCGCCGTCCGGACCTGTGGGACAAGCGCGGCCGCTGATCGCGTTCGGTCGGTGGCGCTTTGGCCAAGACTTGACCGCACTTCGCCCAACCCCTATACGCGCTCAGTCCGGGGTGTTTGCCCATCGGACCCGATTCCCTTTGCCTGCCCGCCTTCTTCCGCGGGGTCATCGCCAGGGGGCGGCCATCATGAAAAGCAGGCGCCACCTGCGGCGGGCTTCTTGACCATCTGGCCAAGGGGGACCCGGACGAAGACCGAAAGCTCTGGCGCGGCATCACCTCTGCGGAACACCGCAGGCAGATAAGGAACCGCGCATGAACCTCATCGCGCAGATCGAGGCGGAGCAGATCGCCGCTCTCGGCAAGACCATTCCGGATTTCAAGGCCGGAGACACCATCCGCGTTGGCTACAAGGTAACCGAAGGCACCCGTAGCCGTGTGCAGGCCTATGAAGGCGTTTGCATCGGCCGAAAGGGGGGCGCCACGATTTCCGCCTCGTTCACCGTTCGCAAGATCTCGTTCGGTGAAGGCGTGGAACGGGTGTTCCCGCTGTATTCGACCAACATCGACAGCATCGATGTGGTCCGTCGCGGCAAGGTGCGCCGCGCCAAGCTTTACTACCTGCGCACGCGTCGCGGCAAATCCGCCCGGATCGCCGAAGACGCGACCTACAAAGCCAAAGCCGAATAAGGAGCGGGACGATGAAAGCCGAAATTCACCCCGAATACCACTCGATCACCATCAAGATGACCGATGGCTCGACCTATGTGACCCGCTCGACCTGGGGCAAGGACGGCGACCAGATGTCGCTGGACATCGACCCCCTGGCGCATCCCGCCTGGACCGGTCAGCAGGCCAAGCTGATGGACACCGGTGGCCGCGTGTCGAAGTTCAAGAACAAGTACGCCGGCCTGGGTTTCTGATCCGGATCAGGTGCAAACGGACCCGGGCAGGTGGCAACACCTGCCCGTTTTCATTTTCCGCCCCAGTGATTTTCCCCCCCGGCGATTTTCGCGGCTGTGTCGCTTCCCCGCTTCCGTCGCGGACAGGGCCCGCATATGAGACCTTCGGGAAAGTTACGAAGGGACCGCCATGGCGCATATCATCGTCGTCGGCAACGAAAAGGGCGGCTCGGGCAAGTCCACCACCTGCATGCATGTGGCCACTGCTTTGTCCCGGATGGGCAAGCGGGTGGGGGCGGTCGACCTTGACCTGCGCCAGAAAAGCTTTGGCCGCTACATCGAAAACCGCTGCGCCTACATGGCGCAGGCCGGGCTGGCCCTGCCGACACCCGACTACCGTGACCTGCCCGCCAATGCGGGAGCCGAGGCGACGCAGGACCAGCGGCTGGCCGACGTTGTCGAAGCGATGCACGCCGAAAACGATTTCATCGTCATCGATTGCCCCGGCAGCCACACCCGGCTGTCGCAACTTGCCCATACGATGGCAGACACGCTGATCACGCCGATGAATGACAGCTTCGTCGATTTCGACCTTCTGGCCCGGGTCGACCCGATGACCGGCCAGGTAAAAGGCCCGTCGATCTATGCCGAGATGGTCTGGGGCGCCCGCCAGATGCGCGCGCAGGCGGGTCTTATGCCGATCGACTGGGTCGTGGTCCGCAACCGCCTTGGCGCGCAGGCCATGCACAACAAGAAAAAGGTCGGAGCGGCGCTGGAGGACCTCTCGCGCCGCATCGGGTTTCGTGTCCTGTCGGGATTTTCCGAACGGGTGGTCTTCCGCGAACTTTTCCCGCGTGGACTGACGCTGCTTGACCTGCGCGACACCGGGGTCGATCAGCTGACCTTGTCCAATATCGCCGCGCGGCAGGAACTGCGTGACCTGGTGGCGGGTCTCAGGCTTCCGTCTCTGACGGTCGACTTTTGAACACCGGTCCGCCGAGGCCGATCTGGTTTACGATCCGCGCACGATTTACTTTTTTGAGCCGCTTTTCAAAAGCGGCCGACTCGTCCTCCGGCTTGGTCTTGGGGAGGGTGAGCTTTTGCAGCAGTCTGATTGTTTTTTTCATTTGGACGTTTCCTTGCGGTCGTTCCACCCAGATAGTGTGCAAGGACGGCGGGACTATGGCAAGTGCTGGTTGCTTCTTGGGCGAATTGGGAACTTTTCGGGCCGCGCCGTTTCGTGAAGGGTGATGTTGGCGGCGGCTTCCGGGTGACTGTTTCCAAAGCCACTTAGGATGTTACATCCCGAAGCTCATCCGCGAGGAATCGTTCGAAAGCGTCAAGGTCCAGTGGCTCGAACTGCCCGAACCCCTGCATCCAGACCGACGCCGCGCGCATCGCATCCGGTTCCAGCTTGCACCAGATCACCCGTCCGCGGCGTTCGCGGCTGATCAGGCCCGAATCAGCCAGCACGCCAAGGTGCTTTGAGATCGCGGAAAGGCTTATCGCAAAGGGTTCCGCCACGTCGGTGACCGCCATGTCATCCTCCAACAGCATCGCCAGGATTGCCCGTCGGGTCGGGTCGGCAAGTGCTGCAAAGACGCCGTCCAAGGTGTCGGTCATCCGCTGACTATCCGGTGTGGACAACAGATCGTCAACCGCCAGGTTGAATATGAAAGGCGGCGGCAACGCCCGGTCAGACGGCCAGCTCAGCCCGGCTGCCCAAGATAAAGTATATCTATTTCAGATACTTGAAGCCAGAGTACCGCGCTTGACTCGGCGCGCCCCTCTCCGTAAGTTCCGCCCGACTGTGAAGGACTTCGCCATGGCGTCCGAACCCGATCCAAACCGGCTCCGCGCGCTTGAAGCGCGGCTGGCCAAGATCGCGGGGCGGCCCCAGCCCGAGAAGACCAACACCGTCAAGGGTTTCTCGCAGGGCGAGGTGGCCTGGAGGATGGTGATCGAGCTGATGACCGGCATGTTGCTGGGTTTCGGGATCGGTTACGGGCTTGATGTGCTGTTTGGCACGTTGCCGGTCTTCCTGATCATCTTCTCGCTCGTAGGCTTTGCCGCAGGCGTCAAGACAATGCTTGGGTCGGCACGGCAACTGACACGGACAGCGGCCGATGACGCCGCGCGGAAAGGGGACTAGCGATGGCGACCGAAGAGCATGCTGGCGGGCTGCAGATCCACCCGATGGATCAGTTCATCGTCAAGCCGCTGTTCGGCGATGGCCCGATCGCATGGTATACCCCGACAAACGTCACCCTGTGGATGGCCATCGCCGTCCTTTGTGTCGTGGCCCTTCTGGTTCTGTCCACCCGCCGCCGCGCCATCGTGCCGTCGCGCGGGCAGTCGGTGGCCGAGCTGCTCTACGGCTTCATCCACAAGATGGTGGAAGACGTGGCCGGACACGAGGCGCTGAAGTTCTTCCCCTATATCATGACGCTGTTCATGTTCGTGTTCCTGTCGAATATCCTTGGACTCATTCCGATGTCCTTCACCACCACCTCGCACATTGCGGTCACCGCAACCCTGGCGCTGATGGTGTTCTTGACCGTCACGCTGGTCGGTTTCTACCGCAAGGGCATCGGGTTCCTGTCGATGTTCTGGGTCTCGTCCGCGCCGTTGGCGCTGCGCCCGATCCTCGCCCTGATCGAAATCATCTCGTATTTCGTGCGCCCGCTTAGCCACTCGATCCGTCTTGGCGGCAACCTGATGGCCGGCCATGCCGTCATCAAGGTCTTCGCCGGCTTTGCCAGTGTCATGGGCGTGGCCTCGGTCGTGCCGGTCCTGGCAATCATGGCGATCTACGGGCTCGAGGTGCTGGTCGCCTCGGTCCAGGCCTATGTCTTCACCATTCTGACCTGCGTCTACCTTCGGGACGCGGTGGGCGACGCCCACCACTAAAGCCCGACACCTCAGGTTCGAACCAAACTTCAGCCAATTCCAAAAAGGAGCTACCAAATGGAAGGCGATATCGCAGAAATGGGCAAGTTCATCGGTGCCGGTCTGGCAACGATCGGTCTGGGCGGCGCTGGCATCGGCGTGGGCCACATTGCCGGCAACTTCCTGTCGGGTGCGCTGCGCAACCCGTCGGCTGCCCCCGGCCAGATGGCCAACCTCTTTGTCGGCATCGCGTTCGCCGAAGCTCTCGGGATCTTCTCATTCCTGATCGCGCTTCTGCTGATGTTCGCCGTCTGATCTTTCGAACCTGACTTCCGGGCCAGGCACGTGCCTGGCCCTGGTTCCAAAGGTTTAGGAGAGACGACATGGCAACCGAAGCACATGGCGAGGCCGAAGCGGCTGTGGGCATGCCCCAGCTGGATTTTTCGACCTGGCCGAACCAGATCTTCTGGCTTCTGGTCACGCTGGTCGTGATCTATCTGGTGCTGTCGCGCATCGCCCTGCCGCGCATCGGCGCGGTCTTGGCGGACCGCAAGGGCACCATCACCAACGATCTTGCGGCAGCTGAAGAGCTGAAGCAGAAGGCGGTCGAGGCCGAAAAGGCCTATAACGCCGCACTGGCGACGGCGCGGACCGAAGCCGCCAAGATCGTGGCCGCCGCTAAGGCCGAGATCCAGAAGGATCTTGATGCCGCGATCGCAAAGGCCGACGCCGAGATTGCCGCGAAAGCGGCGGAATCGGAAAAGACGATTGCGGGCGTGCGCGATGGGGCCGCCGTAGCGGTCGCCGAAGTTGCCCGCAGCACGGCAGCCGAACTTGTCGCGGCACTGGGCGGGGCGGCGGATGCCAAGGCGGTCAACGCTGCGGTCACCGCGCGTCTGAAAGGGTAAGACGATGAAACGGCTTTCCATTCTTCTTGCGGTGATCGCCTCTCCCGCTTTGGCGGCGTCGGGTCCGTTCTTTTCGCTTGGCAACACCAATTTCGTGGTGCTGCTGGGGTTCCTCGCCTTCGTGGCGCTTCTGGTCTACCTAAAGGTTCCGGCGAAACTGACCGGGATGCTTGACGCCCGTGCCGTGGCGATCAAGGCAGAGATCGACGAGGCCCGCGCCCTGCGCGAAGAGGCGAAGTCGATCCTGGCCACTTACGAGCGGCGCCAGAAAGAGGTGCAGGAACAGGCCGAGCGCATCGTTTCGTCCGCGCGGGACGAGGCGCTTGCCGCAGCCCATCAGGCGAAGGAAGAGCTCAAGCGCTCGATCGCCCGCCGGCTGGCGGCTGCAACCGATCAGATCGCTTCGGCCGAAGCCGCGGCGATCCGGCAGGTGCGCGAACAGGCCGTGACCGTGGCCATCGCTGCCGCTGGCGATGTGCTGGCAAAGCAGATGACCGCTGATGCCGCCTCGGCCTCGATTGACGCTGCCATCGACCAGGTCGAAGCGCGGATGCACTGAAGCCCGCGAGGGCCAAGCATGTTCAGGCCGGCGGCTCGCAAGAGCCGCCGGTTTTCGTTTGTCGCGGCAATGAGTCTTGCGGAAAGCAGCACTCCGGCTAGCGGGTCGCTTCATGCTCCAGCCGCTGGCGGGCAATCGTCTCGTGCTTCTCGGCGCGCATCTGATCGACATAGGCCTGTTCTACATAGGACAGATGCGCTTCGACCGCCGCCCGCGCGCCTGCCGGATCCCTGGCCTGCAGGGCGACGTTCATGGCCCGGTGCTGATCCAGCAATTGGTCGCGGGTCATGCGGTTACGGAACAGGACCTGCCGGTTGTAGAACACGCCCTCGCGCAAGAGATCGAACATCGACCGCAGCATGTGCAGCATGATCACGTTGTGGCTGGCCTCGATGATCGCCATGTGGAACTCGGCGTCCAGCTGCGCTTCGTCGGACGGGTCGCGCTTCTGGTGCGCCGCCTCCATCTTGCGAAAGATCGTGTCGACAAGCCGCAGATCGGTGTCGGAGCCCAGCTTCGCCGCCCGCTCGGAGGCCAGCCCCTCCATGTCTCGCCGGAAGCCGATGTAATCGAACACCGCCTCGTCATGAGTCGAGAACAGCCGGATCAGCGCCGGCGAAAAGGCTGATCCCAACACTTCCGCCACGAAGACGCCGGACCCCGCGCGGCTGACCAGAAGCCCGCTTTCGGCCAGCTCGGCGATGGCATCGCGCAAGGACGGCCGCGAGACTCCCAGCTTTTCCGCCATGTCACGCTCGGACGGAAGCCGTTCGCCCGGGCGCAGGATGCCGCGAAGGATCAGCTGCTCGATCTGCCGGACGACCGACTGCGACAGCTTTTCGGAAGCGACTTTCTGAAATGGCATGAAATCCTCCGGTGATTGGTCGGAAAATATGACCACTTTGCCGGAGACACAACGAAAAAGGGGCCAGGATTGCCCTGGCCGCCTTCTGGAAACTGCCCAAGGGCTAGCGAATCGGGCGGATGATGATCTCGACCCGGCGGTTCAGCGCACGGCCTTCGGGCGTCAGGTTCGACGAGATCGGCTGCTCTTCGCCCCGGCCGAACGAGGTCAGACGGTTCGGCGGCACCCCAGAGTCGCGCAGGACGTTCGCCACGGACCCGGCGCGGCGTTGCGACAGGTCCTGGTTGAAG
>JANOER010000323.1:0-13616 GCA_031441285.1 Rhodobacterales bacterium
TGCAGCCGGTCCGAAAAGCTGCGCGGCATGAACTCGAAAGCCTCGACCCGCCCGCCGGTCACCTCTTGCATCCGGTTCAACAGGACCAGCGCATCCGCCAGCGACCGCGCCGCGACCGTCGCGGTGGCATGGGCAAGCGGCGCCGGCACCAGTTTCATCACCGCAGCGGTGATGATGCCCAGCGTGCCTTCAGCGCCGATGAACATCTGCTTCAGATCATAGCCCGAATTGTCCTTGTGCAGCTCGCTCATCAGGTTCAGCACCCGCCCGTCGGCCAGCACCACCTCAAGTCCCAGGCAAAGCGCGCGGGTCGATCCGTAGCGCAACACGTTCGACCCGCCGGCATTGGTGGACAGGACCCCGCCAAGCATGGCCGACCCCCGCGCGCCGAACCACAGCGGGAAGTACAGCCCCTCCGCCCCGGCCGCCTCGTGCAGGCGGGTCAGGATCACGCCGGCCTCGGCCACCACCAGCCGGGCGTCACGCTTCAGGGCCCGGATGCGGTTCATCCGCTCGAGGCTGATCATCAGGCCGCCGTTGGTCATCGTCCCGCCGACAAGGCCGGTGTTGCCGCCGATCGGCACCATCGGTGCACCATGCGCCGCCGCTGCCCGGACGCAGGCCGCGACCTGGGCGGTATCGGCCGGCCGCGCCACCGCCAGGGGCGCTCCGTGATACTTGCCCATCCAGTCGCGGGCATGGCGGGACATGTCTGCGCCGCAAAGCACCTGTCCGGGCCCGACAATAGCTTGCAGGTCTTCGATCAATCCCATTTTTGTCCCTGTTCGACGCCTTGGACCATCCGGGCGTCCAGACACCGGAGCCAGATCCGGTCCTGTCGCGCTACTTCAGAAGGTCAGCCCCGAGAAGCGCGACGGCGCCTGCGGCACGCCCGGCAGGACGCACAGCATTTCGTACAGGAGGTTCGCCCCGATCAGCGCCGTGTTGCCCGCCGGGTCATAGGGCGGCGAGACCTCGACCAGATCGCCGCCGATGATGTTCAGCCCGGCGCAGCCCCGGATGATCTCCAGCGCCTGCCAGGTGGTCAGTCCACCCGGCTCGACCGTGCCGGTGCCGGGGGCAAAGGCGGGGTCCAGGCTGTCGATGTCGTAGGTGATGTAGACGGGTGCCGCGCCGATCTTCGCCCGAACCTGCGCCATCAGCCCAGTCAAGGATTTGTGCCAGCACTCCTCGGCCTGCACGACCGTCCAGCCCTGCCCGCGCGCCCAGTTGAAATCCTCGGGCGCATAGCCGGTGCCGCGCAGTCCGATCTGGAACACCTTGTCGTTGATCAGGCACCCGTCCTCCCAGGCGCGGCGGAAGGGGCAGCCATGCGCCACTGTCTCGCCGAACATGGTGTCGTTGATGTCGGCATGGGCGTCGATGTGGATCAGCGCGACCGGCCCGTGCCGTTCCTTCACCGCCCGCAGGATCGGCCAGGTCAGCGTGTGGTCGCCGCCAAGGGTCAGGGGGATCACGCCGTGCGACAGCACCTCGCGGTACTGCGCGGTGATGATGTCCACCGTCTTTTTCAGATCGAAGGTGTTGATCGCCACATCGCCGATATCGGCGACCTGCAGATGATCAAAGGGGGCCGCGCCGGTGGCCATGTTGTAGGGCCGCAGCATCCGGCTTTCGTCCCGGATCTGCCGTGGCCCCAGCCGCGTGCCAGGACGATTGCTGGTGCCGTGGTCCATCGGCACGCCGATGAAAGCCACATCCAGCCCCGCCGCCGAGCCAGCCGAGGGCAGCCGCATCATCGTTGCCGGCCCGCCAAAGCGTGGCATGTCGTTGCCGCCCAGCGGAAGGTTGAACCCTGTCATCTGCCTTTTCCCCTTAGCCAGTCCGAAATCATCTCGCGGTGCCGCGCACCCGAATAGCTTGGGAAATGCCCGCCATGCACCACCCGCGCCGGCAGGGCCAGCAGCCGCTCCATCGAACGGACATATTGCGTCTGTTCCAGGTCGCTGGCGCCCTCGATCAGCTCGCCATCATAGACGATATCGCCGGAAAAGAGGATACCCGTCGCGGCCTCCCACAGCGCGATACCGCCTGGGGAATGGCCCGGAGTGTGGATCACCTCGAAGCGCCGGTCGCCAAGGTCCACGGTATCGCCGTCCCACAAAAGCCGCGTCGCCGGGGCTGCCTTCACGGCATAGGTCGCGCAAGCGAAGGGGTCCGGCGGCAGGGTGGTGAAGATGTCCTCGGTCACATATTTGTCGGCAAAGGTGTTTTACCGCGTGGGTGCGCGCAAGAGATGCGCCTCGGCCCCGTGACACAGGCGGCAGGGGAATTCGTGATGCAGGCCGATGTGGTCAAAGTGGGTATGGCTGGCGACAGCCTGCACCGGGCGTTCTGTGACCAGCGGCACCCGGTCGCGCAAGCTGACGACGCCCATCCCGCTGTCAACCAGCATGTCGGTGTCGCGGCCCCGGACGTGCCAGACGTTGCAGCGGTAGAACTCGCGGATGTGCGGCTCGTCGATATGGGTGACGCCATCGCCCATGCTGCGGACGCGCCACCAGTCTTCCGGCCTTGCCCTCATGCCTGCAACACCACGTAGCTTTCCGCGCCAAGGTCCAGCACCGCGCCGACCGCGGTTGCCGCAGACTGCGGCAGATGCACCACCAGCTGCAAGTCTGGAGCGGCCAGCGGCACCACATGCGCCCGCACATGCGTGCCGAAGAAGGCCAGATCGGTGACCCGGCACGGCCCGATCCGCAGCGCCCCCGCCGCGCTGATCGCTTCGGGCCGGATGCACAGCGTCCCGTCCGGCACCGGCATCGGCCCGAACGCTGCCTGACCGGAGGCGACAGGGATGTGGTTCACCTCGCCCATGAACCCGGCGGTGAACAGGGTCTTTGGGTGCAGGTACACCTCACGCGGGGGGGCGAAATCCTCGACCCGCCCGGCGTTCATCACCACGATGCGGTCGGCGATCGCCATCGCTTCTTCCTGATCGTGGGTCACGTGGACAAAGGTCGTCCCGACCCGGCGCTGGATCGTCTTCAGCTCTTCCTGCATCTGGCGGCGCAGCTTCAGGTCCAGCGCGCCAAGGGGTTCGTCCAGCAGCAGCACCTCCGGTTCCACTGCCAGCGCCCGGGCAAGGGCCACCCGCTGCCGCTGCCCGCCCGAAAGCTCGTGCGGGCGGCGGTCGCCGCGCCCGTCAAGCCCGACCAGCGACAGCATCGCCATTGCCTTCGCTGTCCGGGCCGCGCGCGGGGTGCCACGCATCCGCAGGCCAAAAGCCACGTTGTCGCAAAGCGACATGTGGGGAAAGAGGGCATAGTCCTGAAACACCGTGGTCGTCGGCCGGTCCTTCGGCGCAACCCCGGCCATGTCGCGGCCCCCGATCAGCACGTGCCCCTCGGTCGGCTCGGCAAAGCCGCCGATGATGTTGAGAAGCGTGGTCTTGCCGCAGCCCGACGGCCCCAGCAGCACGACAAACTCGCCCGCCGCGATCTCAAGGCTGACGGTATCAAGGGCTGTGGCCGGGCCATAGCGCTGCGAGACGGCCTGAATGGACACGCCAGCGGTCATTTCGCCCTCCGGAAGACGGTAAGCTCCAGCAGGATCACCAGCGTTACCGAGACAAGGAACACCAGCGACCCGACAGCATTGGTCGCGGGTGACAAGCCCGATTTCAGCATCGACCAGATCTCGACCGGCAGGGTCACGTCAAAGCGGGTCAGCAGGAAGGCGATGATGAACTCGTCCCAACTGAAGGTGACCGACAGGAAGAAGGCGGCGGCAAGCGGGGCCGCCAGCATCGGCGCCGAGACCAACGCCAGCACCTGCCATTCGGCCGCGCCAAGATCGCGCGCGCCGCGTTCGGCGGATTTCTGATGGTCGCCCATCGCGGCATAGCTGATGGCAAAGCACAAAGGCAGATTGATGACGATATGCCCGATGCCGGTCGCCCACAGAGACGGGCGGAGCCCGAGCTGGTTGAACACGGTCAAGAGGCCCAGCGCGATGATCAGGTAGCTGACCGTCATCGGCGCAATCAGCACCCCGCGCAGCAGGGCCGACCCCGGCAGCCGCACCCTTGCCAGCGCATGCGCCGCAAGAAACCCCAGCACCAGCGCCACGGCTGAGGAGATCACCGCAACCAGCAGCGAATTCACCAGCGCCGCCATCAGCGCTTCGTCGCCGATGACCTTGGCATACCAGTCCAGCGTGAAGCCCTTGAACGGCGGCACCGGCAGGCGGCCGTCCTGAAAGCTGAACACCACCAGCACGAAAACCGGCAGAAAGACGAAGGCGTAGGCGAGGGTAAGGTAAGCCCAGGACAGGATGCGCATGGTCTACACCCGGTCCAGCCGCAGCCAGCGGCTGCTGGCGAAATAGGCCAGCGTAACCACCGCCATCAACACCACGCTAAGCGCCGATGCGAGGGGGAAGTTTCCGCTGCGCCCCAGTTGCAGCATGATCAGCTGCGGCAAAGTCAGCTCGGCGTTTCCGCCAAGGATCTGCGGCGTGATGTAATCGCCGATGCACAGGACGAAGGTCAGGAAGGCCCCGGTCACCACCCCCGGCAGGGTAAGGGGCAGGATGACATGGGTGAAGGTCTGCCAGCGGTTCGCCCCAAGGTCCTGCGCGGCGCGGGCATAGTTTGGCGACAACTGGATCAGGTTGGCGTAGATCGTCAGGGTCAGTAGCATGACGAAGAAATGCACGAAGCCGATCACGGTTGCGGCGCGGGTCGAGGCGATCTCCAGCGGCTCGGCGATCAGCCCAAGGCCTTGAAGCGCCTTGTTCAAAACCCCGTTCTGCCCCAGCACCAAGAGCCAGGAATAGGACCGCACGACATATGAGGTCCAGAACGGCAGCACGGCCAGCAACAGCGCCAGCCGCTGCCACCGCGCCGGCACGCGAAAGGCGATGATTGCGGCAAGGGGGTAGGCGAGGATGACCGAGATCACGGTCACGACTGCCGTGATCTCAAGGCTGTTCCATAGTGCGCCCAGCATCGTCGGGTCGGTGAAGATGCGGACATAGTTGCCGGGATCGAAGCCCTGCACCGCCTCGCGCCCGTCCATGTGGGCAAAGGACAGCGCCACCATCGCGAGGAACGGCAGAATGAAGAACGCCGCCGTCCAGATCAGCGCCGGGGCGATCAGGCCCCAGCCTAGACGGCGGTCTTGTCCCGCAAGCGACATCGTGCGGGCCTACTGGGCCAGCATCTGGGTCCACAGATCCTGCATCGCGGTATCAAGGGCGGCATCCGGGATCGGATACAGCTGGGCGCGGGCCAGGAATTCCGGCTGCTGGTCCCAGCGCAGCACCGCTTTCTGCTCGGGCGTCAGCGCCTCGCCCGCCTTGGCGTTGGCGGGCATCCCCCAGTAGCACGAGGACGTGGCCAGCCGCGCCTGCCCCTCTGGCGAGGTGATGTAGTTCACGAACTCCAGCGCGAGGTCGGGTTGGGTCGACCCCGCGACAACCCCGATCGACTGCGCCCAGCGCAGGGCGCCCTGTTTCGGGATCGTCCAGTCAAGGTTCGCATTCTCGGAGGCCAGCACCGCTGTCAGCCACTCCCCGCCGCCGACCACGATATCGACCTCGCCCGTCGCCAGCGCGGTCTGGGCCGACACCACGTCCGACACCTGCTTTGCCGCCCCGCGGAGCGCCATCAGCGGATCCTTCAGCGACCCAAGATTGTCGGCTGAGATGTCCGCCGTGTTGATCCCCTGCCCCAGCGCCACCAGACCCAGCACCGGCAGGTAGTAGTCGTAGATCCCGATCCGCCCGTCATACTTGCCCGAGGTCAGGGTGGCCATGTCCGCCATGTCCGCGGGATCTACCTTGGACTTGTCGTAGGAAATGGTGTTGTAGCCGAACTTTTCGGTGACGGCATAGGTCTTGCCGCCGACCGTGTTGTTGTCGGCCATCACCAGCTCCGGGAAGAAATCCGCCGTCGCCAGCTTGTCGGCGGGCAGTTCCGCCAGATGCCCGGCCTCGACCGCGCGGCCGACGTCCACCGCGTCGATCACCAGCACATCCCAGTCGCCGGGCTGCGACTGTTCAAGGATCGCAAGGCCAGCCGCCGTGCCTTCGTATTCCTTCAGGTTCACCTTGACGCCGAACTTCTGCTCGAACGGCTCGATCAGCGTGGGGTCGGTGTGGTCGCACCAGACCAGCGCGTTCAAGTCCTGCGCAAGACCGGGCGAGGCGGCCAGCAGAAGGGCAAGCGAGGTGGTGGACAGGCGGAAACTCCGGGTCATGACGTTCTCCATGTCAGGTGGGGCCTCTGGCGGGCGCTGTTGAAAAGGATTGAGTTCGTTCATTTTTGAAGTCAACATCAAATAATGGGCGATTTGGAAACCGCATGACCGGGCTGCGCGAAAAACAGAAGGCCAACCGGACCGGGCGCATCCTTGATGCCGCCTCGCGCCTGTTTCGCGCGCAGGGTTACGACGCCGTGCGGATCGAGGACATCGCAGCCACGGCCGAGGTGTCTGCCGGCACCTGCTACAACTACTTTTCCACCAAGGGCGATCTTCTTCTGGCCATCGTGTCGATGGAGGTGGAGGAAGTCGTCGAGGCTGGCCGCGCCCTTGTCACCAACCCGCCCGCCGGCACCGGGCAGGCGCTGGCCGGGCTGATCCGCCTGTATTACGACCATTCGCTGAACTACCTGTCGAAAGAGATGTGGCGCAAGGCGATGGCCTTCTCGATCGAGGCGCCGGGGACCCCGTTTTCCCAACGCTACACCGAACTTGATGCGATGCTTTCGGCCCAGGTCTGCGACCTGATTGCCGCCTTGCAACAGCGCGGCCATGCCCGGCAGGACCTTGACGCCGGGGTGCTTGGCCAGATCGTGTTCAACACGCTGAACCAGATGTTCATCGACTTCGTGAAGGCCGATGCGATGCCGCTTGCAGACCTGCACCGCACCAGCGACGCGCAGACAACCAGCCTTGCGGCCCTGATGCGGGGCTGATTCGAGGCTGATGCGGTGGGCCGTCCCAAGGTCGCAATCCGCCCTCATGTCGTTTTCAGACGCCAAAGGTCGGGTGGACTTGCCCGGTCTGGCGCCGGTCTGGCAGATAGGTGCAAACCATTGCCGGAGGCCTGCCCGATGAAAACCCACGTCAAAGCCTTGGTCGTCGGTGGCGGCGCGGTCGGCACCGGGATTGCCTATCATCTGGCGAAGGCCGGCTGGGACACGATGCTGGTCGAGCGCGACGAGCTGACCGCCGGATCCACCTGGCACGCGGCGGGGCTTCTGCCCTTGTTCAACATGGGCTATGCGACCACCCACATCCACAAGTACAGCGTCGACTTCTACAAGGGGCTTGAGGCCGAGACGGGTCTTAACCCGGGCTTCTACATCGTCGGCAACCTGCGGATGGCGCAACAGCAGCAGCGCATGGATGAATACATGCTGTATTCCTCGGTCGCGGAAACCGCAGGGGTCTACCATGAATTCCTGACGCCGAAGGAAATGAAGGACCGCTGGCCCCTTCTGCGCACCGAAGACCTGATCGGCGCGCTGTATCACCCGCAGGATGGCTACATCAATCCGGCGGACGTGACGCAGGCCATGGCCAAGGGCGCGCGGCAGTTCGGCTGCACGTTCGAGCGCAAGGTTCAGGTTGACGGCTACCGCTGGACGGGGTCGGAATGGATCGTGTCCTGCACCCGCATGGTCGAACAGGGCGGTAACCTTGTGGCCTCGGACGACCGCTTCGACATCACCGCCGAACATGTCGTCACCGCCACCGGCAACCATGCCCAGCGCACAGCACGGCTCCTGGGGATCAAGACCCCCGCCGTCGTCGTTGAACACCAGTATATCGTGACCGAGCCAGACCCCGCCCTTGTCGAATGGCGCAAGACCAACCCGCAGCACCCGGTCCTGCGCGACGCCGACGCCAAGTGGTATGTGCGCGAAGAACGCGGCGGCTGGATCCTTGGCCCCTATGAGAAGGGCGCCCCGGCGCGTTTCCCCTACGAGGTGCCGGAGAGCTTCCGCGCCGATCTTTTCCCGCTGGATCTGGAACGGATCGAGGCGGAATACATGTCCTTCATCCACCGCATTCCGTCCTCGGAAACCGTGGGCCTCAAGGACGATTACAACGGACCGATCTGCTATACCCCCGATGGCAACCCGCTGGTCGGCCCCGCGCCTGGCCTGCGCAACATGTGGCTGGCTGAAGGGTTCAGCTTCGGCATCACGGCGGCGGGCGGCACCGGCCACTACCTCGCCCAGCTGATGACCGAAGGCGAGGCCGAGATCGACATGGCCAGCCTTGACCCCAAGCGCTTCGGCACCTGGATGACCACCGAATATGCCAGCCGCAAGAACGAGGAATGCTACGACCACGTCTTCATCCTGCACCACCCGGACGAAGAACGCCCCGCCACCCGCCCCCTCCGCACCGCACCTGCCTATGACCGCCAGCTGCTCCTTGGCGCGCAGATGGGTCAGGTGAACGGCTGGGAGCGACCCAACTACTACGGGCCCACGGACGCAGGCCCCGGTTTCGACCACGACAGCCGCAGCTTCCGCCGTGGCGCGTGGTGGCCCTATGCCAAGGCCGAGGCCGAGGCGGTTCGCAACACCGTTGGCCTCATCGACGCTTCGGCCTTCACCAAGCACCTGGTGCGCGGGCCGGGTGCGACGGCCTTCCTTGACCATTTCACCTGCAACAAGCTGCCGAACCTGGGCCGGATCAACCTGACCTACGCCCTGACCGACCACGGGACAACCCGCACGGAATATACCATCGTCCGGCTGAAAGCGGATGAATACTACCTGATCTCGGCCGGGGCCTGGACGGCATATGACTATGATTTCCTGCAAAAATCCGCCGATGACTGGATGGCCGAGGGCAAGGGCGCGATCGAAATCCACGACATCACCACCCAATGGGGCGTCTATGCGCTGGCCGGCCCGAACGCCCGCGCGCTTCTGAAGGACATCGTCAAGGAC
The DNA here is from genome assembly GCA_031441285.1 of Rhodobacterales bacterium. GTDB lineage: Bacteria > Pseudomonadota > Alphaproteobacteria > Rhodobacterales > Rhodobacteraceae > Tabrizicola. The sequence continues at coordinate 8,939 of JANOER010000323.1, forward strand.
CACGACCCCGAAACCGTGCTGTCCAACAAGCGCTTTCCCTGGCTTTCCTGGCGCGACATCGAACTGGGCATGTGCCCGGTCCGCGCCATCCGCGTGGCCTATACCGGCGAGCTTGGCTGGGAGTTGCACTACCCTGTCGAATTCGGCCGCTATCTCTGGGATCTTCTCCTGAAGGCCGGGGAAAAGCACGGGCTGAAACCGGTCGGCGCCCGCGCGCAGAACTGGCTGCGGCAGGAAAAATCCTACCGCGCTTTCGGCAACGAACTTGGCCGCGATGCCACGCCGCTTGAGGCAGCACTTGACCGCTTTGTCGACCTGACCAAGGACTTCCGTGGCAAGGCGAAGATGCTGGACACCGGCATCCGGTCGAAATGCGTGACGGTCCTGATCGACGGCCCTGCCGATGCCGATCCCTGGGGCAAGGAGGCGCTGATCCATGACGGCGTGAAGGTCGGCCGCCTGACCTCGGGCGGGTATTCCGTCGCCTTTGGCAAGCAGATCGGCATGGGTTACGTCCCTGCCGCGCTGGCGGAACCGGGGACACGGCTGAAGGTCAAGATGCAGTTGAGGGAATGGGATGCGGTCGTGACCGAAGACAGCCCGTTCGACCCGGCAAACGCGCGGATCCGGCTGGACGGATAGCCGGACGCCTGTCCGGACTTCGCACATTTCCGACCGCAGTGCCCAGGCCGAGCGTGATTCGGCGGCAGATCCTGACGGCTGCCGCCGACCTTGGGTCGCAGAAAGGTCAGGACATCGGGGCGCCCGTCAGTTTACCCATGTTGTGGACGTCGGTCAAAGCCACGAACAGCCGGACAGCCAACACCTTTCGACGTGGTTCGCATCGCGTTTGCGTCCGGTCGAAGGCCGGGTTTCGGATCAGGTCGTCGTGCGTGCGCAGTTCCGAATCGTCGTTTTGTCAGCGCGGCCTTGCCCGATCGCGCCCCAACCATTCACGCAGGAATTGTAGCAGCAGGTTGGCCTGCTCCCCTGCGCCGTCCAGGGCTGGATTGCACGAGATCCGGTCGCAAGCACCTTGCCCGTATGTTAGGTTTTGCCTGCGGGATCGCCTTCGTTATCGGCACAAGTGCATCCGCCCCGTCCCGGCAGTCATGACCCTACGCGTTGAGCGCGGGTTCTTCGGCGCCCGGTCCGGGCCGACCATGCCGGAAGGCCCGGAAGTCCGGAGTGACCGTCGGCGGACCAAAAAGATACCCCTGAAGACAACCAACCCCTGCGTCACGCAACCATGTCGCTTCGCCTTCGGTCTCAACTGCTTCCGCGGTAAGGTACATCCCCATTTCCTGCGCCACAGCAATGGCCGCGCGCGCCACGACCTGTCCGTCCACAGTCGTATCAACCGCCTTCACCAGCTTGCCATCAAGCTTCGCGATCTCGAACCGCAACTCTTGCAACAGGCGCAGCGACATCATCCCGGAGCCGAAGTCATCCAGCGCGAACACGATCCCATGGCAGCGCATTTCCTTCATGAAGGGGCGCAGCACGTCGGGAACCTGCATTGCCGAGCTTTCATTGATTTCAAGAATGAGACTGTGGCCCAGCCGCGGCGAATCGCGCAACGCCTTGCGCAGGATCGTCCCCCAGGGGCGATAGCCGACCGACCGTGCCGACATGTTGATCGACACCCGGATCTGCGGATTGCGCTGCATCGTCATCAGGCCCATGCGCAGCGCAGCGCAATCGATCTCGCGCCCCAGTTCGTGCTGTTCCACCGCCCCCATGAAATCCCGCGCCGGGATGATCATGTCCCGCCGATTCAACAGCCGGATAAACCCTTCGAAGAACCCGATGATCGTCGGGTCTGCCGCATAGACCGCCGGCTGGAAGGCCAGCCGCATCCGCCGTTCCGCCAAAGCCGAGGCGACCTGGGAAATCGTCTCTTCATCCTGCGCGGCAGCTGCGGCGTCCAGCGGGCTGGCAAGTGCAGGATCCCGGTCGAACTTCGACGATTTCGGCTCTTTCATGAAGCTCATGCGCATCCCCCGGGCCTGGATCGAATCCCTGTCGACACCTTAGAACCGCAAGGGTAAACCCAGTCCTAACATTCCTATTTTGTTCCAGTGCTTCCCACCCTCGCCTGACAGGTGCGCCGATGGAAACTCCCGCCAATTTGATACGTTGCCCCTGGTGCGGCACCGATCCGCTGTACGTCGCCTACCACGACGACGAATGGGGCCGCCCCACGCATGACTCGCGCACCCTGTTCGAGCTTCTGATCCTTGAAGGCTTTCAGGCCGGGCTGTCCTGGATCACCATCCTGCGCAAGCGTGCGGCCTTCCGCACGGCCTTTGCCGGCTTTGATCCGGCGGTCCTTGCAACCTGGGGCGAGCCCGAAATTCTTCGCCTGCTCGCCGATCCCGGCATCGTGCGCCACCGCGGCAAGATCGAAGGCACGCTTCGGGGTGCCCGGGCCTACCTGCGGATCGAAGCCGGGCCGGGCTTTGCCGCCTTCATCTGGTCCTTCGTCGAGGGTCACCCGATCCGGAACCGCCCGGCCAGCATGGCAGCGGTTCCGTCCCGCACCCCTGCCTCCGAAGCCCTGTCGAAAGCGCTCAAGGCCGAGGGCTTCACCTTCGTCGGCCCCACCATCACCTATGCCTTCATGCAGGCCGCCGGACTGGTGGACGACCACCTGGCCACCTGCGCCTCTTGCCCCAGCGAAGAAGGCCGTCAGGCCTGATGAGCGCCCCCTTGGCCTTTCAGCGGCGAACGCTCATATAGGCTGCAGACAAACCGAAAGGGGGCACCTATGCTGGGTCTTGGCGAAAAACCACAACCTGCGACCGATCTGATCAAGGACACGACCGAGGCCACGTTCCTTGCCGACGTGATCGAGGCCAGCCGGGACATTCCGGTCATCGTCGATTTCTGGGCCACCTGGTGTGGCCCCTGCAAAACCCTTGGCCCGATGCTTGAATCCGCCGTCAAGGCGGCGAATGGCAAGGTCCGCATGGTCAAGGTCGACGTCGACCAGAACCAGCGCATCGCGTCTCAGCTGCAAATCCAGTCGATCCCGACGGTCTACGCTTTCTGGCAAGGCCAGCCGGTCGACGCCTTCCAGGGAGTGGTCCCGGCGTCGGAACTCAAGGCCTTCGTCGACCGCGCCGCCGCCCTGGCCGGCGATGGCGGTCTTGTCGAGGCGCTGCAGGCCGCCGAGGACATGCTGACCGAAGGCGCCGTGCTCGACGCTGTCGAAACCTTTGCCGCCATCCTTGGCGAAGACGCTGACAATGCGCAGGCCTATGGCGGTCTGGTCCGGTCGCACATCGCAATGGGCAACCTTGACCAGGCGCAAGAGTTCCTTGACGCGGCGCCGGCAGTTCTTGCGAAGGCGAAAGAGCTTGATGCCGCCCGCGCCCAGCTTGAACTGGCCCGGCAAGCCGCCAATGCCGGCCCCGAAGACGACCTGCGCGCCGCCGTCGCGGCCGACCCGAACGACCATCAGGCCCGATTTGATCTTGCCGCCGCCCTTCTGGCCGCCGACAAGCCAGCAGAGGCCGTCGACGAACTTCTCGACCTCTTTCGCCGGGATCGGGAATGGAACGACGGGGCCGCCAAATCCCAGCTTTTCATCATTTTCGATGCGCTGAAACCGCAGGATCCGATCGTGCTCGCCGGGCGTCGTCGCCTGTCGTCGATGATATTTGCCTGAACCAAAGCCCGGACTAGTTCCATCTCCATGATCAGTGCATCCGACCTGCCCGACATCGTCTCCGTCTTCCCACTTCCGGGCGCGCTGATGCTGCCGCGCACGCGGATGCCCCTGCACGCTGAAATTTTCCGCGAGCGTTCGGAGCGTGACCGTCTTGCCCGTGCCGGTCGCGCCGGCGATGAGGCCGTGCCGGCTGGCCATCTGGGGGAGGAAATAGAGTTCCGCGGTTCCTTGGGCGACGAAGAAGGGATCGGTGGGCATGACGGTTGATAGGATGGTGCGAAAGTGGAGTGTCGCTGCGGGGACGACAAGGGTTGAGTGCGTGCTCGGTTTGCGCTGCCGCGCGATCACTCCTGCGTGGAGCACTCGATCGAGTACTCCACCCGAGGTTTCAGACCGGGCGCAGCACTTCGACGATGCTCGCGAGGACTCGATCCTGCGCGTCGAGGAGCTGGTTCGTGCGGCCGTAGAGCGAGACGGGCGCGGGGAGTTGGAAAAGCCCGGCGAGCCGGACATCAGGCGCAACACGCAGGAATCCCCGCGGACGGCTGCGGTAGCGGACGCCGTGACGGTTCAGCAATCCGCCGAGCGGCGAGTGGCCGAGGACGATTTCGGCGCGGAGCTTTTCGTCGAAAGATCCGAGCGCGATTTCGATGGCTCCGTACTCGACCGCCTGACCGGATTTTGCGCAATAGAGGACCACCTCGCGCCGGTAGTGCTCGGGCGTGTGATCGCAGCGGAGGACGCGCAGCGCCATTTCATCGTGGAAGAATTCCTCCAGCTTCGAAGTCATGTCGCCCGTGTGGACGAGCAGGCGGTGCGCGGCGGCGGGGAGTGCCTTGGGATCCACCAGTTCGAAATCAGGCAGCGGATGCGCCGCGGCCTCGTAGAGGAGGGGGAGCGGATGGAGGAGTTCCAGCGTCGGAGCGGCGGTCACGTGTAGCGGGCGTTCTGGTGTTGGGGCAGGAAGAAGGCGTGGAGGATCACGTCGATCTTCAGGAGCGC
>JANOER010000324.1:0-2325 GCA_031441285.1 Rhodobacterales bacterium
AGCCGCGCGCGGACTCGGGTTCGAGACGCTCGTGCAGCGCCGTCGATCCGACGAGGTCGGCGAACACGATCGAGACGACCTTGCGCGAGTCGGCGCTGGGCGTCGGTGACGTTGATCGCCGGGAAGGGCAGTTCGCCCTTCTTGTGCAGATCATACAGGCGATGGACGCCGGTGGTGGTTTCTTCGCTGACGCCCTTGATAGCGGCCTTGGTCCTGGTGAACCAGCCTGGGCTTGCCTTCATGCGCTTGTGGATCTGGACCTTGATCACTTCTTCTTCTTCGGACTGCGGCACGGGCAGGATCTCTTCCCCAGCCTCGGCCCGAGCGCCCAGAAGGACGTAAAGCGTGGCATCGCCGCCGTCGTCGAGGATCATGTTGGCGCCGACCCCATCTTCATCGGCGGGGAACATGAACGAGCGGTCGAGGTAATCCCAATGTTCGGTCAGCGTCTGGCCCTTGACCGCGAAAACCGGCGTTCCGCCTGCAGCAATCGCGGCTGCAGCGTGGTCCTGGGTCGAAAAGATGTTGCACGACGCCCAGCGCACGTCCGCGCCAAGGGCGGTCAGCGTTTCGATCAGCACGGCAGTCTGGATCGTCATGTGCAGCGACCCGACGATCCGCGCGCCTTTCAGCGGCTTAGTCGTCCCGAGTTCCTCGCGGCAGGCCATCAGGCCCGGCATTTCGGTTTCGGCGATGGTAAGTTCCTTGCGGCCGAATTCGGCAAGGGCAATGTCTTTGACGATATAATCGGCGGCCATGCGGCGCTCTCCTGATCCTTGGGTTCGGCGGGCAGATAGCACGCAAGGGCGGATACGGCAATCGCCGGGGGTGAGGGTGACCGACTTCAGCCGAGGCCGCGAAGGATGGTGCGGGCGCGGTCCAGCATCGGGGCTTCGGTGGCTGACAGAAGTATCAGGCGGTCGAATTCCAGCGGGTGGTCCTGCAGCGTCTGGCGCAGGGCGGTGCCGAAAACCTGACGCAACTCGGTGCCAAGGTTGAACTTGCAGATCGGGGTGGCACGGGCAAGATGGGTGCGGACATCGGGCGGAACGCCAGAGCCGCCGTGGATGACCAGCGGAACCCGGCCGCCGGTCGCTTCGGCGATTGCCGCGACAGCGGACTCGTCAATCCCGCCTGAATGGCCCTGTTGCAGATGCATGTTTCCGACCGCGATGGCCATGGCGTCAACCCGGGTTTCGCGGGCGAAGCGGGCGGCCTCGGCGGGGTCGGTCATTGCCGACGCGGCACCCCCGGAATAGCCGACAAAGCCGATCTCGCCCTCGCAGGAGACGCCATGGGCATGGGCCAGCGCCGCCACTTCGGCGGTCAGGCGGATGTTGTCGTCAAGCGGCAGGTTGGAGCCGTCGAACATCACCGAGGTGAAACCTTCGGCAATCGCAGCCCGCGCCTCGTCAAGCGACCGGCCGTGGTCGAGGTGCAGGACGACCGGCACGCTCACGCTGTCGGCCAGATGGCGGAACATCGCTCCCAGAACCGGCAAGGGCGTATGGGCGCGGCAACCGGGGCCGGCTTGCAGGATCACCGGGCGGCCTTCGGCGTCGGCGGCCATGGTGAAGGCGCGGGCGTCTTCCCAGCCGAGGCACACGAAGCCTGCGACGGCGTAGCCTTCGCGCAGGGCGGGTTGCAGGACCTGAGCGAGCGTCGCGCGGGTCATTTGAACTTGGCGACCATGTCCATGATGCCGGGGATCGTCGCCAGCTGGTCGGCGTGGGTGGGCTGGAAGTACTGCTTCAGGCTGCGCTGGCTGAGGCCGCCAAGGATGGTGAAGTAATACATCTCATAGCCTGGAAGGACGCAGACCGGGTGGTAGCCCTTGTCCAGAACCACGGTCGAGCGGTCCATGATGTGATAGGCGTCACCCGGTTCGTTGTCGACGCGCTGCAGCATCTGCAGGCCCGAGCCGTGGTTGGGTTTGAAGCGGAAGTTGTAGGTCTCGTCATGGCGGGACTCTTCCGGCAGCCGATCAGTGTCGTGCTTGTGGCTGGGAAAGCCGGACCAGCCGCCCGCGCCGACGGTGTAAAGCTCGGACACCAGCAGGCGGCCGACGCGGCCGTGATACTTGGTGCCAAGGATGTGCTTGATCTTGCGGTGGGTCTTGGTGTCGTCACTGCCATACTGGATCTTGTCGATCTCATCCGCGCGCACGGCGAAGGGTTCCAGAACCTCATCGAATTTCGCGCCGGCGATGAAGACCTCGGCGCTGTCCGAAAGGCAGGTCATCTGCGCCTCCATCCCGGTCGGGATATAGACACCTTCGGGTTCGCCGTCCCAGACATCCACCTTGCGCTGGCCAAGTTGGCCGTG
>JANOER010000325.1:0-1833 GCA_031441285.1 Rhodobacterales bacterium
GGGCGCAGGTGACCGACATCGTCATCCTGGTCGTTGCCGCAGATGATGCGGTGATGCCGCAGACGATCGAGGCGATCGCCCACGCCAAGGCAGCCAGGGTGCCGATGATCGTTGCGATCAACAAGATCGACAAATACGACGCCGATCCGCAGAAGGTCCGCACTGACCTGCTGCAGCACGAGATCGTTGTCGAAGCCATGTCCGGCGACGTGCAGGACGTAGAGGTCTCGGCCAAGACCGGCCTTGGACTTGATGACCTTCTGGAAGCGATCTCGTTGCAGGCTGAACTTCTTGAACTGCGAGCAAACCCGGATCGGGCCGCCTCGGGCGCCGTGATCGAGGCCAAGCTTGACGTGGGCCGAGGCCCGGTCGCGACGGTGCTGGTGCAGAACGGCACCTTGCGCAAGGGCGACATCTTCGTTGTCGGCGAACAGTGGGGCAAGGTTCGCGCATTGATCAACGACAAGGGCGAGACGGTGGCCGAGGCCGGTCCGTCTGCCGCGGTCGAGGTGCTGGGACTTTCCGGCACTCCATCGGCAGGTGACACGCTGAACGTCGTGGAAACCGAGGCCCAGGCGCGCGAGATTGCCGACTACCGGATCAAGACCGCCAAGGACAAGCGCGCCGCGGCCGGGGCTGCCACCACGCTGGAACAGCTGATGGCCAAGGCCAAGGCCGACCAGTCGGTGGCGGAGCTGCCGATCCTGATCAAGGCCGACGTGCAGGGCTCTGCCGAAGCGATCGTGCAGGCGATGGAGAAGATCGGCAACGATGAGGTGCGCGTCCGCGTACTGCATTCCGGTGTTGGCGCCATTACCGACACCGATGTTGCCCTGGCCGAGGCGTCGAAAGCGCCGATCATCGGCTTTAACGTCCGTGCCAATGCCAGCGCGCGGCAATCGGCCAACCAGAAGGGGGTCGAGATCCGCTATTACTCGATCATCTACGATCTGGTTGACGACATCAAAGCTGCCGCCTCGGGCCTTCTGAAAGCCGAAGTGCGCGAGAACTTCATCGGCTATGCCCGGATCCTGGAGGTCTTCAAGGTCTCGGGCGTCGGCAAGGTGGCGGGTTGCCTCGTCACCGAAGGCGTGGCGCGCCGTTCGGCCGGTGTGCGGCTGTTGCGCGACAATGTGGTGATCCACGAGGGCACGCTGAAGACGCTGAAGCGCTTCAAGGACGAGGTGAAGGAAGTCATCTCGGGCCAGGAATGTGGCATGGCCTTCGAGAACTACGAGGATGTGCGCCAGGACGACGTGATCGAGATTTTCGAGCGCGAAGAGATCCAGCGCACGCTGGCCTGACCCGGCCGCATCGGCAAACTGGAAACGCCGGGCCGTCTGGTCCGGCGTCGCCATTTCCGGACGCCGCGCGGCGAGCACATCGTGCACACCACGCCGGAGCCGGGCGAGGGGTGCACGGAGTGCTAGACGAGCGGCCGGGCAAATCCAGTCGCGCAGGCTAGGGATAACCGGCAGGTCGGCCGGCGGCATCGGGTAGTCGCGCAGGCGGTCCGGCTTGACCCAGGCAAGGGTCTGCCCCTCGGTCGCGCGGACGATGCCTTGCCAGCGACGGCAGGCGAACAGCGGCATCAGAAGGTGGAAATCGGGATAGCTGTGGCTGGCAAATGTCAGGGGCGCGAGGCAACTGGTCCAGGTGTCGATGTCGAGCTCTTCCTTGAGTTCCCGGATCAACGCGGCTTCGGGCGTTTCGGCGGGCTCGACCTTGCCGCCGGGGAATTCCCAGAGGCCGGCAAGGGACTTGCCCTCGGGGCGCCGGGCGAGGAGCACGCGGCCATCGGGGTCGATCAGCGCGACGGCGGAGACGAGGATG